>CALFYS010000114.1 GCA_937952245.1 uncultured Alphaproteobacteria bacterium | reverse complement strand
GTTTTGTTAAAAGCCTCTGATGAAGAGATGGGGGTGACGGTCGCGCTGACCTTTTGGTCAGTATTCACGGTTGCGTTTTTATCAGATTTTGTCATGCTACACCCCATTCATTGCTTTACACTAAATAACATTATCATCTACTAAAATACCGTACATTAATCAAAAATCAAGCGTAATTTGAGGGGCGATTGGATCCGGTCATATCGGTCATTTTGGGTAAGGCCATCTGAAGGGAGAGCGGCATGACAACAGCGAAAATCCATCAAGGCGGGTGCCATTGCGGCGGGGTGCGCTATGAAACTTCGGCTGAACTGCGGCCGGTTTTGGTCTGTCATTGTTATGATTGCATGAAGACCATCGGCAATAGTATTGCCGCCACCGCCGCCCCTGAAGATGAGGTTAAGATCACCGAAACAACATTGCAATGGTATCGCAGCTCACCGATTGCTGAACGCGGCTTTTGCAACAATTGTGGGGCGTCACTGTTCTTTCGCCCTGATGGCGCGGGGCGGTTGTCAATCTCAGCCGCCACCCTTGATGATGCCTCCGGCTTGACCTGTGCCGGACAAATTTATGCCCATGACCACCAAGGGTTTATGCCGCTTCCCGAAGGATTGGAAGATTTAGACGAAGCCTATCAAAAAGGTGAGATTGGCGATACGGGCACCAAAAACCGCTGATCAAGACCAAAGCGGTAGTTAGACTTGCGGTTTAGGCAGGGCGATACAAGACAGGCCAGATTGCAATAATTCAACACAAGCTTCACGGGCGCGAAGTTCATCAAAGCCGTGGAATTGTACCCGCCATAACGTTAGGTTGCCATAGGTGACCGGCTTTAATTCAGCGGGTTGCAAATCAAGGAAATCAGCGGCGGCCATACGCGCGTCACGCGCCGCGATATGGGCATTGATGCGGCGGCTGAAACTGCCAACTTGAATCCCCCATTCGGAAGCAGCGCTTGGCAAGGTCAGCGGCGGGTCTTCCAATTTGGGCAAATCTGTTTCCAGCAAAGGTTGTGATTTCGCGCGGGTTTTGGCTTCGGCGGCGATAATCTTAACAACCCGTGGTTTTTTCGGCGGCACTTTAAGCTGTTTTGGCGGGGCTTTGACCTGTTGCAGGTCAGGCTTTTTAAAAGCAGGAACGCGGGCAAATTGTTTATCCAGCAAGTGAATCATATGCTTGTTGCGCGAAGCCCCGGTGCGCCCGCCAAAAACAACCCCAACCAATCGCGTGCCATTACGTTCAACAGAAGCGATCAGGTTAAAGCCGGAGGCGCGGATATAGCCTGTTTTAATGCCATCCGTGCCTTTGTAATTGCTCAACAGACGATTGTGGTTCTTGTAACGCTTGCCCCTATAGCTGAACCGCTGGGTTTTGAAATAATGGAAATATTGCGGGAAATCTTTTCGGATGGCGATGGCCAATCGCGCCATATCACGGGCGGTGGATTTCTGTTTCGAATGAGGCAGGCCAGAAGCGTTGCGGAAATTGGTTCGGCTCATCCCCAAGGAATGGGCTTTGCGCGTCATTTTCTTGGCAAATTTCCGTTCCGTTCCCCCCAAATGTTCCGCGATCACCGTCGCCGCGTCATTGGCGGATTTTGTCACCAACGCCAGCATCGCATCTTTGACTTTGATGGTGGAGCCTTGCTTCAGCCAGAGTTTTGAAGGCGAGCGGCTTGCTGCCACACGGCTGACTTTCATGCGGGTGTCCATGTTGACTTGGCCGGAATCCAACGCTTCAAACAACATATAAAGCGTCATGACCTTGGTCAGTGACGCGGGGTAGAGCTGCTTATCGGCGTTGCGGGCATACATGACCTCACCGCTGGTTTCATTGACCACGATGGAAGCATAACGCGCTAAAACTGGCTGTGGTGCAAGCACCACAGCCAAGAGGATCATTGGGAGGAAGAAAAACTTGGCTTTCATCATCAGTTTATCTGCTTTATCTGAAAACCTTTTACCACACGTACTTATCTTATACCACAACATCCTGTGGTTGTAAAATATAATGCTACAAAATAAGACATAAGCATGAAAACGGTTGATCATGTCATCATGATGTCGTGTTGCGGTCTTTTTTGGGGCATTTTTTGCGCCTGTGACGATTTATCCTGATTTATTTTCTTCGCTAGGGGCTTTTAATCCAAGCCAGAATCCCAATATAGTTAAGTATGATGAAACAAAGCACCATGACATCAAATCAGCATCCCCTGAAGATGCCCAATATCATTTGTCAAAATGGCGGCAATTATGAAGATGGCCCTGATTCAGGTTTGGCCACGAAAGCCAAGCCGAAAACCAAAAAGCCGCCTTTGTATAAAGTCATCATGTTGAATGACGATTACACGCCGATGGAATTTGTCGTCTTGGTGCTGCAAGAGTTTTTTCGAAAAACTCAAGAAGAAGCGACAGAAATTATGCTCCATGTGCATCAACGGGGGGTCGGTGTTTGTGGCGTTTATACGTATGAAATCGCGGAGACCAAAGCGACGCAAGTCATGGATTTAGCGCGCAAGAATCAACATCCGCTGCAAGTTCAAATAGAAAAAGAATAATCGGAAAGGGAATAATCGAATGTTATCGCAAGAACTCGAAGAAACCTTACGCCGTGCCATGGCATTGGCCAGCCGCAATGGTCACGAACTGGCGACGCTGGAACATCTGTTGATGGCGCTGACCGATGATCGTGACGCGATTGACGTGCTGAAAGCCTGTAATGTGTCAATCGAAACCTTGAAACAGGAATTGGCGGAGCATCTGGAAGAAACTTTATCCAGCATCGCTGGCGGGACATCAGAAACCCAGCCAACCACTAGTTTTCAGCGGGTGATCCAACGCGCCGTGATCCATACCCAATCGTCTGGCCGGGACGCGGCAACAGGGGCGAATGTGTTGATCGCGCTTTTCGCCGAACAAGAAAGCTTTGCCGTCTGGTGTTTGCAACAGCAGGATATGTCGCGGCTTGATGCGGTGACATATATCAGCCATGGGATTGCCAAGAACAGCGCCCATAGCAACACATCATCCACCCCAAGCGGAACGGAAACCGACGCTGGTGAATTAAACGCCAAGGAAAATGCCTTGGCCACCTACGCCGTTGATCTGATCAAAAAAGCCCAAGATGGCAAAATTGATCCGCTGATCGGTCGCCATGCCGAAGTTGATCGGACCATCCAAGTGCTATGCCGCCGCACCAAAAACAACCCGCTTTTGGTGGGGGATAGCGGTGTGGGTAAAACCGCCATTGCCGAAGGGCTGGCGAAAAAGATTAATGACGGGCAAGTGCCTGAGGTTTTGGCCGAGGCCAAAATTTATTCTCTTGATATGGGGGCATTGCTGGCAGGCACACGCTATCGCGGCGATTTTGAAGAACGCCTGAAAGCGGTGATGCAAGAAGTGGCTGATGATGATCAGGCGATCCTGTTCATTGATGAAATTCACACGATTATCGGGGCTGGCGCGACCAGCGGCGGGGCGATGGACGCGTCCAATTTGCTGAAGCCCGCGTTGCAGGAAGGCACGTTGCGCTGTATCGGTTCCACCACCTATAAAGAATTCCGCGGTTGGTTTGAAAAAGACCGGGCGTTGAGCCGTCGTTTCCAGAAAATTGATGTTAATGAGCCTAGCGTTGCGGATACCGTCAAGATTCTGTCGGGCCTGAAAACAACCTATGAAGACCACCATGACGTGCGCTTTACCCAAGCGGCGTTGAAAACAGCGGTTGAACTTTCCGCCCGTTATATCAGTGATCGGAAATTGCCTGATAAAGCCATTGATGTGATTGATGAAGCCGCGTCTGCCCAGATGTTATTGGCGCCATCTCGCCGTAAAAAAGTTATTGGCGCGAAAGAGATTGAAACCACCATCGCCAGCATGGCGCGCATCCCCCCACGGTCGGTCAGCCGTGATGATAAACAAGCCCTTGCCAGTCTTGAAAGTGACCTGCAACGGATGGTCTATGGTCAGGATGAAGCGATTACGGCTTTGTCTTCGGCCATTAAATTGGCGCGGGCAGGATTGCGTGAACCGGATAAGCCGGTGGGGAATTACCTCTTTAGTGGGCCGACCGGTGTTGGTAAAACCGAAGTGGCACGGCAATTGGCCGATAGCCTGGGGATTAAATTAATCCGCTTTGATATGTCCGAATATATGGAACGTCATTCAGTCTCACGCTTGATCGGCGCGCCGCCCGGATATGTAGGTTTTGACCAAGGCGGTCTTCTGACCGATGCCGTGGATCAAACGCCGCACGCGGTCTTGTTGTTGGATGAAATTGAAAAAGCCCATCCTGATATTTTCAACCTGTTGTTGCAGGTGATGGATAATGGCCGCTTGACGGATCACAATGGCAAGACCATTGATTTCCGTAATGTTGTGATCATCATGACCACCAACGCCGGGGCGGCACAGCTCAGCAAGCAAGCCATTGGCTTTGGGCGCGGGGTTAACGCGGGCGCGGATACCGAAGCGATTGAACGTACCTTCACGCCTGAGTTCCGCAATCGTCTGGATGCGATTATTCCCTTTGCTAATCTTGCCCCTGAAGTGGTGCGGAAAGTGGTGGATAAATTTGTCCTGCAACTTGAGGCGCAATTGGCCGACCGCGGGGTCAGCATCACCCTAACGCCATCGGCGCGGGATTGGCTGGCTGAACGCGGGTATGATCCGGCCTATGGCGCGCGTCCATTGGGGCGTGTCGTGCAGGAACACGTCAAAAAACCGTTGGCCGAAGAATTGCTCTTTGGGCGTTTGACCGATGGCGGTACGGCGGAAGTTGATACCGCGAAACCTGATCAAGATGGTGATATTACTTCGCTTGTGGTGACCGCGGCGAAACCTGAGGTTAAACCCAGCAAGCCAAAAGGCGCGAAAACACCCGCCTAATTTTTGGGGTTTGTTTTTTGGTTAAGCCCTAGGGTCATGCCTTACGGTCATGGCGTGCGATAAGGAGACCAGCCGCGCAATTCATCAGCTTCACGCATGATGGCGCGGCTTTCTCTTGCGGTAAATTCCTTGATGGCGCGGGCAAAGTCATCATGCATCATGACATGGGCAGAATAGGTCAAGGCAGGCTCATACCCTCTTTGGACTTTATGGAGGCCCTGTGCCCCCGCTTCAACGGTCTTCAGCCCTCGTTCAATGGCAAAATCAATCGCCTGATAATAACAGGTCTCAAAATGCAAGAAGGGGCGTTCTTCTAAACATCCCCAATTGCGGCCATAGAGCGTGTCATGGCCAATAAAATTGAGCGCGCCGGCGATCATCTCACCATCATCTTCGGCCATCACCAACAGGATTTGATCAGCCATGGTGCTGCCGATTTGGTCAAAAAAGCCGCGGGTCAAATACGCCCCGCCCCATTTCTTATCAATGGTCGCCAGATAAAACTGATAAAATTGATCCCAATGTTCAGGTTTGAGGTCATCGCCGGTCAATTGATGGAAAGTCAGGCCAGCAACCTCCCGTCTTTCGCGGCGGATGGTCTTACGTTTGCGCGATGCCATCAAGCCAAGGAAATCATCAAAATGCTTAAAGTCTTGATTATACCAATGGAATTGCAACCCATGGCGGGGAATCCACCGCTCGGATAATTGGGTGAGTTGGTCAACCTCTCCGCCGCTTAAAAAGGTGATGTGAAGACTGGATAGCCCCATGGCTTCGGTGGCTTTGATCGCGCCATCGGCAAGGGCTGAAAACGCGAGGTCATGCTCAGGGCTGTCGATCAGCAATCGCTGGCCGGGGACAGGGCTGAAGGGGATGGCCGATTGCCCTTTCGGGTAATAATTGCCCCCCGCCCGATGCCAAGCGTTCGCCCATGAATGGTCAAAGACATATTCGCCATAGGAATGGGATTTGACGTAAAATGGCATGACGCCATGGATATGGCCATCCGCGTCTTTCAGCGAAAGGTGACGCGGCATCCAGCCTTGGTCAGGGGCGGCAGAACCGCTGTCTTCCATGGCTTTCAGAAGGGCGTGCGACTGCATGGGATTGGCGCCGCCAGCACAGCGATTCCAATCCTCCGGCGCAATCTCATTGATGCTTTCATGCAGTGTGATTTGCCATTTTTCAGGCGCGTGTTCTTGATCCATAGTGATGACTTAACCCGCCCCCGCCTTCTGGCAAGTGCTCATGACAAGAGATACCAAAAGGCATTAGAAAGGGGGCAAGGAGTCAGATTAGATTTCGAACATCCCTTCGATTTCAACGACACAGCCCAACGGCAGGGCGCTGACGCCAACCGCAAACCGCGCGTGTTGCCCCGCTTCGCCAAAGACATCGGCCATCAGGTTTGATGCCGCGTTGATGACTTGCGGCTGGGCGGTGAAATCAGGCTGGCTGGCAACAAAGCCGCCAAGTTTGACAACGCGCTTGACCTTATCAAGATCGCCGCCGCAAGCTGATTTCAGTTGCGCCAGAAGGTTAATGGCGCATTTGCGGGCTTCGGCTTCGGCATGGTCTTGGGTAACCGTGCCATCGCCAACGGTGCCGGTGACGGCCAATTTGCCGCCTTCCATGGGGATTTGCCCTGAGATGATCACCAAATTGCCTGTGATGACATAGGGCAAATAATTGGCCGCGGGGGCAGGGGCGTCCGGTAGGGTGATGCCCAATTCAGCAAGACGAGCGTCGATTGTTCCAGCCATGATGATCTCCTTTATCGTCGGCGTTTTCCACCTTTAATGCACATGGTCATGCGGTGGGTATAAAGAGTGTAAAAAAAGGGCGGGAAAATGCCCACCCTTTTCATTAAGTCTTGTGCGGTTCTTCGTCCAGCCTTAACTGCAGCCCGTGGTTGACCCACAGGTGTTGCATTTCAGGCAAGTGCCGTTGCGGACGAGGGTGAAGTTCCCACATTCGCTACAGTTTTCGCCTTCATAGCCCTGCATTTTGGCTTGCTGGACGCGGGTTGCGGTATCAACCCCTGATGCCCCTTCGGCGCTGCCTGTTGACATTGACGTCGCTGTGGTGGTGGCCGCTGATGCGGTGGTCACCTCTTCTTCGGTTTCCGCCACCGCGGCATTGCCGCCGCCCGCGCTCCGCAACATCACAATGTTACGGTTGCGGACAAAACCACTGCTGATCGGGGTTTTGGCCAGTTCAGACTGCCCTTCACCAGTGCCGGTGGTGCCGTAATCCAAATCTTCTGGATTAACATGACCCAAATCACTGCGATCAAGGTAAGAGATGGCCAGCTCACGGAAGATGTAATCAAGAATTGAGGTGGACATCTTGATCATATCATTGCCCTGCACCATGCCTTGCGGCTCAAAGCGGGTGAAGGTGAAGGCTTCGACATATTCTTCCAGCGGCACGCCATATTGCAGGCCAATGGAAACCGCGATGGCGAAGTTGTTCATCAAGGAGCGGAAGGCCGCGCCTTCTTTGTGCATATCAATGAACAGTTCACCCAATTTGCCATCTTCATATTCACCGGTGCGGAGATAGACCTTATGGCCACCAACAACCGCTTTCTGGGTGTAACCCTTACGGCGATCCGGCAATTTATGACGGGTGGTGACAAAGCGTTCGACGATCTTTTCAACGATCTGGGTGGCCTGCGCCGCGGCTGGGGCTTCCATGATCTCTTCCACATCATCCATATCTTCGTCATCAACCAGAGCGGCAGACAGCGGCTGAGACAGTTTTGAGCCATCACGATAAAGCGCGTTCGCCTTAATCCCAAGACGCCATGACAACATATACGCCTCACCACAATCTTCGACCGTGGCTGAATTTGGCATATTGATGGTCTTTGAAATCGCGCCAGAGATGAACGGCTGAGCCGCCGCCATCATGGTGATATGGCTATCCACGCTCAAGAAACGCTTGCCCAAACGGCCGCATGGGTTGGCGCAATCAAACACAGGAAGATGCTCATCCTTCAAATGAGGCGCGCCTTCCAATGTCATGGCACCGCAGACATGGGTGTTGGCGTGTTCAATTTCATCCTTGCTGAAGCCAAGGGCGGCCAGCATATCAAAATTGAAATCGTTCAACTGCTCATCGCTGAAGCCCAAGACATCACGGCAGAAGTCATCACCAAGGCTGAAGCGATTGAACGCAAACTTAATATCAAACGCGGATTCAAGCGCGCCCGCCAATTTCGCCAAAGCCGCATCATCAAAGCCTTTGTCTTTCAGAGCATTGATGCTGACGGACTGGCATTTTTCCAGACTGCCATGACCCACCGCGTAACGGATGATGTCATCGATTTGGTCTTGGCTGTAGCCCATGTTCTCAAGGGCTTCCGGCACAACACGGTTGATGATCTTAAAGTAACCGCCGCCAGCAAGTTTCTTGAACTTCACAATCGCGAAGTCAGGTTCAATGCCGGTGGTGTCACAATCCATCACCAGACCAATGGTGCCGGTTGGTGCGATCACGGTTGATTGCGCGTTGCGATAACCATGTTGTTCACCAAGGCTGAGGGCTTTGTCCCAAGCGGCCGCCGCGGCTTCTGGCAGGCGGGCGTCAGGGCAATCCGATGCTTTCAGCGGCACAGGCAAGACAGACAGGTCTTCATAACCATCAGTTTCACCATGGGCGGCGCGGCGGTGGTTACGGATGACCCGCAACATATGGGCTGAGTTTTCTTCATAGCGAGGGAAAGCGCCCAATTCGCTGGCGATTTCCGCTGAAGTTGCATAGGCAACACCGGTCATGATCGCGGTCAATGACGCGCCGATGGCACGGCCTTCATCACTGTCATAGGAATGACCCGCCGCCATCAACAAACCACCGATATTGGCGTAACCCAAACCAAGGGTGCGATAGTCATAAGACAATTGCGCGATCTCTTTTGATGGGAACTGCGCCATCAGAACAGAAATTTCCAAGGTCAATGTCCAGAACCGGCAAGCGTGTTCATAGGCTTCAATGTTGAAGGACTTATCCGCGTTGCGGAATTGCATCAGGTTCAATGACGCCAAGTTACACGCGGTATCATCCAAGAACATATATTCAGAACATGGGTTGGATGCGTTGATCCGGCCACCTTCAGGGCAAGTGTGCCATTCGTTGATGGTGGTGTCATACTGCAGACCCGGGTCAGCACAAGCCCATGCGGCATAAGCAATCTTATCCCACAGGTCTTTGGCGTTAATCCGTTCGCTAACCTCACCATCAGTACGGCGGATCAAATCCCATTCGCTGTTATCCAGCACTTTTTGCAGGAAGTCATTGGTCACCCGAACAGAGTTGTTTGAGTTCTGACCAGAGACCGTCATATAGGCTTCTGAATCCCAATCGGTGTCATAGGTTTTAAACTCAATTTCAGTAAACCCTTGTTCCGCAAACTGGATCACCCGCTGGATGTAGTTTTCAGGGATCATGGATTTACGGGCAGAAATAATCGCCTTCTTCAGCCCTTTGTTGGTCTTGGCGGAATAGCGATCTTGGCTGGCAACGCTTTCATCGGTGCACGCCGCCATCACCGCGTTCATATGGGTATGGGCAAGTTTAGAACCCGCGACCAAAGCGGCGACTTTCTGTTCTTCAACCACTTTCCAATCGACATAATTGACAATATCAGGGTGATCGACATCAACCGTCACCATCTTAGCGGCACGGCGGGTGGTGCCGCCTGATTTAATCGCGCCCGCGGCACGGTCACCAATGCGAAGGAAGCTCATCAGGCCAGAAGACTTACCACCACCGGCAAGCGGTTCACTTTCACCGCGCAAGCGTGAGAAGTTTGTGCCTGTGCCAGAACCATATTTAAACAGACGCGCTTCACGCACCCACAAATCCATGATGCCGCCTTCGTTAACAAGGTCATCATCAATGGACTGAATGAAACAAGCGTGGGGCTGTGGATGTTCATAAGAAGACTTTGAACGCGTCAGTTTGCCGGTTTCAAAATCAACGTAGTAATGCCCTTGGCTGGCGCCATCAATACCGTACGCCCAATGCAGACCAGTGTTGAACCACTGCGGTGAGTTTGGCGCCGCCATCTGCATGGCCAGCATATAACGCATTTCATCAAAATAGGACTGGGCATCTTCTTCGGATGTGAAATAGCCGCCCTTCCAGCCCCAATAAGTCCATGTGCCCGCGAGACGGTCATAAACTTGCTTGGCTGATGTTTCACCAACATAGCGTTCGGCTTCGGGCAGATCTTTAAGCGCCTTTTCATCTGCCACAGACCGCCATAACCATGATGGGACTGTGCTTTCTTCAACACGTTTCAACCGAGCAGGGACACCCGCTTTGCGAAAATATTTCTGGGCCAAAATATCAGTCGCGACTTGAGAGAAATGTTCCGGAACTTCAACATTTTCAGCTTGGAAAACGATGGTTCCATCAGGGTTGCGGATTTCACTAGTCGAATAGGTCCACCCCATGCTGTCATAAGGTGAGGTATTTGGCTTAGTAAAGTGGCGCTGTAGTTTCATAAGGCATACCTTTGTTTTTTTTGACTAAGATTGAATTACAATAATAAGTTGAAAGGTTAAAATTAATGTCTTTTTAACCATATCTAGTGTTCAGTGCCGTCTAGGCTACATGATATTGGGGGTCATTGCCAAGCATGAATATGGCAATTTAGTGGATTTTTTTTGATTTATTTTTGTGTTTTTTGATTGACACCGAAAAAGCCTTTTTATTTTAAGCCTTTTATGAATCTGGGGCATGAATCCATGTGATGAATCTGGCCTTCGGGCATCGCAATAACATTGCTTCACAAAAGGCCTTGTTGTATGGATAGAATAAATAAGGAATTCATTTTCTATTGTGATGGGTGAAGGGGATCTGTTGATGCAGTTCATTACAAAAATGATCAACGGGATGATGATTGGCATGACGGCAAATCATGTCGGCACAGACCAATATGGCAATCGGTATTACGAAGGCCGCAAGCCACGCCGTGATGGCAGGCTCAAGCGCTTTGTTGTTTATGAAGGCCAGCCCGAAGCCAGTAAAGTGCCGCCGGATTGGCATGGCTGGCTGCATCACACCGAAGACACGCCGCCGCCTTCAGGTGGGTTCGCAAGACGCGATTGGCAAAAAGAACATCTGCCGAACCTGACAGGCACGGTCTATGCCCATCGTCCATCGGGGCATCTTCTGGCGGGGGGCAAGCGCAAAAAAGCCACCGGCGATTACGAAGCGTGGAAGCCTGAATAAAAACATTCTGGGGAATCGTTCTAATATAGGGTTCTGGTACAGGGTTTAGGTCGAGGGAGAGTCATATATGTCACGCAACACCATTGAAACAGTTATGGGTGCCGTTGTTTTGATCGTGGCGGGCGTCTTTTTATGGATGGCCTACGCGGTGACCAATATTCAATCTTCAGATGGCACCATGATCTCCGCTGAATTTGGCGGCATTGGCGGCCTTAATGTGGGTGATGATGTTCGTATTTCAGGCATCAAGATTGGCAAAGTGACGGAAACGGACCTCAACCCCAAAACATTTGGCGCCACCGTGACGCTGTCGATTGACCCCAGCATCAGCCTGCCAACAGATAGCGCGGCTCGCATCGCGGCATCGTCGCTCTTGGGCGGCAATCATGTTGAAATTCTCCCAGGGTTTGAAGAAGACATGATCACCTCCGGCGGCATGATTTATGACACGCGCGATCCTGTTAATCTGACTGACCTTCTCGGCAAAGCGGTATTTTCCGGTGGCAGTGGCAGTTAAGCGTTCAACAAAACCCATCCTTGTCTTGACCGCAATCTCAACAATATTGCAAAGGGTCATCAGCGCTATATCTCCAGCCAAATTGCCAAGCCGATTAATGGCCAGCCTGATGGCGGTTTTCTTGTTCATCCCATTCAGCATGGCGGATGATCAATGGCTCCGCGGCGATACTGCCGAATTGCAAGCCCTTGATAAAATCACCGCCCGCATTTCAACCCTGACGGCAGAGGTGGGCACGCCGTTTCGATATGGCTCTTTGCAGATTGTCATACACACCTGCACCTATCGCCCGCCCACCATGGCACCGGAACACGCCGCTTTGATGGAAATCCGCAATATCAATCATATGGGGGACGTGGACAGCACCCCTGTTTTCCAAGGCTGGATGTTTGCTTCAAGCCCCGCGCTCAATGCCCTTGAGCATCCTGTTTATGATGTTTCGGTGGTGGCTTGTAAAAAAGACTGAACCATCGCGCTGTCATCGTCATCAAGCGGCATACGGGCATCTTGGCGCAAGGCGTTTTCCAGCATGGTCTTAAAATCATCGCGGTCGATCTCAAGAACGCCAAACTGTTCCAAATGGGGGTTGGTAAACTGGGTATCCAGCAAGGTAAACCCGCCCGCCTTAAGACGTGCCATCAGATGAACCAGCGCAATTTTAGACGCATCGCGGGCGCGGCTGAACATCGACTCGCCAAAGAACGCCCCCGCCAGCGCAACACCATATAGCCCGCCGACCAGCCTCCGTCCTCCTTCTGGGGAAGATGGGTCATCCTTCTGCCAAACATCAATCGAATAGGCAAAACCTAATTTATGGAGCGCGATATAAAGCTGGCGGATTTGCGGGTTGATCCAACTGTCTTGACGGCTGGGGGTAATCTCACGGCAGCCGTCAATCACGCCTTCAAAATCTTGATTGATGGTGACGTCATAAGGCGCTTGCCGCACCTGTTTTTTTAACCGGCGGGGGATGTGAACATCATCCAGCGGCAGGATGCCCCGCAATTCAGGATCAACAAAAAAGATGCGGTCGTCATCATGGGCTTCGGCCATGGGGAAAACCCCAAGGGCATAGGCTTTGATCAAGGTTTCAGGCGACATCGCGTACATAACCCTATCTTGCCGCCTGATGGCAAAATGATCAACGGTCAGTATAGGCGACGGAAAAGAAGATTAGTCTTTGTCTTTGTTGAAGAACTCTTCTTCCAGCCAGCGGATGGTGTAATTGCCGCTGATGATGTCTTCATCTTGAACCAAACGGCGGTGCAAATCCAATGATGTTGGCATCGGCTCAATGATCGATTCATCAAGGGCGCGGCGCAACCGTGCCAAGCAATGTTCACGGTCATCACCATAGACCACCAGTTTCGCCACCAGACTGTCGTAATAAGGCGGGATCGAATAGCCTGAATAAAGGAAACTATCAACCCGAACCCCCGGCCCGCCGGCAGGGTGGAAATTGGTGACTTTCCCCGGGGTGGGGAAGAAGGTTTCAGGATGTTCCGCGTTGATGCGGCATTCAATGGCATGGCCTTTGAACGTGACTTCATCTTGGGTGACGGAAAGCTTTTCACCAGCGGCGATCCTGATCTGTTCACAAACAAGGTCAATGCCGGTGATCTCTTCGGTGATCGGATGTTCCACCTGCAACCGTGTGTTCATCTCAATGAAGAAAAACTCACCGTTCTCATAGAGGAATTCCATTGTCCCCAAACCAAGATAGCCCATTTTAGCGGCGGCATTGGCGGCGATCGCGCCAATCTCATCACGCTGCTGGCTGTTCAACACAGGTGAAGGGGCTTCTTCCAATAATTTTTGGTGGCGACGCTGAACCGAACATTCACGTTCACCGAGATGGATGACATTACCATGGTTATCAGCCACGACCTGAATTTCAATATGGCGTGGGTTATCAAGGTAACGTTCGATATAGACCGTATCATCACCAAAAGCCGCTTTCGCTTCACTGCGGGCTGATGAAAACGCTTCTGCCAAATCATCCGCTGTCGGCGCGACTTTCATGCCGCGACCACCGCCGCCAGAGGCCGCTTTCACCAAAACCGGATAGCCCACCTCTGCGGCGACTTTCTTGGCGTCTTCAACCGTATCCACCGCGCCATCAGAGCCGGGCACCAAGGGCAATCCGCTCTCAGCCGCGGTCCGCTTGGCTTCCACCTTGTCGCCCATGGCGGTGATATGTTCAATGCGCGGGCCAATAAAGGTCAGCCCATGGGCATTCACAACCCGCGCGAAATCAGCATTTTCAGATAAGAACCCCACGCCCGGGTGGATCGCATCCGCGCCCGTGATCACCGCCGCTGAAATAATCGCCGGCACATTAAGATAGGATTCAGCAGATGGCGCGCCGCCGATGCAAACACTTTCATCCGCCAAGCGCACGTGCATGGCATCCGCATCAGCCGTTGAATGAACCGCGACGGTTTGAATGCCCATGTCACGGCAAGCCCGCAATACGCGTAAAGCAACATCACCACGGTTGGCTATCAGAATTTTTTTGATCATCAGCAAAACTTTCTTAACGCTTCATACGAAGGATAGAACAGATGGAATGGTGTTAGGTCCTATTTGATCCGTTTATTCAACAATCACCAGCGCTTCACCGTATTCAACCGGCTGGGCATTGCCGACGATGATTGATTTCACCACGCCTGCTTTCGGGGCGGTGATCGGGTTCATGACTTTCATCGCCTCAATGATCACCAAGGTCTGGCCTTCTTTAACTTGATCGCCTTCATTGATGAAATTGCTGGCGCCGGGTTCAGGAGCCAAATACGCCGTGCCAACCATGGGTGAGGTCACAGCCCCGGGGTGATTAGCGGCATCTTGAGGCGCTTCTTCAACCGCGGGGGCTGAAGCCGCAGGAGCCGCCGGAGCCGCCGCGGGCGCGGCAACAGGCGCGCTCACCACAGGGGCAGCAACACCAGAAGCGCGCGACAGCCGGATGCTGACATCATCGGTGGCATATTCCAATTCAACCAAACCTGATTGATCCAAAATATCAGCCAAATCTTTTACCAGTGATGCTCCTGAAGATTGTGCAGCGGCTTTGGATGCAGTCGCTTTTTTCGTGGTCATATTGAACGCTCCTTAAATATGATCAGCAATCGCATTGATTGCCAGACGATAAGACGTGGCCCCAAACCCGAGAATAACCCCGGTGGACACGCTACTTAAATAAGAATGATGGCGGAATTCTTCCCGCTGATGAATGTTGGAAAGATGGACTTCAATGACAGGCATATTTTCAACCATCGCCAAAGCGTCATGCAAGGCAACAGAAGTATGGGTATAGGCCCCGGCGTTAATGACAATACCAGCAAGCCCATCATCAATGGCTTGATGAATGGCGTTGGTCAATTCGCCTTCGATATTGGACTGCATAAACCGACAGGTCATGCCATGTTTTTTGGCCTCTTCACGGCATAGGGCTTCAATATCAGCCAAGGTGGTGGTGCCATAAATTTCAGGCTCACGCATTCCAAGGCGATTCAGATTAGGCCCATTGATGACCAGAATTTCAGGTTGATCTGACATATTCATCCTCTTGAGCCGCCACTATACCAGCCGAAATCCGCGCTGTCATGACTTCTTGTTATGCCAAGATTTGATCTGATGGTTTTCCTACTGTGCTTTTGCCCGTTCATCGGCAATGATTTGCGCCATTTCATCACTGCTGATCGCCCCGGGGATAATCGCGTTGCCGATCACAAACCCTGGCGTGCCAGAAATTTGCATGGCTTGTGCTGTTTGGCGAATGGCTTGAAGCTTTTCTTCAATCTCACCCTTGGCGATAATGGCATTAATCTCATCACGGCTCAAACCAGCGTTTTGAATAATCTGATCAAAGGCGCTGTCATCAAGCCGGCCTTGCCAGGTCATCAGCGCGGTGTGAACCTCTTCGAATTTCCCCAATTCAGCCGCCGCCATGCTGATTTCAGCCGCTTGTTTGGATGATTCCGCAAGAATAGGAAACTCTTTGATCACAACGCGGACATTATCATCAGACGCGATCAGCTTTTGCACATCACCAAAGGCGCGTTTGCAATAGCCGCAATTGTAATCGCTGAACTCATAAACCGTAATATCGCCATTAGGGTTGCCCAGAATGGTTTTGCCATCATCCAATTTCACCAAATTCACCGCTTGCTGGCGTTCTTGTTCGGCGCGATCCCTGTTATATTTTGTCACGACTTCCAAAATCAGCCCGGGGTTGGCGCGGATATAAGCTTCGATTTGGCTATCGACATCACCGGTTGAACCTGTTTTGGGATTCATGCTGAACATCCCAATGACCACGCCGGCGATCAAAACCGCCGCCAGCAGAACCGGCATAGGCAGGGCAGATTTCTTCGGGCTGTTATCCGCTTTAGGTGTCACAGCAACAGGAGCGGCGGTTGTTGCGGATTTTGCTTTAACCGTTTTTTTCTGTGCGGCTTTAGTTGCTTTTGCCGCTTTCGCTTTAGCTGATTTTTTCGCTGCCATGACTGTCCTAACTTAATCGTGTGTTCGTAAAATAATCTTGATAAGGCGTTATTGGGTTTGGTTGAGAATATCAGCCGCCAATTGTTTTTGTATGGGCGTGACATCCTGATGATTAGATACACGTTTTGCCAGTTGCGCGGCAAGTTCATTATTGCCACTGATCAAGGCTTCTTCCGCCAAGATCAAATCTGCCGCCGCGTATTGACCTGATTTACCATAGGCGATCCCCAATTGTCTTTTGACAAAAGCCCAATCGGATTCATCCTGATGGGCTTGTTCCAGAACCTTAACGGCTTCCGCCCAAGCGGTATCGTCATTTTTCATCATCAACGCGCGGCCAAGAGAAAGATTAATCTGCCCAAGGTTGAGATCACTGCCGATCAAATCAATGGCTTTTTGATAAGCGTTGATGGCGGCATCGGCATCACCGTTTGACCGATGAACATCGCCCAAAAACTCCCAATAATAGGCATCTTGGGGATAATCATTGGTCAATTGTGTCATTTCATCAATGGCAGCGTTGTAATCCGACAATCGATAATAGGCGATCCCCCGCTGGTAGGTGGCTTCTTCGGAATAATCACCAAAGGAATTTGAAAGAATGGTTTTTGGCGGCAATGTCCAGCCTTCCAATTTGGTTTTGATGCGTTGATGCGCCAGCACCATCCAGCCCGGCGTCAGCAATTCACCATGTTCATGTTGATTGACATGGTCTTGGAACACCGCGCTGCGGTCTTGGGCGCCGGGGTGGGTCAGGTAATAATCCGATTGGCGGCTTTGCGGCAGGCTGCGTTGCGCGCCAATTTTCCGCATCGCATCAGCCATGGGTTGCAGGGAAAGATTTTGGGATTCCATCAATTTGATCGCCCATTCATCGGCGACGCCTTCGTCTTGCCTTGATTGCGCTAAAATCATGCGGCGGCTTTGGTCGGTACCCCCGGCAAGCACGCCAACAGCGGCATCAGGATTGCCCGAAGCGGAAAGGGCAATCGCCGCCACCGCGCTCAATAAACTGTTCATACCCGCCGATTGCATAATTTCATTTCGGCGGGGGATATGGCCGGAGGCGATATGGCCAATTTCATGGGCCAACACGCCGGCCACTTCCAAGACGCTATCGGCATCAATGATCAACCCGCTGTGGACATAGACCATGTTATCAGCGGCGACAAAAGCGTTATAGGCGCTGTTGATCACCACCCGAACTTTCATTTTATCAGGATTAAGCCCCGCTTCAGCCGCCATTGGCCGCATGATCTCAAGCAAAGTATCTTCAATTTCAGTGTCACGAATAACGCCAGCATGGGCGGCGGTGGCCAGCAGGCTTAAAATACTGACAAGGCCGATCATGGCGATGCGAAGTTTTTGAACTATTTGCGGATAACATGACATTTGAATTGATCCCCAAGCCTATGTCTGTACTATACGGCCTGATTATTATTGTCCAACCTTATCGACAAAACTTCTTACCCTCGAAATATGGAGTCAATATGGCACTCAAGCGTTCAGATCGTTCTTACCTTGAATCCTTTATGGTCATGGATGTGATGGCCAAGGCCGCCGAATTGGAACAGATGGATCGTTCGATCATGCATCTGGAAGTCGGCCAGCCTTCAACCGGCGCGCCGAAAGCCGCCTCGGAAGCGATTGTTGCGGCATTAAGTGACCCTGCCACCCATGGCTATACGCTGTCCACAGGGATGACCCCGCTTCGCCGCGGCATCGCCCAGCATTATAAGCGCTGGTATGATCTGGATATTGATCCGGAACGTGTCATGGTCACCGTTGGTTCGTCCATGGGTTTCGCCATGGCGTTTTTGACCTGTTTTGATGTTGGTGATCGTGTCGCCATGACCAATCCCGGGTATTCGGCCTATCGCAATCTGATGAAATCCGTTGGCCTTGAAACCGTTGATCTGCCTGCCCGTGCCGAACAAGATTGGGTGCCTCGACTGGAAGATTTAGAAGCCTTATCGCCGCGGCCTGACGGTTTGATCTTGGCCAGCCCGTCGAACCCCACTGGCGTGGTGCTGAATAAAGAAGAATTGGCCGCCATCGCGAAATGGTGTGATGACAATGGCGTGCGCCTGATTTCGGATGAAATCTACCATGGCATCACCTTTGGGGTGGAACAAAGCTGCGCGCTTGAAACGTCATCATCGGCGATTGTGGTGAATTCCTTTTCGAAATATTTTTCCATGACCGGCCATCGTGTCGGCTGGATGATTATCCCTGAAGATTTGATCGACCCTCTGGATCGCTTGACCCAAAACTGTGTGATTTCCGTGCCGACCATCTCACAAATTGCCGCCACCGCCGCCATCACCGAAGAAAGTGCCTTGGCGGAATTGGCTGGCCATGTTGAACGGTATCGCGTCAATCGTGATATTTTGCTCAATGAATTGCCGGAGAAGTTTTTGGGCAATGTCGCGCCGGCGGAAGGGGCGTTTTATATCTATGCCGATACCAGCCAGATCAGCAATGACAGCATTGCCTTGGCGGATCGCTTGCTGAATGAAGCTGATGTCGCCACCACCCCCGGGGCGGATTTTGATACCGAACAAGGGCATTTGGCCATCAGGCTCAGTTTCGCTGGATCAACAGAGGAAATGAAACAGGCGGCGAAAAACATCACCGCCTGGGTCAAAAATAACACTTGATGGGGATCAACCCCTCATCAGCAAAGAAAGGGGCTGGCGGTTAACTCCACCAGCCTTTTTTCTTAGCTTTCGGGCTGACGTCACTGACATCAACAACATTGACCTCAACGGAACTGGCGGATGCGCGTTCAGCCTTTTCCTTAACCGGCGTGGCATCATTGGAATCCGCCGCTGATTTGGCCTTCTTGGCTTTTTTGGCTGATTTCTTAGCCTTTTTCGCCTTTTTCTTCGCCGCAGGCTTATCACCATCCTCGGTTGCCGCGGGTTCAGACTTGGCTTTTGTCTTGGCCGCTTTCTTTGCTGATTTTTTGGCCTTTTTGGCTTTCTTCGCGGCAGGCTTTTCATCAGCCTGATCATTTGCCTTATCATCGGACTTATCTTCAGATGCGGCTCGTGCCTCACCTGAAGCATCGGACGCGGCCGTGTCGTTATTCACATCAGCATCAGCCTTTTTGCGGCGACCGCGACGTGGCTTTTGCTCACTGTCTTGACCATCTTGACCCGCGTTTTCAGCATCAGAAGACGCGCCCCCTTCAGCCGAGGAATTGTCTTGATCATTTTGTTGATCATTCTGCTGGTCAGCACCATCACGGCGACCGCGACGGCGACCCCCACGCTTGCCACGGCGGCGGCGGCGGCGCGGCTTATCATCATCATCTGATGACGCCTCCCCATCGGGTTGCGCTTCATCAGTATTGGAGTCATTGTCAGCATCTTCAGCCGTGTTTGACTTATTCCGCTGGTTTTGCTTGCCCCGACGATTGCGGCGGTTGTTATCCCGCGGCTTTTCCTGTTGCTGGGAGACCGGCAGGCCATCTTCACCAAAGCGCACATCCGGCGCGATCAAACTGTTGTCTTGTTCCAAGGTGATGGTGATGGAGAAGCGTTCTTCCAAGGCAACAACAAGGTCACGTTTATGGTTCAGAATATAGAGCGCGATCTCACTGTTCATGAAGGCGCGTAAATCTTCACCATTGCCTTTCAGGGCTTCGGCCTCAATATTCCGCAAGACTTGCAGGGCGGCGGATTCAACCGACCGCACCCGGCCTGTGCCATTACAATGAGGACAGATATTGGTGACCGATTCCGCCAATGAAGGCCGCAACCGCTGGCGCGACATTTCCATCAAGCCAAATTGGCTGATGCTGCCGACTTGGATGCGGGCGCGATCATTGCGCAGGGCATCTTTAAGCTTGCGCTCCACTTGGTTCTGATTGCGGTTGTTTTCCATATCGATGAAATCAATAACGATCAGGCCGGATAAATCACGCTGGCGCAATTGCTGGGCAATTTCTTCCGCCGCTTCCAAATTGGTTTTCAGGGCAGTTTCTTCGATATTTCTTTCGCGTGTGGCTTTGCCGGAGTTGACGTCAATCGCCACCAAAGCTTCGGTCTGATTGATCACCAGATAGCCGCCAGATTTCAGCACCACTTGCGGGTCATGCATGGCCGAAAGCATGGTTTCAACCTGATAGCGTTGGAACAGCGGTTGGTTCTTGTCATCATAGGCTTTGACCTTTTTGACATGGCTCGGCATCAGGTTTTTCATATGGGTTTTAGCCGCTTTAAAGGCATCTTCCCCTTCCACCAGAATTTCTTCCACATCAGGGGCGTAATGATCACGGATCGCCCGTTTGACCAAATTGCCTTCTTCATGGATCAAGGCCGGAGCGGTGCTGTCCATGGTCAGGGTGCGAATATCATCCCATTGCCGCATCAGGTAAGAAAAATCGCGGGTGATTTCGGCTTTCGTGCGCTTTGAGCCCGCCGTGCGGACAATCGTTGCCATGCCTTTAGGCACATCAAGACCATTGACGATGGTCTTTAATTTCTTGCGATCAGCAGGGTTGCTGATTTTGCGGGAAACCCCGCCGCCGTGCAATGTATTCGGCATCAACACACAATACCGCCCCGCAAGGGAAAGATAGGTGGTCAGCGCCGCGCCTTTATTGCCGCGTTCTTCTTTGACCACTTGGATCAAGAGGATTTGGCGGCGTGAGATGACTTCTTGGATTTTGTAATGCTTGCTGATGCGGGCAAAACGGCGACGGGCTTCACGCTCGTCTTCTTCTTCGCTGTTGTCGGTATCACCGTTATCGGCATCGCCGTTTTCAGTGTCATTGCTCTCAGCATCGCTGTTATCGGCGCTATCCGCGTCCGCAACATCAACGCTAATATGCTCATCATCATTGGTGTCGGCGGCGATGGTATAGACTTCATCTACGTCTTCATCGGATACGGGAGCATCGGAAACAGGCGCATCCGCTTCAGTTTCATCAGATGACGTGTCTTCAGATGAGTTTTCTTCTGATTTCGTTTCCGCTGGCGGGGTTTGATCCGCATCATCGGCTTGATCATTATTGTCGAGATCGTCAATTTCGCCCGAAAGCAATTTTTCACGGTCTTCAACAGGGATGCGGTAATAATCAGGATGGATTTCGCTAAACGCTAGAAAACCTTGGCGGTTGCCGCCATATTCCACAAACGCTGCCTGCAATGAAGGTTCAACCCGGGTGACCCGTGCTAAATAAATATTGCCTTTTAACTGTTTGCGGTGACTGGTTTCGTAGTCAAAATCCTCGATCTTGTTATTGTTGAGTAATACAACTCGGGTTTCGTCGCTCTGCCGAGCGTCGATTAATAGTTTTTTGGACATAGGTGTGACTTTCTTCTGCCCTTTTTGTGACCGGCCTATCTGAAACAGGCGGTATCGCAAAAACCAGCAGATTATCAGGATAAGAAGCGTTGGTGTTGAGCCCGCAACAATCCATTAACGCGGCTGGAACAGCCTGCGTTTTGGTGTTTGTTTTTTCAGCGGCCATCAACATGGCTTCAACTCTCAAATTGGGTGCTGCTGTGGGATATGATAATCTTACCCCCATTCATCAGCCCCTGGTTACAACGCGGTCGCGTGGCCTATCTTGGTTTTCCAAAACGCGGCGCGACCCGGGCATTTCAAGAAACATGAAAAATTGTTCTATTTCAGGCTTCTTTTTGAAACTCTTAAGATGAATATAATCACTTTCCCCAAGTCTTACAAATCATTTGTCTAAATAATTTGACGGCTGATCCTTAAGATTGCGGAAAGGCATTTATTTCAGCCGCTAATTTTGGCAAAAAGGATTTGAATTTATCCTCATGGCTTCCCTTTCTGGGGCGCGTGTTTTAAAACAAGGTCATGCCCATCAAGGCGACGGGGTTTTTAACAAAAAGGGTCATCGTGACACGTAAATTGCTTCATTCGGATGTGATCAACGCCCCATTCAGCCTTACCTTAGGCCGGAAGGCCAGCGTCATGGCGGGGGCATTCTTCAATATGATCCGGTTATTATTCGCCCGTTTACTGTTGATGGTCTTATCGCTTTCCGCGGTTGGCGTATTGCCATCCGCCTTGACGCCATCGGCGGTGGCGGCAGAAAACATCATGACCGGTTTGCGGACAGGTTCTGTTCTGATTGAAGGCCAAAGCGCAGCACGTTTGGTGGTGGAAACCCGCAATCCTGCTGATGTGAATATGTTTTTGCTGACCGATCCGTATCGGTTGGTGATTGATTTCCCGACGTTGAAATGGCGGGTGGATGGCCGCGGTCTCTCAGGGGCGTTGCAAACCCCGCCGATGCGATCTTTCCGATACGGCGCGCCGAAACCTGATGTCTCACGACTGGTGGTGGAATTGTCTTCCCCCGCCGCTCCGGTCAGGGTGTTTCGCTTGCCGCCAAATGAAAAAGGCCATCGGTTGGTGGTTGATCTGTTGGATCGCGGGGAGACCGCCTTCAGGCTGGCGGGGAAAGCGTTATTGAATAATAAAGACAAGCCGCTTGAAGTGCAGATCAACCCGCAAGCCCAAAGCGAAAAAACCATGCTGATGCCCACCAAAAGGCCGGTGCGAACAGCTGAAAAATCATGGCCTGAACGTGATGCCAATGGTCTTCTTCTGCCATGGCCACGCCCACAACAGCAGGATAGCGCGCCAACGGTTCAGGTTTATAACGCCCCGAAAAATACATCAAAGAACTCCTCAAATGTGGCGAAGCGTGACAAATGGATTGTCTTTATTGATGCGGGGCATGGCGGCAAAGACCCCGGCGCCATTGGCCATAGCGGTCTTTAT
Organism: uncultured Alphaproteobacteria bacterium; assembly: GCA_937952245.1. Classification (GTDB taxonomy): domain Bacteria; phylum Pseudomonadota; class Alphaproteobacteria; order Puniceispirillales; family UBA1172; genus JAGWAQ01. The sequence goes on along the minus strand of CALFYS010000114.1, from coordinate 12,421 downwards.
GAAAAAGACGTGACGCTTGCCGCTGCCAAAGAACTGGCCAAGCAGATGAACGCCACGGGGCGGATAAAGGCGGTTCTTTCCCGTGATGATGATGTTTTTCATAAATTGCGGAAACGGATTGCCCTTGCCCGCAACCAGAAGGCGGATATTTTCATCTCCCTTCACGCTGATGCCGCCAGCAATAAAAAAGCCCGCGGGGTTTCTGTTTTCACCTTATCGGAAACCGCTTCGGATAAAGAGGCGGCCCTTCTGGCCTCGCGCGAAAACAAAGCCGATTTAATCGGCGGGCCTGATTTGGATACAACCGACCCATTGGTGACAACCGCGCTGTTGAGTATGTTCCAACGCGAGTCCATGAACCAGTCTTCGGTGCTGGCGAGGTATATTACGGATGAATTTACCGGCCTGCCGACCCCGAAACGCGGGCATCGGTTTGCGGGTTTTGCTGTCTTGAAATCCCCTGATATTCCATCTGTGTTGATCGAGATGGGCTTTCTGACCAATAAAACCGATGAAAAAAACCTGAAATCATCGCGCTATCGGAAAGATTTGATGACGCGGATCACCAGCGCGGTTACCCGCTATTTGGAAGATTTGCCAAGCGGTCCTCTTGATGGGTAGTAAGTCTTCAGACCGATAAGTTTAGAAAAATTAAAGCTTTCATAGAAATGCCATGTTTTTTCTGTACATTAGATTAAGTTAATCAAAACAAGTTTATCCATCACCACCATGACACGGCGTTCAACCAAAAAAGCTAAAGCAGAAAAGCCCGCCAAAAAGCGATCATTGATTGTTCGTTTTTTTGTGGCTGTGTTCTCCCTTGGCTTGCTGGGGGCGGGGGTTGGCGTTGGCGGTGTGCTGTGGGTATTTTGGGAATATGGGCGTGATCTCCCTGATTACAGGCAATTGGCCAAATATGACCCGCCGGTGATGACCCGTGTGCACGCTGGCAATGGCGCGCTATTGGCAGAATACGCCACGGAAAAGCGGGTTTTTGTTCCGGTGACAGAAATGCCAGAACCTTTGATTGATGCTTTTCTTTCCGCCGAAGATAAAGATTTTTTCAATCACCCCGGTGTTGATGCCAAAGCCCTTGTTCGGGCGGTGCTGACCAATATTGCCAATTACGGATCTGGCCGGCGTTTGATTGGCGCCTCCACCATCACCCAGCAGGTGGCGAAAAACTTTCTTCTGACCAATGAAGTGTCTTATACCCGCAAAATCAAAGAAGCGATTTTGGCCATCCGCATGGAACGGGCTTTCACAAAAGAAGAATTGCTGGCGCTTTATTTGAATGAAATCTACCTCGGCATGGGCAGTTATGGCGTGGCGGCGGCGGCGTTAAATTATTTTGATAAATCCTTGGATAATCTTTCCCTTGCGGAAATGGCCTATCTGGCGGCCTTGCCGAAAGCCCCCAATAACTACCACCCCAAGCGGAAATATAAAGCGGCGATGGCGCGGCGCAATTGGGTGCTGGGGCAGATGCGGGAAAATGGCTATATCACCCAGAATGAGATGATCACCGCGCAGGCTGAACCCATTACCGTCCGCCCACGATCAGGGGTGGATGGCGCCGATGCGCCGTATTTTGCCGAAGAAGTCCGCCGCCAGATGGTTGACCGTTTTGGTGATGATGGGTTTTACACAGGCGGGCTTTCCATCCGCACCACCCTTGATCCTGATTTGCAAAGCAAAGCTGATCGCGCTGTTGTCGAAGGGCTTGAAGCCTTGGATAAACGTCAAGGCTGGCGCGGGGCTATGGGGCGGCTTGAGGGCGACGCCTTGATCGAAGATGTATTGGCTGAGTACGGCGGTAAAATGCTGAAAAATCGCTATGCCGCGGTTGTGACCAGCGTCACCCCAAAGGAAGCCAAGATTATTATTCGCCATGATGAACAGGGTGAGATACGGCTTGATCGTGGCCGAATTCCATTTGTTCTGGCGGATTGGGCCTACCCGCCGCGCCGCCAAGATGGCACGCGCCCGCCGCAAATACGGTCATTAACCGAAGCGCTGGCCAAAGATGATGTCATCATGGTGCAGCGTCCACGTCATGTGCCGGATCGTGTCGCGCGACTTGATGGCGATGTTGAGTTTGACGCGGATATTTGGGCGCTTGGTCAACGGCCTGATGTGGAAGGGGCGATGGTGGTGCTTGATCCGCATACAGGGCGGGTCTTGGCCATGGTCGGCGGATATAACGCCAAGGAAAGCGAATTTAACCGCGCCACCCAAGCCAAACGCCAGCCGGGGTCAGCCTTTAAACCTTTTGTTTATTTGGCGGCTTTGGATAGTGAATATTCCCCCACAACACGGATCAACGACGCGCCTTTGGCGGTGGATCAAGGCCCGGGTCAGCCGAAATGGAAACCTGCCAATTACACCAAGAAATTCTATGGCCCCAGCATCATGCGCCAAGGGATTGAACAATCGCGCAACCTGATGACCGCGCGTTTGGCCATGGCCATTGGCATGCCGAAAATCCAAGATTATGCCAAAGAGTTTGGCATTGATGATGATATGCCGCCTCTTTTGTCCATGTCTTTAGGGGCGGGGGAGACGACCTTATTAAAACTGACCGCCGCTTATGGCATGGTGGTGAATGGCGGGCATGAAATTAAACCGTCAATGATTGACCGTGTTCAAGACCGCTTTGGCGCGACGGTGATCAAATTAGACCAACGCGATTGCAAAGGATGCAACCTGCCCGATATATCCGGTGATGTGTTGCCACCGCCGATTGCCGATAATCGCGACCAAGTCACAAACCCCGCTTCGGCGTATCAGATGGTCACCATGATGGAAGGGGTGATCTCCCGCGGCACTGGCCGTCGGATGGGCAAAACAGGTTTTGCGGTGGCGGGCAAGACCGGCACGACAAATGACAACACAAACGCGTGGTTTGTTGGCTTTACCCCTGATTTGGTGGTGGGGGTTTATGTCGGTTATGACCGCCCCCGTCCTTTGGGGAAAAGAGAGACAGGTTCCACCGCCGCCGTCCCTATTTTTGGTCAGTTTATTCGTGATGCCATGGCGGAAAAGCCAGCCATTCCTTTCCGCCGTCCTGAAGGGATCAACCTCTTTCCCATCAACGCTTTAAGCGGCGAACGTGGCCGTGCCGGTGAAAAAGACGTGATCCTCGAAGCCTTTAAACCTGGCCAGCGTCCACTTGAACAAGGTGAACGCAGCCGGGTTATTGATGTCCCCGGGGCAAACGCGGCGACGGGGGCTGAAAACCTGCAAGGGATTTATTAAGCGTTTTTATTCAGGATGGGTTTATTCAGGGTTGGTGAAGCGAATAAGCCGGCCGTTATTGCCATCTTCAATGACCCAAATACTGCCATCAGGGGCGAGGGCAACATCACGGACACGTTTTGCCCATTCAAAGCGTTCGGCCTCAACCGCTTGGTCGCCATCAAAAGCGATGCGAATGAGCGCGCGACTTTTAAGCCCGCCGATAAAGCCATGCCCCTGCCATTGCGGGAATTCATCACCATCATAAAAGATCAACCCCGATGGCGCGATTGTTGGCACCCAAAAGGCTTTTGGCGGGGTAAACTCAGGCCTTGTTTTATGGGATGGGATCGCTGTTCCGCTGTAATGACGGCCTTCTGAAACCTCAGGCCAGCCATAATTATTCCCTTTCGTGATCAGGTTCAGCTCATCGCCATGGCGTGGCCCCATTTCATGCGCCCATAATTGGCCAGCGGCATTAAAGCTTAACCCCAAGGCGTTGCGGTGACCAAGCGTCCAGAATGTTTTGGCCAGCTCCCCTTTGTCTTGGAAAGGATTATCCGGCGGCGTGCGGCCATCATCACGAAGGCGGATAATCTTGCCTAAACTGCTTTGCCAATCTTGGGCAGGGGTCAGCTCTTGCCGATCGCCGGAGGTAATAAAGAGATCGCCTTCAACATCTGTACCTTCGGGGCCAAAAGCCAAGCGGTGGGAGAAATGACCACGCCCGGGGCGAGCCGGGGTTTGATCCCAAATCACCTCAAGGTTGATCAATTCGGGTTCAGTTTCTGTGGTCAATTGGCCGCGCATCACCCTTGCAAATCGGGTTTTGCCATTGTCATTGGAGGCGACGAAGGAAAAATAAATCAGCTGATTTTCAGCAAAATCAGGATGCGGGGTGACATCGCCTAAACCGCCTTGTCCGCCTTCAAACACTGGCGGCACGCCTTTGACCTGACGCGTTTGACCATCGGTGGTGAGCAACATCATCTGGCCTGATTTGGTGGTGATCAGCATTTCTTTTGGATTGATGAAGGCCAAGGCCCATGGGCTGTTTAATCGGCTGATGACTTGCGGGTCAAGGCGACTGCCTTCACTGCCTGTCAGCGGTTTTGCCATCGCCATGGGGGCGGCCATGACCACCATCAAGACCATTAAGATTATCCGCCGCATCATCGCCTCCTTTAATTCCTTGGGCATGGTTTTGATATAAGCACAAAACGGCAAACTGCAATCATCACACCCCTAAGGTTGTTGCAGAAGGCTCTCAGGGATTGTATGAACACAACATGAAATTGTTTTCTTTTGGGATTTTCCATGCAAGCCGAAACCGAACATAAAGTGAATGCTATCCGTGCCAGCCTTGATCTGTTGCGCCAACATATCGGATGGGACGCGGCGACCGCGCGGCTTGCTGAATTAAACGAAGCGGTGGAAGACCAATCGCTTTGGGATGATCAGGATAAAGCCCAATCCATCATGCGCGAAAAAAACCGCCTTGATCGTTTGATCGGCGGCGTCATGGAAATGGAAACAGAATTGGAAGAAGCCATTGAATTGATCGCCATGGGGATGGAAGAAGGGGATGACGATATTGTCACCGAAGCGGAAGCCAGCCTCACCGCCCTTGAAACAGAAGCCGCCCGCCGGCAATTGGAAAGCCTGCTTTCAGGTGAAGCTGATGGCAATGATTGCTTTGTTGAAATTAACGCGGGCGCGGGCGGCACCGAAGCCCAAGATTGGGCGCAAATGATGCAGCGTATGTATGCCCGCTGGGGGGAACAAAAAGGCTATAAGATTGAATATATCGAAGAAAGCGCAGGCGAAGAAGCGGGCATCAAATCGGTCACCATGCGGTTTAACGGCGATAACGCTTATGGCTGGCTGAAAACAGAATCAGGGGTGCATCGTTTGGTGCGGATTTCGCCTTACGACAGCTCCGCCCGCCGCCATACCAGTTTCGCATCGGTTTGGGTCTATCCTGTGGTGGATGATGCCATTGAAGTTGAAATCGAAGAAAAAGATTTGCGGATTGATACCTATCGCGCGTCCGGCGCGGGTGGCCAGCACGTCAATAAAACCGATAGCGCGATCAGGATCACCCACCTGCCGACCAATATCGTGGTGCAATGCCAGAATGACCGGTCCCAGCACCGCAACCGCGCGACAGCGTTTAATATGTTGAAAGCCCGTCTCTATGAATTGGAATTGCAACGCCGTGAAGAAGAGGCCAGCGCCTCGGCGGCGGGTAAGACCGATATTGGCTGGGGCAATCAGATCAGGTCTTATGTTCTACATCCTTATCAGATGGTCAAAGATTTAAGAACCCAAGTGGAAAAGGGCAATGCCCAAGGCGTTCTTGATGGCGATATTGATGCCTTCATCGAAGCGGGGCTTGCCCATAAAATTGGTCAGCAGAACAGCACGGCTTAATCGGCTGGATCAAAACGTCTTAAAGCGCTTTGACGGCTTCTAAAACCTCATCAGCATGGCCGGGGACTTTCACCTTTGGCCAAACACGGGCGACCTTGCCGTCAGCATCAATCAAGAAGGTGGCGCGCAACACACCCATATAGGTGCGGCCATACATTGATTTTTCCGCCCATACGCCGAATTGTTCGCAAATATCGCTGTCATCATCCGCCCCTAAAGCGCAGGTCAATTCATGCTTTTCGCGGAATTTGCCTTGCTTGGCGGCTTTGTCTTTTGAAATGCCGATAACGGTTGTGTTGAGGGCATCAAATTCAGCCTTTAATTGTGAGAAGGCGATGGCTTCTTTGGTGCAGCCCGGGGTATCGGCTTTTGGGAAGAAGAACACCACAACCGGGCCTTTGGCCTCCGCCATTGAAAACGTGCCTGTGTCGGTGGTGATGGTAAATTGAGGGGCTTGATCGCCTTCATTGATGATGATGCTCATGGGTCATCCTTTCTTTGTTGTTGGCATCGCCGCCAAGATCATGGCAATGCCGTTGTGTTTCGGGTAAAATCAGAAATAACAATCAGTTGAACAGCGTGATATTTTATATATTTAGGCCATAATTTTCATATAGTATGACTTCCGGTCAGCACCAGACCTGTTGATAAGAATATGCCCAAATAGGACAAGAATTTTGCAGCAGAAAAGAAAAAATTTTCTGATCGGGATTTCGGCGATCATCGCCGTGTCGCTATTGGCATTGGCGGTGATTGGATATTCGGTCTATGCCCGGGTCAACAGCGCTGGCGGGCTTAAATCTGTTTTGCAGACCGCGCTTAATGACGCCACTGTTGGGATCACCACAACGATTGAACAGACCGAAATTGGCTTTCAATTTTCCGCCGCCCCATTCCGGCTAAAAGCCACCAACATCAGGCTGGAAGCCCAAGACACAGCCTTGACCTTGCCGTCATCAGAATTTGGCTTTTCGCTGTTTAACTTGATGCAGGGGCGCTTTGTGCCGTCCGATATGCGGATGTCAGGGCTGGAAATTGAAATTGTTCACGGTGAAGAAGGCTGGCACGCGGGGCCTTCCATGGCGTTGATCACCGCCCTGATGCAAGAGAATGCTGAAAACGCCGCCAGCAGTGATGCGCTGGCTTCCATTCGCGATATTTACATCGGCAATGCCAAATTGGTGGTGAAGCGCAAACCGCTTGCCCATCACAGCGATTTTGAAGAAGAAATTGTCTTAAGCCCAATCGCCATCAATATGCAGCATAAGGGCAATAAAATTTCAGGCAGTATCAATGTCAAAAACGTTGAAGGTGGTGAGGTTGTTGTTAATTTCTCCGGCAATGAAACCGGCTCATCCATTGAGTTCACCTCAAGTTTAAACCGCATCAATATGAAAGATATTTACCCTTATTTGGGGGTAAACTTGCCTGAAATAAGCGCCCTTGGCCATGTTTATGGCCGTGTTGCCATGATGGTGGAAGACCGGAAAATCACCACGCTTTCAGGTGACTTGACCACCGATGCTGGGCAAACAAGCCTGCCGGCTTTAGGCAAGGTTGAGTTTAGCAACGCTTCTATTCTTTTTGATTATGACGCGGTGGTGGATCGCCTGACGGTGACTAATTTTGATATGACCACCAAAAAGACGAGCCAAGATACCCATCAAAATCTCGGGCAAGATTTAACCGGCCAGATTAATTTTGCTGGTGAGTTGCGTGAATTGACCAGCACCGCCCCGATGATCACCGCGCGCTTGCGGGGGACACGGTTGGGGTTTGATCGACTGATGGCGGTCTTGCCGAACCCTGCTTTGCAACAAGGTTTTGGTGATGTGTTCCAAGGCGGGCGGATTGATGCCCTTGGGCTGGATTTATCAGGCATCCTCAACCGTGAAAGCAATTTCTTTGAAATCACAGGCCTTGATCTGGTGACCGATTTAAGAGCCATCCGTTTTAAGGCGGGGATGGCGCCGGTTAAAAGGCTGGAAGGCACGCTTGGGGCACGATTGGAATTTTCACTTGGCCAAGCGGGGCTGATCAAACACGCCAAGGCTGATTTCCTGTTGCGGGACGCCACATTGGTAACCACCTCGTCTGACGAAGAAATTGAACTTGAAGGCATTGAATTAAGAACACAGCTGGAGGGCAATACCCTCAGCATCTCAAGGGGCGCGATTGATGCCAAGAGCCTGGGGCAAATGGCGCTGGTGGCGAAGGTTGATCTCTTGCCCAATTTAACGCCCCATCGGTTTGATCTGTCGATCAAGGCCGAGCAAATTGATAAAGAGTTATTCACCCAATTATGGCCTGAAACCATCCGCCCGCAATCACGGGCATGGGTTGATGATCGCATTGATGGCGGCGTCATCAACGGGCTGGCCATCAATATGGGGATTGATCTGAATAATGATTTAAACAGCCTTGGCGCTGATGATAACACCACCTCAACACCGGATCAGAACGCCAATCAAGTCAATGTCATCTATCTTGATGGCAAGGCCAATCTTGCCAATACCGAAGTGACGTTCCTGAACGGCCTGCCGCCCATTAAATCAGCCTTTGTGCCCATCCGATTCCAAGAAGGCCTGCTGCGGGCTGATCTGGAAAAAGGGGTGGTCGATGGCATTGATGTCAGCGGCAGTCGCGTCATCATCCGCAAAGACCAAGCCGGCCCCATGGTTGATGTCGCGGTTCTGGCCAATGGTGATTTTGGCGGGGCGTTGCGGCTGATTGATCGCCCTCGGCTTAATCTTTTAAAACCGGCGGGGCTGTCCTTAACCGAAGCGTCGGGTGATATGGATGCCAGTATGTCACTGAAATGGCATATCCCGCCATCGGGCAAAACCATCAAGGATATGGGGGGGATGGCGATCAACATGACCGCCAGTGTTGCCGAAGCCAATATCCAAGGCCTGCCCGGTGGGTTTGAATTGACCAACACCGATATGGAAGTGATTTTGGCCGAAGGTGATTTGGGCATTACGGGGCGAGGCTGGATTGATAACGCCCCTGTGGTCATGACCATGAATTACCAACGCCAAAAGGATTTGTCGCTCAATATCGCCCTTGAAAAAACCGCTGAAGCCACCGCTTTGATCAACGCAAAATCAGGCTTGGATCTAACAGGCGAAACGTCAGGTTTAATTCAAGCGTATAAAGCGGCGGCATCTTCAGAACTGATGATGAATTTTGATCTGGATTTCGGGGCGGCCGCCCTTGATATGGATCGCTTTGGCCTGATCAAACTGCCGGGTGAGGATGCGTTTTTTACGGCGCAGATGATCATGGAAAATGGCCAGATCAAATCGCTCAGGGATATTGATTTGGACAGCGAATTTCTGGCGATCAAAGGCGATGCCCATTTCGATGAAAGCGGCGGGTTTTTAGGGGCGTTTTTTGATACCGTGGCTTGGCCGGGCAATGACATCAGCCAGATCACGATTGATCGCAACGCCGATGACGTGCTTCGGATCAGCGCCGATGCCAAGATTATTGATTTAACGCCATTGCGCCGTGAAGACAGCCCCGGCGAAGGGATGTCATTGGAAATTGACCTGACCGCCAATCGTATTGTCTTGGATGAAAAAGTCTCGCTTGCGGGCAACGTCAGTTTGAAGACCGAAAAAGATGGGATCGGCAATGCCGCGTTTTTAGGGACGCTTTATCTTTCCGGCAAACCTTTTATGACCGAAAGCAAAATGAGCGCGCTCTTTGGTGATGGCGGCGATTTGATGGAAGGGCGTGGTTTGATCGGCGGGGCAGAGGCTTCTATTTCACTAAGCCCATCCGAAAGCGGCGGCACGTTAATGGTGGTGCGGTCAAATAATGCCGGACAGGTGCTGAAAACCTTGAATATCGTTGATGCCATCAGAAGCGGTAAACTTTATATGGTGACGGAATTTGATAAAGATGATTCCAGCCTTTTTGAAACCAATTTTGAATTGGAAGATTTCCGCATTATCGAAGCCCCCACGGCGGTGCGGATGATGTCGGTGCTCAGCCTTGCGGGGATGTATTCGCTGGTCGAAGGGGATGGCACGCATTTCAACCTTGGCCACGCGAGGGTTGAAGGCCGCGGTGATCGGGTGATTATCCACCAAGCCCGTGCCTCCGGTGATGCGCTGGCGGTTGATCTTCTGGGGTATATTGAACCTGAAACCAAAAAGATTGAAATCAGCGGGATGCTGTTGCCGCTTTATGGCATCACGAAATTGATCGGCAAAGTCCCACTGGTGGGGCAAATCTTAACCGGTATTGATAACGCTGGGTTTTTCGCCACTCAATTCAGCCTGAGCGGCACCACCGAAGACCCTGAGACTTCTGTTAATGTCTCCAGCATCGCCCCCGGGGTGTTCCGTGATGTCTTTAGCCCCGATTGGATTAACCGTGAACGTGAACGGTTGATCCCTGACGAAGGCACGGAAGAAGACGAAAGCCAAGTCATTGTTGACCGCATTAACCCTGAAGGGGTGAGCGCCGATAACGCCAGCCCAACCAATAATTAGGCCAGCCAGTAATTAGGCCAACCAGAAATTTGGCGGCTTAAACAGGAAATCTTATTGAAGGCTAAGAAGCACGTGGCGTTTTTTGCCGGATGACAATTTGGCTTTGCCCTGATCATTGAAATCAGATGCCGATAACTTCAAATCTTCATCTTTGACTTGCGCATCATTCAGACGCGCGCCACCACCACGGATCAGGCGGCGGGCTTCCCCATTGGATGCCACCAACCCAGCGGTGTTCAGCGCGTCGATGAAACTCATGTCAGGGGAGGCGACAGCAACTTCAGGCAGGCCTTCAGCTGAACCACCACTGCCAAAGGCTTGAGCCGCGGTTGCGGCGGCTTCAAGGGCTTCGTCTTTGGAATGACAAAGCGCGGTGGCTTCATTGGCCAAGATAATCTTGGCGTCATTGATCTCATTGCCTTCAAGGGCTTCAAGACGGGCGATTTCATCCAGCGGCAATTCGGTAAAGAGCCGTAAGAACCGCCCCACATCACCATCTTCGGTATTGCGCCAGAATTGCCAGAAATCCCATACCGGCAGTTTTTCTTTATTGAGCCAGATTGCCCCTTGGGCCGATTTCCCCATTTTCGCGCCAGAAGCCGTGGTGATCAAAGGAGAGGTCAAGCCAAACACTTCTTGGCCATCGACACGGCGGGTCAGGTCAACGCCGGTGACAATATTGCCCCATTGGTCAGAGCCGCCCATCTGCAACACGCATCCATAACGGCGGCGCAATTCCATAAAGTCATAGGCTTGCAGGATGGAATAATTGAACTCAAGGAAGCTCATCGGCTGTTCGCGATCAAGCCGCAATTTCACGCTATCCATGGATAACATCCGGTTGATGGAAAAATGCATCCCGTAATTGCGCAAAAACGAAATATATTCCAATTCATCCAGCCATTCGGCGTTATCCACCATAATGGCATCGGTCAGGCCATCCCCAAAGCTGAGGTATTTTTCAAAGACCTTGCGGATGCCATTTTTATTCACGTCAATATCATGGTCAGAAAGCAAAGGCCGCTGGGTGTCTTTGCCAGACGGATCACCCACTTTGGTGGTGCCGCCGCCCATCAGAACAATCGGCTTATGGCCTGTTTGTTGCAAAATCCGCAGCATCATGATCTGCACCAATGAGCCGACGTGCAAACTGTCAGCGGTGCAATCAAAACCAATGTAAACAGGCAGGCATTTTTCTGTCGCCGCCGCATCAAGACCTTCGAAATTGGTCGCCTGATGCATATAGCCGCGTTCCGTGATAATGCGTAAAAAATCGGATTGTGGGTTCATGATATTCTATCCGGCCAAAAGGCGATCTTCTTTAAACGTCAGGCTATAGCGGCATCCCAATATCGGGCATGGCTTCATCCAGATAATTGCCCATTTCTTCCATTAAGTCATCGAGATGGCTGGTGAAGAAGTGATTGGCATCATCAATAAAGCGTAAGTCAATTTTAACGCCGCGCTGGGTTTGGATGCGCTCAACAAGACGGCTGACCGTTTCAGGCGGAACGACGGTATCAGCTTCACCATGCAGGATAACCCCTGAAGATGGGCAAGGCGCAAGGAAGGTAAAATCTTTATCCGCGGCAGGCGGGGTGACCGCAACAAACCCTTGGACTTCAGGGCGGCGCATCATCAATTGCATGCCAATCCATGCCCCGAATGAAAACCCAGCGATCCAGCATGACCGCGCGTTCGGGCATTGGGCTTCGATCCAATCCAAAGCGGTTGCGGCATCGGATAATTCGCCTTCGCCGTTGTTATAAACACCTTTAGACCGCCCCACACCGCGGAAGTTAAAGCGCATGACATGAAAACCACGATCCTGAAAGTTTTTATACATGGCCAAAGACACGCGGTTGTTCATATTGCCGCCGCGGTTCGGTTCAGGATGCAGGATCAGCGCCAGTGGTGCGGTTGGGTCAGCCGCCGGCATATAACGTGCTTCCAAGCGTCCTTCAGGGCCATTGATGATCACTTCAGGCATGGTGGGGTATCTCCAGTTTTCAAAAAGGCATCAGGGCTTATAGCCTAAAGTGGCGAAAAATCCAAGAAAAAGCCGTTATTGATCTTCCCGAAAATCTTGAAAAAACATCCACAAAACCCCAAATTAATGGTATCAGTCTAATCGTGATTAAATTGCACCATTAATAACTGAGGGAAATCTGTTGCTGGTTAAGACAAGGTTTGATGCAAGCCCTTGTTTTTATCGCCGCCCCCTTGGTTACAAAAGGGTTACAGAA
>CALFYS010000113.1 GCA_937952245.1 uncultured Alphaproteobacteria bacterium | reverse complement strand
TATTTTTATTGGCGGTTTGTTTCACGCCTGTCTTGGCTTTTTCATTGGGCGGTTGCGCCATTGGTTCCCGCCTTTGGTCTCCGGTCTGGTGATTTTGGTGATTGGGATCGAATTAATCCCCGTTGGCATTAAATACGCCGCCGGTGGTGCCGCTGATTTCCAGATCAACAATCCCGCATGGGGTGATTTCAGCCGTTGGGGGCTGGCGCTTGTGGTGATTATTGTTGCCCTGATCATGAAGTTTATGACCACAGGCATTCTGTCTTCTGCCGCAATTCTGATCGGCTTGATCGCGGGCTATATCATCGCCATCCTCATGGGTCAGGTGAATTTTGCTGGCGTTGCCAAAGCTGATTGGTTTGCCATCCCGCAACCGTTTAAATATGGCTTTGATTTTAATGTCGCGGCGATTATCGGCATTTGTCTGATGTCTATTGTCAGCGCCATTGAAACCGTTGGCGATATTTCCGGTATCACCAAAGGTGGTGCCAATCGTGAAGCCACTGATCAAGAACTGGCTGGCGGGACATTCGCTGATGGGATTGGAACGGCGGTTGCTGGTGTCTTTGGCGGTCTGCCCAACACATCATTCAGCCAAAACGTTGGCTTGATCTCCATGACAGGGGTGATGTCACGGGCGGTTGTAAGCACCGGGGCGATCTTCTTGATCATTTGTGGTCTTGTGCCAAAAGTTGGCGCGATTATCGCGGCGATGCCTATTTCTGTTCTGGGCGGCGGCGTGATTGTCATGTTTGGCATGGTGGCTTCAGCAGGCACGAATATGCTGGCTGATGTTGTTTGGAATCGCCGCAACATGATGATCCTTGCGCTTTCGCTGGCCTTTGGTCTGGGTCTGCACCTTGAACCAAAAGCTCTTCAGCATCTGCCACAAACCGCGCAGGTCTTACTGGCGTCTGGTCTCTTGCCAGCGGCTTTCCTTGCCGTTGTTCTGAACCTGATCTTGCCACAAGAAGACAAGGCGTAAGTTTGGGTTAATCCGAAACAACATTGAAGGGATCTTTACTCGTTTTCATCCTCTCAATTTTGTGATTTTAACATTGGGCCGCACCCTGTATAAAGGGTGCGGTTTTTTCTGGAGACGCTTATGGCCACATTGCTGATTAAAAACGCGGATCATATCGCCACCATGGATGATGATCGGCGCGAGTTAACCGACGCCAGTATCTTTATTCGGGATGGCGTGATCGAGGCTATTGGCAATGCCGCTGACCTGCCCCCTTCAGCGGATCAAGTGATGGATATGTCCGGTCACGTGATCATCCCGGGCATGGTCAACACCCATCATCATTTGTTTCAAAACCTGACGCGGGTTGTTCCGGCGGCACAGGATGAAACTTTATTTGGCTGGCTGAAAACGCTCTACCCGATTTGGTCACGAATTGGCCCTGATCAATTTTACGCGGCGGTGGCCTTGGGCTTGGCGGAATTGGCGTTAAGCGGATGCACCACATCATCGGACCACCAATATATTTTCCCCAATGGCGCAAGATTGGATGACAGTATCGCCGCCGCCAGCGATGTCGGCGTTCGCTTTACCGCCACCCGCGGTTCCATGAGCATTGGCGAATCCGACGGCGGCTTGCCCCCCGATTTCTTGACCGAAAAAGAAGATTTCATCCTGAAAGACAGCGCGCGATTGGTGGATGATTTCCATAATGCCAATCCCTATGCCATGACCCACGTGGCCTTAGCGCCATGTTCGCCGTTTTCCGTCAGCACCGGATTGATGCGCGACAGCGCGTTATTGGCCCGTGAAAAAGGCGTGGGGCTGCATACGCATTTGGCGGAAAATGTTGAAGATATTGAATATTCAGAGGCAAATTTTGGCAAACGCCCCGGGGATTATGCCGAAGATTTGGGCTGGGTCGGTGATGATGTTTGGCACGCCCATTGTGTGCAATTGAATCACGATGAAATTGATCTCTTTGCCCGTACAGGGACAGGGGTCGCCCATTGCCCATGTTCAAATATGCGGCTGGCCAGCGGCATTGCCCCTGTCCGTAAGATGCGCGATCACGGCGTTAAAGTTGGGCTTGGGGTGGATGGATCATCGTCGAATGACAGCGGCCATATGCTGAATGAAGCGCGGCAGGCGATGTTGTTGCAACGTGTGGGCGGCAATCCCGCGGCGTTAACCGCGCGTGATGCGCTGGAAATGGCAACCCGCGATGGCGCCAAAGTCCTGAACCGAAACGATATTGGGGTTCTCGCCCCGGGGTACGCGGCTGATCTGGCGGCGTTTGATATGAACGTGATTGATTTTGCTGGCGCCCATAGTGACCCGATCGCGGCGCTGATTTTCTGCGGGCCCGTAAAAGCCAATCACACGATTATCAATGGCAAGCCTGTGGTGCAAAACGGCCAATTGATGACCATGGATTTGCGGGAATTGATGCAACGTCACCGCAAGTTTTCAATCGATCTGGTGAATAACGCTTAAACATTATCTGCCCTTTCTTCAGGCCTATCCCTTCGGATCATCACAAGAATGTGATTTGAGTCCAAAAGGGTGCTTGGCCATCATAGGGGCTATGTTAAAAGCCTTGATTGGTCAGACATATGGACGATTTTTCCGCCGTTCAGGTTTAGGATTAAGAACACCTGATGGCCGTGTTTGTGTTGCGCCTTCGCTGGGCAACCCCACGGTTTATTTCCACCGCTGGCGGGATTTCTTCACCATCTTTTTAAGCCCTGATTTGAAATTCGCCGAAGCCTTCGCCGATGGCCATATTGAGGTTGAAGACGGCCGGATTTATGACGTGATCATCAAACTGGCCAGCCCCAAGAATGAATCCCTGTTGTTTCGATTTGCCGAATATTGGCATTTGCTTTCAAGCCCGTTGCTGGCTTGGTTTGAAGGCCGCACGCCGCAACGCTCCAAAGCCAATGTCCATGCCCATTATGACCTTGGCAATGATCTCTATCAGTTGTTCTTGGATCAAGATATGCAATATTCCTGCGCCTATTTTGCCCACCAAAACTATAGTTTAGAAGACGCCCAACAGCATAAAAAGCAACATATCATCAATAAATTGCTGCTTAAGCCCGGCATGACCTGCCTTGATATTGGATGCGGTTGGGGCGGGCTTAGTTTTGATCTCGCCCGAAATGGCGGCAAGGTCACAGGGCTGACTTTATCGGAAGAACAATTTGCCATGGCGGCGCAACGCCAGAAAAAGAACAATCTTGATGTTGAATTTCTGCTGCAAGATTACCGCCATGAAATCCGGCAATTTGATCGCATCACCTCCGTGGGGATGTTTGAACACGTGGGGCCGGCGATGTTCAGGCGCTATTTTGATCAGGTTGACCGCAATCTGAAAGACGATGGCATTGCTTTGATCCATACCATTGGCCGGCCGAAATCACCACGGCGGGTTTCGCGGTTTATCACGAAATATATTTTCCCCGGCGGCTATATCCCCAGCCTTTCTCAAATCACAACCGTGGTTGAAAAGACGGATCTGTTGATCACCGATGTTGAATGTCTTTACTGGCATTACGCCGAAACGCTTAAGCAATGGCGGCTTCGGTTTCTGGAAAATCGCCATATCGCGGTGAAAATCTATGATGAACGCTTTGCCCGCATATGGGAGTTTTATTTAGCCGGATGTGAAGCCGCTTTCCGCACCAAAGACCTGACGGTTTTCCAAATCCAACTGCGCAAAGCAAAAAGCCCTGTTTCCATGACAAGGGATTATATCTACCCGCCGAAAGAAGACTGGACGGCTAATGATGTTGCGCCTGAACGCGCTCACGGTTGAGGATATAATAATTGGCCGTGAGGATAATCACCACGCCGATGATAAAGCCAAGGGTTAATTCTTCATTGAAGAACAGAATGCCGATGATCACCCCCATGGGGATTGACGTGTAATGCACCGGCGCCAAAACAGACGCGGGCGCGAAACGGTGGCTCAACGCCATCAAAAACTGCTGGAAAGAGGCCAGCACGCCAACGGCGATTAACATCCCCCAAATCGACAATGGTGATTGCGCGTCCGGCCATTCCAACCCCATGGCCAAGGCCAAAGACCCGGAAGCGACCGTGCCAAAAATATTATACCAAAGTGCCGTTGTTACCGCCGCGTCCCCTTTGCCCAAAAGCCGCAGGAAGACAAACATCAGCGCCACAAAAAACGGTGAGGCCAGCCCAAAGAACACCCCCCAGCTTGGGGCGGTAAATTGGGTTGGCCCTAATAGGATCATCATCCCGATAAACCCAGCCAGAACAGCGCTAACCCGATGCGCGCCAACCTTTTCGCCAATAATCAACGCCGCCAGAATGGTGATAAAAATCGGCCTTGTTTGGCTTAAGGCGGTGGCCAAACTGAGGTCAATCATGGAGACCGCCAAAAACCACCCCGTCAGCCCCATAAACCCGCTTAATGTCCGCAAAATGAGGGCTTTTTTATTGTTGATCTGCATGACGTGTTTGCCGCGGCTGGCCACGCCATAGACAAACAATAAGGGCAAGCAACACAAATAGCGGAAGAATAAAATCACGATAATCGGCAGGCTTGGCTCAAGCCATTTGACAAAAATCGCGATAAAAAAGGTGAATGTAATCTCACCCAACAGAGCCGAAGCGCCTTTGATCAGATCACCTTGGCTGACCCTGTCATCACCTTGGCTTGAGGCGGCGGTCATGATGATGGCCCAAGATCACGTTGCCGCCAATGTTTCCGGCAAAGCGAAAGATATTTGTCATTGCCGCCAATTTCAACCTGATCGCCATCTTCCACCGGCTGGCCTGACCCATCCAGCCGCACCACCATAATGGCCTTTTTCCCGCACCAGCAGATTGTTCTAATCTCCCGCAGATCATCGGCGATGGATAAGAGCGTGGCACTGCCGGGGAATAACTTGCCCTGAAAATCGGTTCGCAAGCCATAACACATCACAGGGATGCCCAGATCATCGCTGACTTCTGATAATTGCCAAACTTGCTCAGGGGATAAAAATTGCGCTTCATCCACCAACACGCAATCAATCGGCGTGTTGTCATGATGGCTTGTGATCATGGCTTTCAGATCATCATCTTCGCCAAATCTTTCCGCATCAGCCGCAATGCCAATGCGGGAGGCGATAACGCCTGACCCGACGCGATCATCAAGCCGCGCGGTCAAGAGATAGGTGGACATGCCTTGTTCATGGTAGTTGTATGAGGCTTGCAACAAGACGGTGGATTTGCCCGCGTTCATGGCGGAATAATTAAAATACAGCTTGGCCATGATCACTCATCAACGATTGCAAACCCAAACCCTTCATCACAGGTCATTTTAAAGGGCAATTTTAAATAGGCAATTCACTGAAAAGCATGATGGCCCAAAAGCCATCATGCTCAATGTTCAGATTAAGAGCCTAGGATTGCCTTTACTTCCAGATAATCCTCAAAACCCCATTCGGCTTTTTCACGACCATTGCCGGATTGCTTATAGCCGCCAAACGGCGCGTCAGGGCCGCCACCAGCATAATTCAGGTGAATCTGGCCAGCGCGCAACCGGCGGGCGACATCAACCATCGTGTCTTTGTCACTGCCTGTCACATAAGCTGCCAACCCGTACACAGTATCATTGGCAATGTCGACAGCCTGATCCAGATCATCATAGGAAATGATGGATAACACAGGGCCAAAAATTTCTTCCTGGGCGATGGTCATATCATTGGTGACATGGCCAAAAACAGTCGGCTTAACATAGTAACCACGATTGAGGTGTTCAGGGCGACCTGTCCCCCCTGTCACCAATGTTGCGCCTTCTTCTTGGCCTTTGGCGATCAAGTCTTGAACTTTATTGAACTGAACATCGCTGACCAAAGGCCCGATCATCGTGCCTTCGGCTTGCGGGTCACCAACAACGTTTTTATCCGCCGCTGATTTCGCGATTTCCAAGGCTTCATCATGGCGCGAGGCGGGCACCAGCATCCGTGTTGGCGCGTTACAGGACTGGCCTGTGTTGCTCATGCAGTTATCCACCCCATTGGTGATGGAATCAGCAAAAGCCGCGTCATCAAGGATGATATTGGCTGATTTGCCGCCCAATTCTTGGGCAACACGTTTGACCGTTTCGGCGGATGCTTTCGCCACCGCGACACCGCCGCGGGTTGAACCGGTAAAGGACATCATATCAATATCAGGATGCGCCGACATGGCTTCACCAACCACCGGGCCATAACCGTTAACAAGGTTAAAGACACCAGCAGGCGTACCCGCTTCATGAATAATTTCAGCGATGACCATTGATGACAATGGCGCGATTTCAGAAGGCTTCAACACAGCCGTGCAACCCGAAGCGATGCAAGGGCCTAGTTTTGAGACCACCTGATTGATCGGCCAGTTCCATGGCGTGATCAACCCGCAAACACCAATCGGTTCATGGCGGATCAAATGACCATTCTTTTCAAATTCAAAAACATGATTTTCAAGCGAACGAATAGCCGCCTTCAAATGACCAAGCCCCACCATGGCTTGCGCGCCTCGCGCCAAATCGGTAGGCGCGCCCATTTCGGTCTGGATGGCATCAGCAATATCATCAAACCGCTTTTTGTAAATTTCACGAATTTCCGTCAGCAGTTCAACACGTTCAGCCCGTGATGATGCCGCGTGCTTAGGAAAAGCAGCTTTCGCCGCCGCCACCGCTTTATCAACATCGGCAGACGACCCCACAGAAATAACAGCGGCCACTTCTTCTGTAGCAGGATTAATGACATCAAGCGTTTCAGGGGTAACAGGATCAACCCAAGCCCCATTGATATAAAATTGTGTCAACGACATAACTGCACCTTTCTGTGAGTTTTCATTCTATTTTGGCATCATGACAGCGGCTTTCAAACCTAACGGTATTCCGCCAGATCGATTAGTCGAGCATTCCTTTTTCTTCTAGCACTTTACGCGCCGCGCGGAAACATTCAAGCGATTGTGGCACGCCACAATAAATCCCAATGACGTGGATAATGGCGCGAATTTCTTCGACAGTAACGCCATTGTTAATCGCGCCGCGGCAATGCAATTCCCATTCGTGCATTTTGCCCAAAGCGCCGATCATGGCGAGGTTCATCATGGAGCGTGTTTTCGCGTCAATCGCATCATCACCCCAGCCAAAACCCCAGCACCACGCGGTCATGGCTTCTTGAAATGGCCGTGTAAAATCATCAGCATTTTCCAATGATTTTTCAACATATTCTGCCCCCAGCGTTGCTTTGCGCTGTTCGAGGCCAATTTCAAATTTATTATCCATGATTGTCTCCATTAATTCTCTATCTTCAGAACTAACCCGCATCACCCCGCTTGGCAAGCCATGACTTCATCATCATGATATGCTAATTTAGGAACAGGATAGATTAAGGACAGATGCGATGATTGCACGGCTCTATTTCAGAACCTTTAAACAACCCGATATGGTTCAGCGGATGTTGGGGACAATCGACACCCATGTTGTCAACAGGATCGCGGCGGTAACAGCCTCACTGATGGTTTATGTGCCTTATGACCATCCCACCCAATTGGTTGAGTTATGGGAATATCCTGATGAGGAATCCATGGCATGGGTTCGGCAATCTATGCAGGGCGCAACCGTCATCCCCGATGCCATGCTCCCTGATAATGAGATTCACAATCTTGATTTGGTGTTATCCCATAACGCGGATTGGGAATAGGCGCGTTAGCATTTCATTCATGCTGGTCATTAATTTTGGGCGGCTTGCCGTGCCCGTGCTGAATCCGCATCGGTGACATAAATCAGCCCCGCCAAACGCCGCATCATGGCGCTTTCCAAATCATCAACATGATCATCAGCCAGCACCACCTGCCAGAGCTTTTCCATCAGGTATAATTTTTCATCCATGCTGTAATGCGCGTTAACACGCTTTGTCCAACCATAGAGATCGCTGGCGCTCATCGCGTCTGATTTGGCTTGCGCCATCAAGGCCACGGTATCGTCATGGCTCAGGCCAAATTCTTCTTCCAGAATACGTTCGACCATGGTGATTTCTTCATCATCGGTATTGCCATCAACAAAGACCGCGCGGAACAACAACGCGGCAGCGACCAGACGCAATTCTTCTTCATGGCTCATTTCTGTGTTTTCAGGGCCAGCCATCAATTTTTTCATCAGATCAATCATCGCATTTTGCCTTTCCGCAAATCGTCACCATAGAACTGCCTTGTGTTGTAGCGACTCTTTCGTCAATCAACAATAGCTCAATCTGATGGCCAGTAAAGCACCGCCTAATAAGCATTGGCGAGGGCTAAGCCCTCACCTGTTCTGGGTCTGATGATGACGCTTCCGATGGCACGCCATGAAAGGTTAAGGCATCTGCTTTCGCATCAAGGTCAATCATGATGCGGTCACCATCATCAAATTGATGCGCCAAGAGGTGCTTGGCCAAAGCGTTATGGATTTCATTCTGGATCACCCGCTTCAATGGCCTTGCGCCAAATTGCGGGTCATACCCTTTATCCCCCAACCACAGGCGGGCGGCGGCGCTGACATCAATTTCCATGCCTTGATCAGCAAGACGCTTTTCCAATTGCGCCAATTGCAGGTCAACGATTGTCGCCATATCATCACGCCCCAGCCGCCTAAAGAGGATGGTGGCATCCAGACGGTTCAGAAATTCCGGCCTGAAGACTTCCGCTAAATCGGCCATCACCGCGTCTTCGGCATCATGGCTTGGCGCTGTTTCCGGCAAGGCCAGCAAATGTTCAGCCCCAATATTGGAGGTCAAGAGGATCAGCGTGTTGCGGAAATCAACCCGCCGCCCTTGGCCATCGGTCAAATGGCCTTCATCCAAGACCTGCAACAAAACGTTGAAAATATCAGGATGCGCCTTTTCAATTTCATCAAATAAGATGATTTGATACGGCCGCCGCCGCACCGCTTCGGTCAGGCTGCCGCCATCTTCATAGCCGACATATCCAGGGGGCGCGCCAATCAAGCGCGAGACCGCGTGCTTTTCCATATATTCGGACATATCCATCCGCAAAATGGCTTGCGCGTCATCAAACAAGAAATGCGCCAAGGATTTCGCCAGTTCTGTTTTGCCCACGCCTGTTGGCCCCAGCATTAAAAAACTGCCCATTGGTTGATTAGGGTCACTAATCCCTGCCCGTGCCCGCCGAATAGCGTTGGAAACCGCGGCAATCGCATCAGGTTGCCCAACAACGCTTTCCGCCAAACGATCTTCCATCTCAAGCAGGCGTTCTTGTTCGCCTTCCAGCATTTTTTCAACCGGAATTCCTGTCCAACTGCTGATGACTTGGGCGATATGTTGGGCGGTGACATCTTCTTCAAAAATCCCTGAAGATGACACGGCATCTTTCGCCGCCGCCAGCTCTTGTTCCAAGCGCGGTAAGGTCGCGTAGGTTAATTCAGCGGCGGTTTCAAGCTGGCCATCACGCTGTGCCACTTGCAGGCCATGGCGCGCGTCTTCCAGTTCTTGTTGCAGACGGGTAATCTCATTGCGCTGTGCCGTGACATTTTCCCAATCTTTGGTCAGTTCAGCCGATTGCGCTTCAAGGTCATGCAATTCGGTTTCAATGGCGTTCAGCCGCTTGGCTTTGCGGGCATTGCCATCTTTCTGAAGCGCGGCGGCCTCAATCTTTAACTGGATAATCTGGCGATCAATCCGGTCAAGGTCTTCGGGTTTGCTGTCGGATTGTATCCGCAAATGGCTGGCGGCTTCATCCATCACATCAATGGCTTTATCGGGCAAAAACCGCTCATTGATATAGCGGTTGGATAATCGGGCCGCGGCGATAATCGCATCATCACTGATCCGAACGCTATGGTGCAATTCGTATTTTTCTTTCAACCCGCGCAACACAAAGACCGTGTCTTCAACCGTCGGTTCATCGACAAACACCGGTTGAAACCGCCGAGCGAGGGCTGAATCCTTTTCAATATATTTGCGATATTCATCGAGCGTGGTGGCGCCGATACAATGCAATTCACCCCGCGCCAAAGCAGGTTTCAGCAAGTTTGACGCGTCCATCGCCCCATCGGTTTTGCCCGCCCCCACCAATTGATGCATTTCATCAATAAAGAGAATAATCTGGCCATCATGGTCTTCGACTTCTTTCAGCACAGCCTTAAGCCGTTCTTCAAACTCGCCACGATATTTCGCCCCCGCAACAAGCGCCCCCATATCCAGCACCAGCAAGGTTTTATCCAATAAAGCCGATGGCACTTCACGGTTGACAATCCGTTGCGCCAACCCTTCGGCAATGGCGGTTTTCCCCACCCCGGGCTGGCCAATCAGCACCGGATTATTCTTGGTGCGGCGGGATAAAATCTGGATGGTGCGGCGCACTTCAGCATCCCGCCCAATCACCGGATCAAGCCGCCCTTTGCGGGCGCGATCGGTCAGGTTGGTGGCATAACGGCTGAGCGCTTCAAATGTATCTTCCCCTTGGTCCGTGTCGATGGTTCGTCCCGCGCGCTGGGCATCAAGCGCGGCGATAATGCGGGCTTTATCAACCCCTGATTTGGCCATGAGTTTGGCAATCGGCTCTTGCGAGGCGGCCATCGCCACCACAAGGCAATCCGCCGCCACAAAAGCATCACCGCGCTTTTGGGCATCTTGTTCCGCTTGCGCCAGAATTTTGGCCAGACTGGTATCAAGGGTCAATTGCCCGCGGCCACTTCCCGTGACGCTGGGCATATTGGCCAGTGCATCTTCCAAAAGAGATTTTAATTGCGTGCTGTCACCGCCGGCACGGTCAATCAATACCGCCGCGATGGTGTTTTCGCTTTCCAAGAGAGCGTCCAGCAGATGTTCAGGGCAAAGCCGCTGGTGGTCAGCTCTGAGGGCGATGTTTTGCGCTTCGCCAAGCGCGTTCCGGACAAGCGCCGTTAATTTATCCATATTCATTGGCATCTCCAGTGTTCATTTTGACCCATCAGGCATCAAAATTGTCATCATGAAGCCCCCACCCAAAGGCATGGGGGACGGTTTCCCGTTATTCTGTATATGGGAAAGGGGATGGCCTGTTTCAATATCTGGCCGTAATATCTGGCCGCTATCAGCAGTATTTTGCGGAAATGCTGGCGGATATTGGGGTGGTTATTCCGGCTTCCGAAAGAAGGTGACATTGCGCGAGACACGATCCAATTCAAGGCCAAAATGGCGGCCAATAAATTGAAAAGTTTCTTCCCGATAAAACGCCACATGGGTGGGGTCACGGCGATAATACCATTGGGCAAAAGCGGCATCATCATCTTGCAAATTGGTCATGATCGCGAGCCAGCCGCCGGGGCGAACACAAGATAACATCGTCTTAAACCCTTCATGGGGATGGTGGAAATGTTCCACCACTTCGGTTGCCATCACCGCGTCATATTCAGCCGATAATAGAGATGCATCAGGGGCGTAAAACGGATCATAAATCGCCACGTCATGGCCATCGTCCCGCATCATCGCCGCCAGCGCGGGGCCGGGACCTGCCCCAAAATCAAGCAAAGAGGATGCGGACGACAGGCGTTTTTTCAACGGGTCGGCCAAACGGCCTAGAAACGCTTGATAGCCTTTGTCATCAAGTTTGTTTTCATGCTGGTCATAATGATTTTTTTCATCCACCGCATCGGGCAAATCCGCCGCGCCCATCATCCGCAAGCCGCAATGATCACACGCGAAATAGCCGCGCCCATCCACCGTCATCAAGTCACGGGTTTGATGAAAACAAAGGCGGCAAGGTGGGGTTAATTCTGCCATCGGCTTGGCCGTGGCGCGTGACTGGTTTGCATCAAAGAACGGTTGATAATAATCACCGGCAACAGCCCCGCCAGCACGATCAACAACGCTGGCAAGGCCGCTTCTTCCAGCATTTCATCTTTGGCAAATTGATAGGTCAATGTTGCCAGCGTGTTGAAATTGAACGGGCTTAACAGCAAGGTCATGGGCAGTTCTTTCATAATATCCACCAGCGCCAATAACAGCCCCGCCAACACCGAAGGCCGCAGTAAAGGCAAGGTGATCCGCCCCACGGAAATGACAAAGCCATGCCCCATCACTTGACTGGCGGGCATTAAATTCATCGGCAGGCGTTTTAACCCTGATTGCACCGCGCCATACCCCACCGCTTGATAGCGCACCACATAGGCAAAGATCAGCACCACCAGTGACCCGCTTAAAAGACTGCTATCAGGGGCGGCAATGGCGCGCCAACCGTGATCAATCACCTGAACAAAACCCAAAACACCAATGGCGAGAATTGTTCCCGGCACCGCGTAACCTGATGCTGAAACAGCGGCAATCACCCGCCCAATCCGCCCTGAGCGATATTCCGCCAAAATCCCAATGGTCAAGGCCACCACCATAATGACAACACTGCTGACCCCCGCGATCAAAAGGGTATTGGCAATGGCATCACCTGTCCCCATGGGCGCGGCGCTGGCCAGATCGCGCATGACAAAAGACAACAGCACGCCAATGGGGATGATAAACCCTAAAACAATCGGCGTGATGGTGATCAATAACACCGCCGCCAGCACCTTGCCTTTGGCGTTGATTTGCGGAACACCGGTCAACCCACGGCTCGCCCCGCCGACCTGACGGCGAGATTGCCCCCAGCGTTCAATCCCCAACAGCACCAAGATCAAGGCAAAAGCCATCAACGCGATTTGCGCCGCCGCCGCCAAATTGCCAGACCCTAGCCAAACATTGAAAATCCCAAGCGTTAGGGTATCAAGCGCGAAATATTCCACCGTACCGAAATCCGAGACGACTTCCATCATCACCAGCGCCAGCCCCGCGACAATCGCAGGACGCGCCAAGGGTAAGGCGATGGTGGTCAAAATATTCCCGCCGGACATTCTTGCGGCTTCAAAAAGCCGGGTTGAGGTCAAGCGAAAGGCTGTTCTTGTGGTGATATAGACATAAGGGTAGAGCACCGCGCCCATGATCACCATCGCCCCGCCCATGGATCGGATTTCAGGGAACCAATATTCCCGCACTGTCTCAACCCCCAACAACGCCCGTAAAGAGGTTTGCACCGGCCCCGCGTATTCAAAAAAATCAGTATAGGTATAAGCGATAATATAGGCCGGCACCGCCGCGGGCAGCACCAGCATCCATTCCACAATCGACCGAAAGGGGAAGCGATAGCGGCTGACGACCCAGGCGCTGCTGACCCCAAAGGCAAAGGCGATCACCGCCACCCCCGCCATCAACACCAGCGTATTGAAAAAATACCGCCCTAAAACCGTCGTGAACAAATGCTGCATCAAGCCATTTGTCTCACCGCCCGCCATCAAGACCAGCGCCAATATTGGCATCAGCAACACCGCGCAAATGGCCAGTTGAATCCATTCGGCAGGCTGAAAAGAAAACCGTTTTTTTGGGGCGGTCAATGCGGTCACAGGCGATAACCTTTTGAACATCAAAGAATGGAAAACAGATTAATCAAGCCCCGCGCCTTCCGCAACCGCAAATGATAACTATTCGCGATTAGGCGGCGCAGAATTTCACCTCAGGTTTTGGGGCTATTATGGTGATTAGACAAAGAGGATTATGATTTTTTGATCTTGCGGCCGAATAATTCAAGGCGGTGGCCAACCAATTCAAACCCCATATCAAGGGCGATTTTTTCCTTCAGGGCTTCCAATTCTTCATGTTGGAATTCATGGATTTCACCGGTATCAACATCAACCAAATGTTCATGATGTTCGCCCGAAAGTTCATATCGGGCTTTGCCATCACCAACATCAAGCTTATCAATAATGCCCGCTTGTTCCAAAACACCCACCGTCCGATAGATGGTCGCCAGTGAGATGGTGTTGTCAATTTCAATCGCCCGCCTGTAAATGGTATCAACATCAGGATGGTCATCGGAATCATCAATCAATTCAATAATGATTCGGCGTTGATTGGTCATCCGAACGCCAGCTTCAAGGCATCTATCAATTACAGGCAACATATTACGGTCTTCCTTTTAGAATGATTTTAACATCTTGCGGAAAAACCGCAAGTCAGACCGTGGGGGTCAGCCCGCCAACAACTGAAAAAAAGCAGGTTTTAATCGTTGGATTTCGGCGTGTATTGAACGCCCTGCCCCAAGGCAATATCGCCGCCTGATCTCACCGTACAGCAAACCCCGCCCCGCCAATCCGGCGTCATGGCTTGGCGCAGACCAGCCCGCTTGCCTTCCATAATCTCACAAGGGTCGGTTTCCATGGCGACTTCCAACGTCACATCGCCAATGGTGAAAACGCCGCCTTCTTCTTGGGGGCTGCGCATGCCGCGGACATAAAGATTGGCGCGTCGTTCCATCCAATCCATGGCAGGACCTGTTTCAGCAACCGCGTCATTCCAATCATCTTCGAAAAGAATCGAAATCTGGCGGCCTCTTTTTTTGCCGCGGGCATCACCGTCAATGCCGGTTTCAACCGTCACGGTGACGTGATCACGGGCTTCCATTTCGGCCATGATTTTAGGGGTGATGGCAATGCCAATAATCTCACATTTCTGGTCTGACATGGGCTGTTCCTTTCCTGATGGCTGGGCTGAATTAAATTTCAGCACGGCCTTTAAATTCACGCCATTTGATGGTGGCATTTGCCCCCAACCAAGCGATTGGTTTCGGCGGAAGTTTTGACGGCATCTCCGCCCCTAGCATTTCATCCGCCAAGGGTGAATTGGCCTTGGTGGAAAGCTCCGCCGCCGCGATCCCCGCCAATGTGCCTTTGGCGGTGCCCAAGCCGTTTTGGCAACAAGCGGCGATAATGCCGTCATCAACCGCGCCAAAGGCCGGGGTTGAATTGTAACTCAAACACAACCGCCCTGACCAACGATACGCCATTTTCAAACCTTTTAACATGGGGAAGCGGCGATCAAAGCCTTTATCCTGATCACGGCCATAACGGGCAATCCGGTCTTCTGATACTTCCATGGATGGATCAAAAGACCAGCGGTTTCTGATGACGATACGATCACCACCAACCCCGCTGATTTTCCGCACGGTACTGCCCATCGGATCAGATGGCGTCACCCCCCAGCGTTGCTGCCCGCCAAGGGTTTTAATCTGGTCATCGGACATGGGTTCTGTCATTGAAGCGTAGGTGAAGACGTGCATCAGCCGGCCTTTGAAAAACCCAAAACTTTCAGCATGGCCATTGACCGCCAGAATAATTTTCGGCGTCGTGATCTTGCCATGGGGCGTGCCGACCACCCAATCATGCCCTGATTTTGTTGCTAATTTGCTCATGGTGAGGGCTGGGGTTTTTTCATAAAGCTCAACCTTTGATGACAGGCCTTGAGCCAACCCCCTGATGTATTGCGCGGGTTGCAGCAATACCGTCCCCGGCATATAAAGCCCCGCGGAATAAAACCGGCTGCCGGTGACCTCATGCATGGCCTGTTCATCCAGCATCTCAAAACTTTCCCCCAAGCGTTCGAGATGGGCGGCGTATTCTTGATTATGGTGAAGGCCAGCGTCGGTGACCGCGCCATTGATCCGGCCTTGGGCATCAACGGTTTCTTCGGGCAAGTTAAATTCTTCCGCCACGTCTTTGGCAAAATCAATCGCCTGACGGTTTAATTTGATCTGCCATAAATCTTTATCCAAGCTTGAGGTGTATTGATCCGAGGACAGGTCATGGGGCAGGTCAATCATAAAGCCTGAATTGCGCCCCGCTGGCCCTTGGGCAATGCGGGTGGCATCAATCACCACGATGCGATCACCGCCGCGCAATTGATGAAGCCGACGTGCCGCCGACAACCCCGCAAAGCCAGCGCCAATCACCAACCAATCGCAGGTAATATCTTCATCCAATTGCGGGTATATCGGGGCTTCGGGCAAGATAGCATCCCACGCCGCGGGCCCCGGGTCTTTTGGCAATTTGCGGGTTTTATAACCGATTTTCATCAGCCGCTCTCCAGCCCCCTTTAGCCCAATGTCTCAGGTTTTGGGTCAGAAAGATCAACCCAAATGGTTTTGATCTCCGTGTATTGATCATGGGCGGCCAGACTGTTGTCACGCCCACCGAAACCTGATTCCCGATAACCGCCAAACGGGGTTGTAATATCCCCTTCCCCATAGTTATTGACCGTCACCGTGCCCGCCCGCATCTGCCGCGCAAGCCGCATGGCGGAACGGATATTGGTGGAGAAGACTGACCCCGCCAATCCGTAATTAGTATCATTGGCAATCTCGATGGCTTCTTCGGCGGAAGCGACTTCGATCACCGATAACACCGGGCCAAAAATTTCATCCCGCGCCAGTGGATCATCCGGCTTAACATTGTCAAAGATGGTTGGCGCAACACCCGCGCCATCAGGGCTATCCCCGCCGGTGAGCGGTTTATGCCCTGCTTTTTTCGCCGCGTCGATCATGGAGGTGACTTTGTTGAAATGGTCTTGGTCAACCAACACGCCCATCCGATTAACCGGATCAAGCGGGTTGCCATGGCGCCATTCTTTGACGTGATCCATGATCCTTGCCATCAGCTCTGCCTTAATGTCTTTATGGACAATCAGGCGTGATGTGGCGGAACAATTCTGCCCCATATTCCAAAACGCGCCATTGACGATATGCCCCGCGATATGATCAAGGTCTTCAGCATCATCCAGAACAATAGCCGGATTTTTCCCGCCACATTCCAACGTCACTTTCTTCAGGTTTGAATCAGCGGCATAGCGCAAGAACCGCCGCCCTGTTTCTGTTGAACCGGTGAAACTGACCATATCAATATCAGGATGCAGCCCCATCGGCTCGCCTGTTGTGGGGCCATCGCCGGGAAGAATTTGCAACACGCCTCTGGGCAAGCCCGCTTCCATCGCCAATTCAGCAATGCGAAGGGCGGTCAGCGGGGTTTGTTCGGCGGGTTTCACAATCACCGAATTCCCCGCCGCCAACGCGGGGCCAATTTTCCACGCCATCATCAGCATAGGGAAATTCCACGGCAGAACACAGCCGACAATCCCCACCGGTTCACGAACGATCATGGCCATGGCATCATCCCCCACAGGGGCGGTCTGGTCATAGATTTTATCAATCGCTTCGGCGTGCCATTTGATGGTGGTGATGGTTTCAGGAATATCAATTTCAGCGCAATCACGGATCGGCTTACCGCTATCAATGGCTTCCATCACCGCCAGTTCATGACGATTGCGGGTGATCAATTTGCACAAACGAATCAAGACATCTTTGCGCTCAGATGGATGCAGCCTGCTCCACGCCCCTTCATCAAAGGCTTTGCGGGCTTCCATCACCGCGTCATCGACATCTTCAGCCGTGCATTGATGAATAGACGTGATCACCGCCCCCGTGGCGGGGTTGGTGATGGGCATTTCATCCCCTCGGCCTTTGCGAAAACCGCCATTAATAAAAGCGGCTGAAGGCGGGGTCATGCTGGCGGCAATAGCGGTATATTCTTCTTGGCTTAACACGTCGCTCATGATTGAGACTCCTCTTCGATACGCTTAATCACGGTATTCATGGTGGCGATGACCTGAGCCAGATCGCGCTTTTCATCTTTATTGAGTGGTTTTAATGGCAATCTTGGGGGGCCTGAAGGCAAGCCTCTTAATGCCATGCCATGTTTAATGCATTGCAGGAACTTGCCGCCTTGTTCCAAGACGGTCATCAGCGGCAACATCGCGGTCATGATCCGGCGGCCTTTGGTGAAATCACCATCAATCACGCAAGCCTTATAAAGCGCTTGATGGGCATCCATGGCAAAGTTACTGGCGGCGCAAACCCATGATTGCGCGCCCCATGCAAAAAATTCTAGGGCTTGGTCATCCATCCCGCAACTCAGCGCGATATGCGGATACCGCCGTGCCAGCAAATGCACGCGGTTAATATCCCCCGATGATTCTTTAATGGCTTTGAAATTGGATGACTGCCCCACACGATCAAGAAACTCTTCATCCATCATAGACCCCATCCGCCCGGGGTAATTGTAGAGCATCACCGGCATATCAACGCTTCGTTCCACCGCCAGCGCGTGCAGCGCGTTTTCGCGGCCTGTTGGCAAAGAATACGGCGGGGTGGCGATCAGGATGGCATCACATCCCGCGGCTTTCGCTTCACCGGCCAGATGGATTGAATCTTCTGTCCGCAACGCCCCTGTTCCGCCCACCACAGGGACACGGCCGTTGATATGGGCGGTGCCGAACTTCAGCATTTCAATCCGCTCTTCCATGGTATGGGCGTAATATTCACCGGTGGTGCCGGCGATGATAATGCCATTGACGCCTTCGTCGATCAGGTGATCAAGCACTTGGGCGAAACCATCTTTATCAATGCTCATATCATCATGGCATGGGGTGATGGCTGGGGTGTAAATGCCTTTGAATTCCATATTGTTACCGCTTTCGTTCACAAACCCACTAAAATTTAATTTCTTCTCTTGATTTCATATCAATTCGGGTTGATCGTATCGTTTAAATTTTGAAATACAAAACAAATTTCTCACATTAATTTCAGATTTTCTGAAAGCAGATAAACAGGGTTTTAAAATGGATGCGGAACAGAATTTAAAATCACGCCCAGATGGTCGCCGTGGTGGTAGGGGTGAACGCCGTGCCCTGAGAACCGCTGTCAGTGATGCGATGCTGCCAACATTGAAGCAAAATCTGCCTCTTGTTGAGCCGATGAGCCCCGATGAAATTGAGAAAATTGACAACGCTTCCATGGCCATTTTGGAAGATGTTGGTGTTGTCTTCCGTGATGATATTGCCCTTGAGGATTGGAAAAAAGCCGGAGCAAAAGTTGAAGGCGATCTGGTCAAGTTAGACCGCGGCCTCGTGCGGGAGTTAATCGCCTCAATCCCATCAGAGATTACCTATCATGCGCGTAACCCTGAACGTAATGTTGATATTGGCGGGATCAATTCCATTTTCATCCCCATGACCGGCGCGCCTTATCTGCGTGATCTGAACGATGAACGCCGCAACCCGACTTTGGATGATTTGGCGAATTTCCATAAATTATCCCATATGCTGCCCGGGCTTCATTCCTCAGCCCATCACATTGTTGAACCGATGGATCACCCGGTCTCGCACCGCCATTTGCGGATCACTTATTCTTCGATGAAACATTCGGATAAGACGTTTATGGGCATGACCACTTCAGGCAAGAACGCTGAAGATGTCTTGGATATGTGCGCCATCCTTTTCGGTGAGGATTTTCTGGAAAACAACGCTGTTGTAACGGGCAATTGTAACGGCAATTCCCCTTTGGTTTGGGATGAAACCATGCTCAGCGCGATGCGGGCTTTCAACCGCCGCAACCAGCCTGTGTTATGCTCACCTTTTGTTTTGGGCGGGGCAAACACGCCGGCTTCCACCGTGCCGTCGGTGGCGCAATTAAACGCCGAAGCGCTCTCGGCTTTGGCTTATACTCAAGTGGTGCGGAAAGGCTGCCCTGCTATTTATGGGCATTATCTTTCGACTGTTTCCATGCAATCCGGCGCGCCGATGGCGGGCACGCCAGAGATTAGTTTGATGAATTTCATGATCGGCCAGATGGCGCGTTATTATGGCGTGCCGTGGCGGACATCCAACACATTGGGCGGGGCGAAAACATTAGACGCTCAAGCCGGATATGAAAGCGCAACAACCTTGATGGCGGTGGTGCTTTCAGGGGCGAATTACATCTGGCATTCGGCGGGATGGAACGAGGCCGGAATGCATTGTTCGATGGCCAAATTCATCATTGACGCGGAACAATGTGAGATGGCCTATCGCATGATGCAGGGGCTGAATTGGGGTGACTTTGACGAAGCTTTATCCGCTGTTCGGGATATTGGCCCCGGCGGGCATTATTTGGGGCATGAACACACCCAAGCCAATTTCCAAAAAGCCTTTTTCATGCCGAAATTATTCGACAATAATTCCTATGAACAATGGGTGGCGGAAGGCTCGAAAGATGCCACCACCCGCGCCTTGGAAAAAGCCCGCAAATTGCTCGATGATTATCAAGAACCAAAACTTGATGACGCGGTTAATGAGGCGTTGTTGGATTATATCGCCCGACGTGAACGTGAAATCCCCGCGGAAGACGCCCTTAATCAAGATTTTTAAATCAGGATTTTTGATTAAATCACGGCTTTTTCGACAAAAGGTTCGTTCCGGCGGATGCGATCAAAGCCAAGCGGCGTGAGATCAAGGCTTCTGTAACCACCATAGGTGATCAATTCAGAAACCCCGCGCCCCATGGCTGGCGATTGCTGGAACCCATGGCCTGAAAACCCATTGGCCATGATAAAGTTTTCCACCTCATCATGGCGGCCGATAATGGCGTTCTGATCAAGCGTGTTAAAAGCGTAATGCCCCACCCATGAATTGGTGACTTTAATCGCCTCAAATTGCGGGATGCGATTGGCCACCGCTGGCCAGATTTTATTTTCCCAAACCCCATGGTCAAAATCGAAATCATCAAAATCAACGGCCGGGTCAATATCCGGCGGGCAACCGCAAAGATAATATTGGCCATCGGTGCGCATATGCACGCCTGAAGGATCAATCGTCAGGGGCAAATCACGATCAAGGGGGTTTTGGGCATCAAAAATAAACGTATAACGGCGGCGCGGTTCAACCGGCAATTCCACCCCTGCCATGGCCGCGGTGACAGCCGCCCTCGGGCCAGAGGCGTTGACGATCATCCCGGCGGAAACAACCTCACCTGAAGCCAAGGTAACACCAGTGACTTTGCCGCCATCACGGGTGATGTCCACCACCTCATCATGAAGATATTCCACGCCATTTTGGCGGGCTTTTCGCTTCCACCAATCAAACAACGTGTTGCCGTCAAAATACCCTTCATCCTTGGTGTTATGGCTGCCCAAGATAATGCCATCCAAATTATAGAACGGATATTCCGCGGCGATTTCATCGGGGGTCATGATGCGGGTGCCCGCCCCTAACGCGGCTTGTAATTTTTGATTCTCAATCAACACATCTGCCAGCGCCTGATTATCCGCCAAATACATATAGCCATAGTTTTGCAACAAGACATCCGGTACATCCGGGTCATCATGCATGAATGACCTGAAGTTTTTGATAAACTCCGCGCCGAATTGTGAAATTTTAATATTCACTTCGGTGGAAAATTGCTGACGAATACAGGAATTGGTGCAAGTGGTGGATGAATTTTCATAACTAGGGTTCCGCTCAACCACCAGAATTGAGCCTTGGAAATCCGGATTATCCGACAAAAACCACGCGATCGAAGACCCGATCATGGCGCCGCCGATGATCACCACATCATATGACGACTGGTTGGGGGCGGTGCTGAATCCAGGAAAGCTCATCTCTTTATCCTCTTTTTAATTCCAATAAAACCATGATTGAAAAAATGCCCATAGGCAACATCTATAACGATGAAACCCCATCCATTAAGATTACCCTTATATATAGATTTACTAATATACCATTATGGGTATAGTGAGATTAAATTTAGATTATTTATGTTGTGTGTTCATGTTGTTTCAGCACAAGCGCCCCCATAAAGGGTCATCCTCATTGAAAAAGTCTCTTTTAGCGGCGTCATTGATCATGGCTCTGCCATTGGGGTCATATGGGCAAATGGCGTGGGCGCAATCCGGCGAAGCCAGTGATTTGGAATCCCAGATTTTTGAGCAAGTCTTCAAAGACCCCACCAATATGCTGTTGAACTTCAAATTGGCTGGCGCGCAATTGCAAAATGGCAATGTTAAAGGCGCGATTGGAACGCTGGAACGCGTGCTGACGATTGACCCTGAAAACAACGAAGCTCAATTTTTGATCGCCAACGCGCATTTGCGCCTGGGCAATAATGTTGATGCCCGGCGAATGCTGGCTTTATTGCTTGAAAACCCAAAGGCCAGTGATGTTGAACGCCAGCAAGCGGAAGCGATTTTGGCCAATCTTGATCGCCAGCAACGGCGGTTTTTCATCACCGGTTCTGTTTCCGCGGGCGGCGGTATCGCGGATAACCCTGAAGGGGGGTCAATTGGCAATGTCGCCTTGGTCTCAGGTTCTATTGGGGAAGTGACTGACAAAAGCGCCAATGCCGAAGATTATCTTTCCACCGCGGCCAATGTGAACCTGACGGCAAAACTCGAATCCCAGCGTGACGAGACCATCAGCATTGGCCTGGCCACATCGTTAAAAGATTACAGCCAATATAACGCGGGCGACCTATCTATTTTGAGTGCCAATACCCGTTATATGCGCGGGCTTGATCAAGGGATGTTGGCGGCAACGTTAAACACCGCCCGTATTCATGTTGGCGATAAGCATTATCTCAACTCTTATGGCGCGCAGTTCAATTACAGCCAAACGTTTTTTGAACGCTGGAACGCCAATACCAATCTAGGGGTGACGCGATCTGTATTTAAGAACAGTTTCAGCGACACTGGCACGAGTTCCGAAAAAACATCGTTGAAAACAGAAGCCAGCGTTCGCTTGGCGCGGGCGTTTCAAAAGTTTCAGCTTGGCGGCACGTTTAAAATGGCCAATACAAGCGCGATGGATGATAAAAATTCCAAAGAAAGCCTTGGCCTGTCTGCTTTTGCTTCGGCCAATATTTTGCCCGGCATCACCACGGTCACCTATGACATTGATCATACCGATCATAAAGCCGCGGACACAAATTACAGCAATGACAAACGAAAAGACCGCCGCCACACTTTAGGCGTCTCCCATGTCATTGGCTTATCGAGTTTCAATCTTCCTGTGGGGAATGAAACGCGTCTATCCTTCACCGCCAATTACGGTAAGACAAAATCCAATATCGCGAATTTCTCAAAATATTCAGGCGATGTGGCGCTGACGCTCACCAAACCATTTTAATGGGTTAAGGCCTGATCATTACTGTTGAGCATCGCCAAGTTTTGGACGCTCATCTGATAGCATTTTTGCCTCTACCCTGAAATGTATCAATTCCGCGATGGTGGTCACGTGGTCACCAATCCGCTCAATGTTTTTAGCTATAAACATGGTATGGCGAATCGTTTCAGCATCATGATTCTTTTGATCAATTAATTGGACAATTGATTTGATCAATTCATCGTAAGCTTCGTCAATATTAACATCGCTTTCCCATATCTTAAGCGCTAGGGCGACATCATTTCGGGCGGCGGCATCATTAATGTTCGTGACCGCCTCTAAGACATCGAAGCCAAGTGATTTAATTTCCTCTGCAAGCGGTAAAGAATGGCCTTCCCCATGAATGCTCAATACTCTTTTGGCAATATTCCGAACCAAATCCCCCATTCTTTCATTGCTTGAAGCAATACGAGGGGCGATCATCACTTTTCGTAAATCTTCAGCATGCGGCGAGCGCAAAGCAATAATCTCAACCGCCTTGTCAAAGATCTCATGCTCAAGCGTATCAATAGATTTATCGGTTTCGATAATTGTGTTCAGCACCTCATCATTACCCACTTCCAATGAGTTCAGCACCAGATTGAGTTGAGTTTGAACCATGCCACCAATTTTGGTGATCATGGCATCAAGATCATTAAGGTCATTGTCAAAGGATGTGCTGATATGCTCTTGCATGGGTGCTCCTATGGCTGGCTATTAACCAATTTTACCAGAGATATAGGCCTCTGTCTGCTCGTGGGCTGGGTTGGTGAAGATTTGCTTTGTGTCTCCAAATTCAACAAGTTTCCCAAGATGGAAATAGGCGGTTTTTTCAGAAACACGCGCCGCTTGTTGCATGGAATGGGTGACAATAATAATGGAATAACGGCTTTTCAGACCTTCAATCAAATCTTCAATCACCGCGGTGGCGATAGGGTCAAGGGCTGAACAAGGCTCATCCATCAACAAAACAGAAGGATTAACGGCAATCGCGCGGGCAATACACAAACGCTGTTGCTGGCCGCCTGATAATCCGGTGGCCTGATCCTGAAGGCGATCGGCCACTTCCGCCCATAAGCCTGCCTTTTTCAAACTGTCTTCGACAATAGCGTCTAGATCATCTTTGTGAGCGGCAAGACCATGAATCCGAGGGCCATAAGATACATTATCGTAAATTGATTTTGGAAATGGGTTTGGCTTTTGGAAAACCATCCCGACTTGGGCGCGCAACAATACCGGATCAATGTCATCACTGTTAATATCAACACCGTCCAAAATAATTTCACCACTCACCCGGGCCGATGGAATAACGTCATTCATGCGATTAAAACACCGCAGGAAAGTTGATTTACCACAACCGCTAGGGCCAATAAAAGCGGTGACGTTTTTGTCTTGAATATCGATTGAAACAGATTTCAGCGCCTGTTTTTCACCGTAAAAAACATCAACATTCTTTGCTGTTAATTTGTTGGTCATATCGGTCATTGTCTTACCATTTTCTTTCAAGTTTTTTACGTAAAATCACGGCTGTTAAATTCATCACAATCAAGAATAACAGCAAACATACAATGGCCAAAGATGACCGTTCATAAAACGCCCGTTCGGCACTATCCGACCAAATGAAAATCTGAACCGGCAGGGCCGTGGCCGGTGAGGTTAACCCATCAGGAACATCAACGATAAACGCCACCATGCCGATCATGATTAATGGCGCGGTTTCACCCAAAGCTTGAGCCAATCCAATGATTGTTCCCGTTAAAATACCTGGGGCAGCAAGCGGCAATACATGGTCAAGGGCAGCCTGCATCGGAGAAGCGCCAATCCCCAAAGCCGCGTCACGAATTGATGACGGCACGGCACGGATCGAGGCCCTAGTGGCGATAATGATCGTAGGCAAGGTCATCAACGCCAAGACCATCCCCCCTACCAATGGAGCTGAACGCGGCATGCCAAAGAAACCCAAAAAGACCGCCAGCCCCAAAAGACCAAAGACAATGGATGGCACCGCGGCAAGGTTGTTGATATTCACTTCGATCAAATCAGTGACCCGCCCAGGCTTGGCAAAATATTCCAAATAAATTGCCGCCATGACGGCCAAAGGAAGGGCGAACACAACCGTCACAATCAAAGCCAAAGCCGAACCAACCACCGCGCCCAAAATACCAGCGCTTTCCGGTTCTCGTGAATCAGCCTTGGTGAAGAAACTTTTGTTAAAGACTTTGCGGATGGCGCCTTGGTCAACCAATTGATCCACCCAGCCGATTTGGACATTGCTCAAGCGGCGCTGATCTTCAGGAATATCCCGAGACATTCGGCCTTTCATGAGCATATCAACATCGTCAGAGGTTTTGACCCAGAAATACCCCGATGGCCTATCAATGCGGCCCATTTTTTCAAGGTCTTGGCGCAATTCATATCCAGCGTTAGCCGATAAAAGATCACTAAGATTACGGCGATCCATCATGCCTTTGACTTCAGGGAAATTTTTGCGCAAGGATTTCTTCAACATTCCTGACCAATTGAAATCCGCTGATTTTTTCAAATCAATCGTGCCATTTTCATCAACCAGTTCTTCAACGGGAATATCCAGCGCAAGGCGCATTTCTGTTTGCTGTAACGCCGTATAACCATTGCTGACAACAGTGGTTAATAAAACCACCAAAAATGTAATGGCAAAGGTGATGGCGATAATACCATAGGTTTTCAACCGCTTTTCTTTGGCGTGGCGCTTGGCCAATGTGCCTTGCAAATGCTTGAGGCGATCTTCGGTGCTGAGTTCGGCAAAGTTAGTCATATTTCTCTCCGAGACGGCGCGCCGCTGTCAAAGCCCCGATGTTGAGCAATAAAGTCACGGTGAACAAGGTGATCCCTAGGGCAAATGCTGAGAGGGTTTTAGGGGAATCAAACACAGTATCGCCGGTCAACAACATCACAATCTGGACAGTGACCGTTGTCACACTTTCCAGCGGGTTGGCGGTTAAATTGGCTGAGACACCAGCCGCCATGACAACGATCATAGTCTCACCAATTGCCCGGCTAATCCCCAGCAAAAACGCACCAATCAACCCCGGCAACGCGGCGGGCAAAACAACTTTCGTTACCGTTTCACCTTTCGTGCTGCCAAGACCATAAGCACCATCACGCAAAGATTGGGGCACGGCAGAAATCACATCATCCGAAAGAGAAGAAATAAATGGGATGATCATCACCCCCATGACAGCCCCCGCGGCAAGCGCGCTTTGTGATGACACATCCATCCCAAGATTAAGCCCAATGGAGCGGAAAAACGGGGCGGCGGTCAAAGCCGCAAAAAACCCATAAACCACGGTTGGAATCCCCGCCAGAACTTCCAAAGTCGGCTTGATGAAATCACGGACTTTCGGTGATGCGAATTCAGCCATGTAAATGGCTGAAAACAAGCCAATCGGCACGGCTACGGCCATGGCAATGATCGCGATTAATAACGTTCCCGCCATCACCGGCACCATTCCATAGGCACCGGATGCGCCGCCAACATCTTCATCCGCCGCCGGTTCACCACCACGGAGAGCAACATTTGGCGCCCAATGCGTTCCAAAGAAGAAATCCAAGAACGAATAAGCGGCAAAAAAGCGGAGCGCTTCAAAGAGCAAAGATGCCACAATACCGATGGTGGTCAGGATCGCGATGACAGCGGCGATAAAAAATGTCCGCCGCATGAAATTTTCAAAAACAATACGTGATTTAAACTGAGGGGAAATCCGCCATAGCGCAAAACCCAACCCCAGAAGCCCTACCAATAAGACAACAGCAATTCGCAATTTTGACATCATCAGCCGCGCATTGGCATATTCTTGACCCAAGGCCGCCATCACATCGTCTTCTGGGGCTATGAACCCATTGGCAATATTTTTAATTTGCGCAATTTTTAACGGCACAAAACTTTCAGGCAGGTTTGGTTGAGCCGTCAATAAAGATTGAAGAATTAAGTTTTCGAGAAACGGTTTTGTTGCCGCTGTAAACGCAACCAATAATAAAATTGCCGGAACAAAAACCCATATCGCGGCATAAAGACCATAGTAAAACCCTAAAGAATGAGGTTTTGTTCCGGCCACTTGCGCCATCGAGGCGATACGTTTTTTAGAAAAGAAAAAAGATCCAATGGTCAATGCCAGAATAAACACCAGCAAGCCACCAAATGAAAACAAAGCATCAAGCATGTTTAGGATCCAAATTAAAAAATTAGTGTTGCCGGACTATCCGGCAACACTAAAGATTAGTCAAGACTTAGAGGCTATCGCGAGCAGCGGCCTGCTTAGCAAAGTCTTCTTCTGACAGTGGCACAAGACCGGCTGGGAACAGATAGCCGTCAATACCCATGGCCTTTTCAGAGACGAATTCATTGATAAATTCTTTCATGCCTGGAACAACACCAACGTGCTGCTTTTTGACATAGAAGAACAATGGACGCGCGCCTGGATATTCGTAAGACGCAATGTTGTCAAAATTCAACTCGACACCGTCAACGATAGATGCCTGAACCTTATCGCGATTCTGATCAAAGAATGAAAAACCAAAGATTCCGAACATATTTGGATCAGCAACAAGCTTTTCAACTATCAGCGCGTCATTTTCACCCATTTCAATGGCCAAACCATCTTCACGCAGGTTCTTATAACCTTTGCCTTCGATGCCCAATTTTTTGAAACCGTTCTTCATGAACAATGAGCCCGTTGCATCACGTGTACCAGAGGTTGGAGGAGGCACCATCACAGAGATAGGCAAGTTTGGCAGACCTACTTTTGCCCCACCGCGCATTGCAACAAATTCATCAACCTGATCCCAAGTCATAAGTTGGTTAGCACCCATGTTTGAGACATTTGATACGCCACCACCTGGCAGTTCAGCCGCCAAGGCTGCTGCGATATGGGCGATTGAAATTTCAAACTTCTGCGCTGTATTTGCATTGGCAAAGGCCAGACCGTCATTCCCAACGATAAATTCTTGGAACTCAACACCATTTGATTCGCATAACTTGGCTTCTTTTGACTTCATGGCGCGTGAAGCGTTGGTAATGTCCGGATGCTCAAGACCAACACCGGCACAGAAAAGCTTCATGCCGCCACCAGAACCTGTTGATTCGATCACTGGTGTTTTGAAACCAGATGACTGACCAAATTTTTCAGCAACGATTGTTGCAAAAGGGTAAACTGTAGATGACCCAACAATGGAAATTTGGTCACGGGCATGGGCAGCACCAACAACGGCGACTGACATAGCCAGACCAGCAATGATATGTGTGATACGCATGGGAAACTCCTTGTAGAAAATATGCGAGTGATGTTGTTTTAAACATCAAATGTTACAGTTCTATGAAGGAATAAAATTTTCTGATTTTTTATTGAGGCTGGTTGGCCATCAAGGCATAACCGCTTCCGCGCACAGTCCGAATTAAATCAGGACGGTCAGCGCCACGGCCTTTGCGTGTATTGAGGGCTTTCCGCAAACGGCTGAGATGAACATCAACCGTGCGGTCTTCAACATAAACCCCGTGCCCCCAAACATGATCCAGCAACTGATTGCGGCTATAAACTTGCCCCGGGCGTTCTAATAATAATGACAAGATTTTAAATTCTTTCGGCCCTAAGGCGATGGCTTCACCGTCACGTTCTACGGTTTTGCTGGCTGGAAATAATTTCAGATCTTCGAATTCCAGCACATCGCTCATTAATGATGGGCGCGACCGCCGCAACACCGCCCTGACTCGCGCGACCAATTCACGTGGTGAAAACGGCTTGGTCATGTAATCATCCGCGCCGACATCAAGCCCAAGCGTACGGTCACCTTCTTCACCGCGGGCGCTCAACATAATGATGGGAATATCTTTGGTCTCTGGCATAGCGCGCAAATGCCGGCAGACATCTATCCCTGACATGCGAGGCATCATCCAATCGAGAATAATAATATCAGGCAATAATTCTTCAGCGCGATCCAACGCCTCCTGACCATCGGACGCGGTGGTCACAGAATAGCCGTTCTGCGTGAGATTAAAGGACAGCAATTCCAGCTGATTCTGCTCATCATCGGCAATAAGAACACGTATTGTCATCAATCTTTGCTCAATATTAACGAAATTCATATCCATCCCCAATATAAATCATTCTGATTAAATTATAAGATGAATGTGACACTGATGTGACAGTCAGGTGTTGTGCATTAATCGCAATCTATTGGAATCAAGCGATTCGCGGCAAGGTCACGGTGAAACGCGTTTCCTTATTCAATTCACTTTCAATATGGATCGTGCCGCGGTGGCGGTTGATAATATGCTTCACAATCGCCAAGCCCAGACCTGTCCCCCCCAGTTGCCGCGATCTGCTTTTATCAGCACGGTAAAAGCGTTCGGTCAGCCGTGATAAATGCTGCTCGTCAATCCCCTCGCCTTGATTGATAATGGAAAACGAAATGGACTGGTCATCAGGCGCGGTCATGACAACATCAACATCCGTTTTCTCATAACCATATTTCAACGCGTTATCCAAAAGGTTATGGAAAACTTCCATCAACTCATCGTGGTCACCGTGCATCATGATTTGATCAAGCCCTAAACCGGATTGATCGCGGAAAAAAATAGCACGGTCAGTCTTATTGGCGCGGTTAGAAACAGAGGTGATCACAGATTTCACCACTTGATCCACCGCCACTTGATCTTCCGGTGAGATATGCTCTTCGGTTTCGACTCGCGACAAGGAAAGCAAATCATCAATCAAGCGTGACATCCTGCGGGCTTCTTCATCCATAATGCCCAAAAACTTTTTCTGCGCCGCGGCATCAATCTCCATAGAGCTTTGCATGGTTTCAATAAACCCGATCAAAGAGGTCAAGGGCGAGCGCAACTCATGGCTAACATTGGCGACAAAATCACGGCGGACTTTTTCTAAATTATGTTGCAGCGTCATATCCATAATCAGCAAGCCAATGACGTCATCATCCAGCATCCGCATCCGGATGCGATAATGCTGGCGTCTATCTTGTTCAGCCCCCGCAAGAAACTCAACGGTCTGCTGATGGTCAACGCAAGTGTTGAAATCATCCATGAATTGCGGCGCGATCAATACATCTTCCGCCTTTTGCCCCACCAGATTTTCACCCAAATAGCGCGTTGCCATGGCATTGGCCATGACAATCTCTTGCGACATATTCAACATAATGAAACCATCATCAAGCAATTGACCCAATCCTTTGGTCACTTGTTCATCATGTCCGATGGGTGTTGCTGCCATGGGTCACCTGCTGGGGTTAAAAAGATTAATTACTCTAACAATAGTTTATGAAGATTTCATTTCAAATACTGGCGCGCCAAGGCTGTCGTAATCAGGCTTCACCCCAAGACCGGGGGTATCCGGCGCAAAGATTTTACCATCTTTTGTCACCGGCCCGGGCGTGCCTGTGGAGCGCGTGTTATAGAGATGCAAATCCGTGGCATTGACCAAAAACTCCGGCGGTGTTGACGCGGCGAAATGCGCCACCGCCGCTGATACAATCTCACCACCCCATGTATCTTCTGCCACGACTTTAAAACGATGATCCACCAGCACGTCGCGCATCCGCTTGGCTTTTGATAACCCGCCTTGTTTGGAAATTTTCAGGCAAATGATTTCCGCCCCTCGGTCTTCGATGACGCGGTGAACCATCCGCATATCAGTAATACATTCATCCAATTTCATGATGTGATCAATGCGCCGCCGCACCTGTTGGCATTCCTCATAGGTTTTACACGGTTGTTCAAGGATGAAATCCAAATCTTTCGTGGCTTTGGCAACACTTAGGGCCTGATCCACTGTCCAGCCTTGATTGGCATCGGCAAAGGCTTTTTCGCCGGGTTTTAAAAACGGGACGGTTTGCTTGATCCGCTCAATATCGCTGATGTAATCCGCCCCCACTTTGATCTGAAACTGGCTGTAGCCGCGATCCCTGAGCTTTTCCATTTGATGTTTCATTTCATCGGGGGCGGCTTGCGGGGCAACGCGATACATCGGCGCGCCATCGGTTAATTTGCCGCCCAACAGCATCCAAAGCGGTTGGCCTGTGGCTTGGCCTAAAATATCCCAGCAGGCGTTATCAAAAGGCGATTTCGCATAAGCATGACCAAGGATGGTGTTATCCATAATCCGTTCAATGGCATAAACCTGACGTGGGTCTTGGCCTAACAATTGCGGGGCCAACATACGGGCGGCGGCCTCCACCCCTTCGGAATACCCTTCGATGTAATTTTCGCCGCAAGGGGTAAATTCACCAACGCCGATCAAGCCTGCGTCGGTTTCAATTTCAACAACACTGGCTTGGGCAATTTCAATGGCATTCCCAGCGCCCCATTTGTAAATCCCATCAACATAGGGCAATGGGGTTTTGTACACACGGATGGCGGTAATCTTCATGGCTTTATCCTTCTGGAATTCTTTTGGCCTGTTCAGCAGGTCACAACAATATTGCCGCTATACGCTTTTTCCATAAACGCGGTTTGCGCTTGATGCAGGTCAGACAAGGGGTAACTCGCCGCCAGACTAGGCTTAATCGCCCCTCGTTCAATCAGATGCACCAGCCGCCCCATTGTCCCCGGCGGAACAATCGTCGCCCCTGTCATTTGCAAATCTTTATAAACCAAGGCGCGCAAATCAAAATCAATCATCGGCCCTGCGATCGCCCCTGAAGATGAATACCGACCAAAAGGCGAAAGCACATCCAATAAAATTGGGGTCATAAACCCGCCCACCACATCAAGCGCCACATGAACTGAACCGCCAGCGGCCTCCCTGATCTCTTGTTTTAAATCTGGGCTGTTGCGATCAATCACGTGATCAACCCCTAGGGCCAAGAGCGCGTCTTTCTTGGAGGCGGATGCCAGCGCGATAACCCGCGCGCCTCTTAATCTGCTCAATTGACAGGCGTAACTGCCGACCCCGCCGGAGGCGCCAGCGATCACCACCGTTTCCCCCGGCTTTAAGCCTGTGCGATTGACCAGATTTTCAGCGGTGGATAAAGCGCATGAGAAGGTCGCCAATTCCGCATCGCTTAAATCAGTTTCAATGCTGAGGGCGTTTTCTGATTTGATGGTGGTGTATTCAGCATAACCGCCATCACATTCGGAA
This sequence comes from uncultured Alphaproteobacteria bacterium, assembly GCA_937952245.1. Taxonomy (GTDB): domain Bacteria; phylum Pseudomonadota; class Alphaproteobacteria; order Puniceispirillales; family UBA1172; genus JAGWAQ01. The sequence continues at coordinate 2,775 of CALFYS010000113.1, read as the reverse complement.
CCGAAATAAATCGCTTGGTCAGGATTTTGCCATGATGAGGTTAAGATCCACGGGTCAACCAAAATCCGCGCGCCGACCCGCCGCTGATCCACGCCTTCACCGACGGCCACGATATGACCCGTGACATCAGCCCCTTGAATACGAGGAAAGGTGATGGCGTTTGATGACCAACTGCCGCTGTTATCATCGGCGGCATCAAACCCGCTTGCCCCGCCTGCATCAATGCCGCTTTTAACATCTTTGGAATACCAGCCGGAACGGGTGTTAATATCGGTATTATTCAACCCGCAAGCGGCAACACGGATCAACACTTCACCCGCTTGGGGTTGAGGCACTGGCCAATCTTCATGCCAAACCAATTGATCAAGCCCGCCGTGGCCTTTTAACACCATGGCTTTCATGACATCCGGAATGCTGTTGTCTGAAATGATTGTGGTCATGGATGCGCCTTTTTCTGAATATGCGAGCCTTTATTGAAGGTGATGAATTTTGCCCGCAATATCAAAATTTGCAAATGAAATTCATCTGTTTTGCCATCACTTATGATCACTCTTGCCATCACTCTTGTCAGGGTTAGGATCAGCCTATATTGATAGATTATGGACAAGAAAACAAAAAAATCACCGATTGATCGGCTGAAGGACGCGGGATTGGATGACCATTTCATCACCCAAACCGCCACCACTTTTGACCATTGGCGGCAAACATTAGCCGCGATTGATGACGACACGCTGGGCCAAGATGATTTGAACAGCGTCTATCAACGGCATATCCCATCATGACCGACAGACGCTATCAATCCATCACCCAATTGCATGACCAGGCCAACACCCCAGAAGAACGGGTGGCGATGACCCATGACGTGCTTGATGATTTAGCCGCAACAGGCAAAGCCCTTGATGCGCTGGTTTATCTGGATCGGGAGTTTGCCCTTGAGCAGGCTGAAAAACCGCCCCAACATCCTGACCATCCCTTGGCGGGCGTGCCGCTTGCCCATAAGGAATTGTACAACCGCCAAGGCTGGCCTGATGAAGGCGGGTCGAAAACCCATCAAGGGCAGATCGCCACTGAAACCGCCCATACCATCAGCCGATTGGATGACAGCGGGGCGATTGATTGCGGGCGGCTTGTTTCCGTTGAATTCGCCTTAGGCGTAACCGGGCATAATGATTACGCCGGCACACCCAAAAATCCGTGGGGGCAAGATTATATTTGCGGCGGGTCGTCTTCTGGTTCTGCCGCCATGGTGGCCGCTGGCGTTATTCCAGCCTCGCTCGGCAGTGATACAGGGGGGTCAATTCGCTTGCCCGCCGCCGCTTGCGGGCTTGTGGGGATTAAACCTAGCCATGGTCTTGTCAGCCGTCATGGAATTTTCCCCTTGTCCAAATCGCTCGATACATCAGGGCCATTAACCCGCAGCGTGGAAGACGCGGCGATCATGCTGGAGGCGATTGCTGGCTATGACCCGCGTGATCCTCTATCGCTTGAAGCGGGTTCCATTAATAATGGCCAATCCGCAATCGGCGATTGGCGGCAAGAATTTGAAGACGGGCTTTCAGGGCTCAGGATTGCCCGTGCCGAAGATTATTTCCTGACCGGTGTTGATGCGCCGGTGGCTGATGCGGTTGAAGCTGTTTTCCAAGATGCCGCCAAATTAGGGGGCGCGATCCGCTCCCTCACCATCCCTGATATGGATTTGGCCAATACGCTGAACGTCATGCTGATCGCCAGCGAGGCGGCGGAACGCCATCTTGATACGGTGGAGGCTCATCATCACGACATGAACGATCAAACCGTCATGCGGGTGATCACAGGCATTCATGCCGAAGACCGTGAGGTGCAGAAATTACGGCAATTGCGGGCGGATATGGCCAGCCGATTTATCCATGATGTGTTCAGCGATTGCGATCTATTAATCACGCCGGTTTGGCCGTTTTTATTGCCAACCATCAGCGCCAGCGATATAGGCGCAAAGCCCGATGCCGCGCCGTTGATGCAGCGCATTGGCCATAACACGCGGCCCTTTAATTTCTTAGGCCTGCCAGTGGTGGTCGTGCCGATTGGGCTGGACCAAAATGGATTGCCGCTTTCAATTCAATTGGTGGGCAAGCCGTTTAGCGAGGCGCTTTTGCTGCGCGCCGCAAGAGCCTTTGAAAGACACTACGCCTTCTGGGATCAACGCCCCAATTTGACGTGAAAATCCTCACCATAAAATAAGATCATGCGAAAGATTTCATTTTGCCTTCTTGCGGGCGATCCCCTAAAACATTAAATTATTGTAATATAAGAATTTCTTAATTTGGACGCTTTGGCATGACTAGCCCTGAAGACCAACCACAATCAGACCGACCGCTTGCGGGCACACAATGCCCATCGTGTCAGGCTGTTTGTGTTTATCAGCCGCCGGAAGATGCCATGGCCATGGGGATCACCACGGTTGATATTGCCTGCCACGCGTGCGGCCATGTTTTTGAAACCGCTTTGCCGGATGCCTCCCCTGACGTCACCGACAAAGACCAATCTCAAGATACATCTCAAGGAACAGGGCAAGCGCTGGACGCCGCCGTTGATGAACTTGTTGCTGAAAAGAAAAAACTAAAACCAAAAAAACAGAAATCATCCGGCGGTATGGCCAAAAGATTGGGCGTCATGCTTGGGGTAACATTTCTGGGGTCAGCGGCGATCATCGGCACGGGCATTTATTTGAACCCGCCTGTTGAACGGCAAAGCCTAGAAGAACAATTCAAGGCCAAGAAAACCAAACCCGCGTCGCCT
>CALFYS010000112.1 GCA_937952245.1 uncultured Alphaproteobacteria bacterium | reverse complement strand
CCAAGCCCAAGGGATTCAGCGGCAATAACCGTGCTTTGGGCAACAATAGCGGCATCAACGGTTGCGATAATAAATTGTTCCGTCATGCCTTTAACAGGCTCTTTATCGTGGTTTTCGCAACATTGATAGGATCTGCTCAAGTCCGCGCAATAAACCAAAAATTCAGGGGCTTCCTCAACATAGGCTTGACCCCCAGCAATTTCTCGTAATGCCTTTCGTTTTTCTAAATCTTTGATGCGAATGATTGTGCAGGCTTGGATAAAGCTTGAACTGGCTGAAGACTGACCTGCCATGATGATCTGTTGGAAGAGATGCTCTTCAATTTTTTGAGCTTTAAACGCCCTAATGGAACGGTGACTATTTATTACTTTCAATAAATCCATTTTTGAAGCCTTAAACATTATGTTTTGATTAAAATATGATAGCGTTTTGTGAAAAGAATAACCAGTCCGCTCCATTTTTTAAAAAGCTGAAGATATGTTAAGCTACTCTTTTAGTGTTATTTGATCGAAAAGGTGCTTCATTGATCATTAAAGAAATCAATCTTTACTATGTGCAGATGCCTTTGATTGAGCCGTGGGTTACGGCCTATGGGTCTCAAGATGAAATTGAAAGCCTGTTTGTGCATTTGAAATTTGATGAAGCTGAGGGTTGGGGGGAATGCGCGCCCGCGCCCTTACCACTCTATAATACCGAATATACAAAAGCGGCATTTCAATTGGCTCAAGATGTTTTAGCCCCATTGATTATTGGCAAGGATATTTCATCACCTGACCAATTGCAGGTGCTTTTTGACGGACTCAAAGGTCATGAATTTACAAAATCCGCCTTTGATGCGGCGGCTTGGGATGCTTTTGCCAAGGCCGATGATCAACCGCTTTGGTCAATGATTGGGGGGAACAATCCATCAATCGTGGTTGGTGCAGATATACCTGTCTTGTCGAGTACGGAAATGCTGATCGATAGGATTGCTGAAGCCATGGAACAAGGTTTTCCAAGAGTGAAGCTCAAATATAATCGGCAGTGCTCACCCAAAATGATTGAAAAAGTTCGCAATACCTATCCCGGTTTGGTGATGCATATTGATTGCAATAGCGGTTTTACGCTTGATGATCTTGATATGTTTCAAAGACTTGATCAATGCAATCTCAGCATGATTGAACAGCCTTTGGCCTATGATGATCTGATTGACCATTCGATTTTGCAAAAACAATTAAAAACACCAATTTGCCTTGATGAAAGCATCACATCACCTCATCGTGCCGCCAAGGCGATTAGGGTCAACGCGTGCCAATGGATTAATATTAAAACAAGCAGGGTAGGCGGGCCAACCAATGCCATTGCTATCCATGATTTGTGTAAGGCTCATCAGGTGCCTGTGTGGATTGGTGGCATGCTTGAATCAGCGGTGGGACAGGGGCCTTCTATGGCGATGGCAACAATGGAAAATGTCAGTTATCCGTGCGACATCTTCCCCAGCAGCAGGTTTTTTGAAGACGATTTTTCCTCCCCGTCGATTACGCTTTCGGATAGGGGTGTAATTACGGCACCAAACAGGCCAGGCATTGGTTTTACGCCAAAGATGGACAAATTAAAAAAATACAGCCTTGCATCAGCGCGCGTTTGAAGATTGACACTTCAGCAGGCGCAAATAACAAATTACGCTAAGCAATTTTTTTTTAGGTTAATAATTTAGGGAAAAGTGGTGCTGGCGGAGAGACTCGAACTCCCAACCGCCCGATTACAAATCGGGTGCTCTACCAATTGAGCCACGCCAGCAGTGGCCGCAATATCGTGAAAATCGAAATTGATTGCAAGCATTTTTTTTCATCGAATGAAATTTCTTTCTGCCAGCGCTTCATGCGGGGGTCATGTCACGTGATATAGGGGGGATTGTTCTTTTGTCTTTAAAAACGCCCGCCGAATGGCCATACTCACCCAAGGCTTGCTTGTGGTATGGAAAAGACCAAGCCCCATGACCTTAACCGTCAAAACATTTTAACCTCTTATGCCTGATAAATTGTGGCCGATTAGACTTTTGCGATGCTGAAAAAATTATTCACCAAACCTGAACCCACCGCTGATCGCCGCCGCCGATTGATGGGCAATCTGCTGGATGTCTTTGATGTGTTTGAAGGCAAAGCATGGGCAACCTTAATCGGGGTCATCATCATGCTGGTGCTGATTGCCCTATCCATCCCGCCGGAATGGTTGGCGGGGTAGGGGGTTAATCCGCTGGTTGCGCCGCATAGAGCGCCACCGCCGCCGCGTTCGATACATTGAGCGATTCCGCTTGATCATCAATCGGGATGCGCACCAAGAGATCAGCATGGTCTTCGGTCAGGCGGCGCAGACCTTTGCCTTCAGCTCCCATGATAATGCCCAGCCGATCATAATCCGCCAATTGACGGAGCGGCACGTCTCCTCTTGCGGTCATGCCCGCCAGCATAAACCCATGGTCTTGCAGTTTTTCCATGGCGCGTGCCAAATTCACCACCCTGATCAGCGGCAAATGATCCATCGCCCCGGAGGCGGTGCGTAACATCGCGCCATTTTCATCAGGGCAATGCCGATCTGTGGCGATCATGGCCGATACCCTAAAAGCGCGGGCGGATCGCATAATAGCGCCGATATTTCGGGCATCGGTGATTTGATCCAGCAACACCACAAGCGGCCGTTCATCATCAAGCTGGTCGAGCCAATCTTCCAGCGACGGTTGGTGCAATGGCCGGGCGATGGCGATGATTCCCTGATGAACAATCTGATCATCCGGTGTTGCCGTGCGCAAGCCTTCCGTCATGGCAGGTTTTTCCATCACAATCGGTTGCAGGTCATGGAGGCGGTTATGTTCCGCCAGCCAATCCATCATATCAGGGGAGGCGTAAAGTTTTAAAAACTTCCGCTTGGGGTTTTTCAAGGCTTCGCCAACGGCGTGCCGCCCCCAAATCATCACCGCATCCCGGGGGCAGGTGATGGCAGAGCCGGACATTTCCCCTGATTTTGATCTTGAAGCGTGATTATGTTGCCCTTTCGGTTGGCCTGAACGCGGTTTCGCCCCCTGTTTCACCCGCTGTTTTGGGTCGGAAGAAGAAGATTGAGCCTTGCGCGGATGTTTTTTTCGCATTGAAGTGACTTTCATGTTGACAAAAGGCCGTGGAATTCATACCACGCTTTGACCGAGGTCTTGTTTTAACCTTATCGCAAGGATTACGAACAAGATCAATTTTTATGGTGGGGTGGCCGAGTGGTTAAAGGCAGCAGACTGTAAATCTGCCCGCGTAGCGTACGTAGGTTCGAATCCTACCCCCACCACCACGATTTCATTAATGGCAGGTTGACTGCCGGACCGTGAACCTGAAGGAGTACAGGCGATGTCCAAGGAAAAGTTTGATCGTAGTAAGCCGCATGTGAACATCGGCACAGTTG
>CALFYS010000111.1 GCA_937952245.1 uncultured Alphaproteobacteria bacterium | reverse complement strand
ATGCTGGCTGTGCCCGCGTCTTCCATGAAGATGATGACCAAGGCTTGCGGCACCGATGCTGATGTCGTTTTTCTTGATCTTGAAGACGCTGTTTCCGCGGGGGAAAAGCCAGCGGCGCGTCAAACCGCGATCCAAGCGATTAATGAATTGGATTGGCGCGGCCATGGCAAGACAATCGCGCTTCGGATCAATGGTCTGGATACGGCATGGACATACCGTGATTTGATCGAAGTGTTGGAAGCGGTCGGTGATAATCTGGATAGCGTGATTATCCCTAAACTAGGCTCCCCCCATGATCTTTACGCGGTTGATGTGATCGTCACCCAAATTGCCGCCAGCCAAGGGATTGCGCCTGTTGCCCTTGAAGGCTTGATCGAAACCGCCCAAGGGGCCAGCAACCTTGAGGCGATTGCCCAATATAACCAAGAGATTGGCAGCCACCGTCTTGAAGCCCTGCATTTCGGGGCAGGTGATTACGCCGCTTCCGTGGATGCGCGGACGGTTGAAATTGGCGGGTTAAACCCTGATTACCCCGGCGATCAATGGCATGGTATTGTATCCAGGCTGGTGGCGGCATCCCGCGCCCATGGTATTGTGCCAATGGACAGCGCCTATGGTGATTTCGGTGACCCAGAGGGCTATACCGCGGCGGCAAAACGAGCGATTGCCATTGGTTTTGCGGGGAAATGGGCCATTCACCCCAGCCAGATTCCGCTCGCCAATGAAGTGTTTTCCCCCAGTGAGGCGGATGTTGAACGTGCCCGCGGCATCCTCAAAGCTTTGGATGATGCCGCCGCCCAAGGCCTTGGCGCGGTTCAATATGAAGGAAAAATGATCGATGTGGCTTCCGAACGGATGGCGCGCTCTATATTGAAGGTTCATGATAATATTTTAAAGTCAAAAGGTGTGACATGACCAAGCCCAAAATCCTTCAATCACGGCGGTGGCCAGAAGCCGCTGAAAACGCTCTTAACGACGCTTTTGATGTGACGGTTGACCCACAAGACCGCCCGCTTACCAAAGACCAAATGATCGCCGCCATGAAAACCCATGACGCGATCGCGGTCACTGTGACTGATCAAGTGGACGCTGATGTGATCGCCGCTGGCGCGGATGGCAACTGCCAGATGATTGCCAATTTTGGCGTCGGGGTGAACCATATTGATCTTGCCGCCGCCGCTCAACATAACCTGCCGGTCTCCAATACCCCGGGGGTGTTGACCGATGCGACGGCTGATATTGCCATGACCTTGATGTTGATGTGCGCACGCCGCGCCGGTGAAGGCGAACGCGAATTGCGGGCAGGCGGCTGGACAGGCTGGCGACCAACCCATCTTTTGGGCATGGATTTTTCCGGCAAGACCATTGGCATTATCGGCATGGGCAGGATCGGCAAAGCGGTGGCACGCCGTTGCGCCCATGGTTTTGGCATGAAAGTGGTGTTTTATAACCGTTCCACCGTCACCGATTGTGATGATATGGATGCCACCCAATTGCCCACGGTCGAAGAGGTTTGCGCCGCGGCAGATATTGTCAGCCTGCATTGCCCCGGGGGTGATGAAACCCGCCATATCATGTCACGCGCCGCCATCGCCGCCATGCCGCAACATGGATTTGTGATCAATACCGCCCGCGGTGATGTCATTGATGAAGCGGCCTTGGCCGAAGCCTTAACCGCTGGCCAGATCGGCGGGGCAGGGCTCGATGTCTTCCAAGGTGAGCCGCAGATCAACCCAGCGATTATGGCGGCGCCAAATACCGTGTTATTGCCGCATATGGGGTCAGGTACGGTTGAAACCCGCAACGCCATGGGCATGATGGTGGTCGAAAACCTGAAAGCTCACTTTGCAGGAAAGCCATTGCCAAATCCGGCTTAGGGCATGAATTGATGTCGCTTGATCACCTTATCAAAACAGCTGAACACGCCCTTAGTGCTGCCCTTGAAGCGGCGGCGCCTGAAAAAGTCATGGCGGCGTCATTGGCCAATCTTGACCGCCCCCCAAGCGCGATTTTTGCCCTAGGGAAAGCCGCAGGGCCCATGGCGCAAGCTTGCCGTGATGGCGGGTTGGATGCCAAAGGGGTGTTGATCAGCCATGATCCGGCATTGCTTTCAGCGCAATCGGTCGCGGGGTTTGAAACGGTTATTGGCGGCCATCCTGTCCCTGATGAAAACAGCATGAAGGGCGCGCGGTTGATGCTGGATCGCGCCCATGGTCTTGGCGAAGATGATCACCTCTTGATGTTGGTCAGCGGCGGCGGTTCTGCCTTGATGTGTTTGCCCGCCGATGGCCTCACCCTTCAAGATAAGATCATGATCAATGAACGCCTTTTGGCCAGCGGGCTGGATATTCATGCCATGAACGCTGTCCGGCGGTTTTGTTCTGGCATCAAAGGCGGGCGTTTGGCACGGGCGGCATCACCCGCCACGATCACGCAATGGGTGTTGTCGGATGTCCCCCCCACAGGCGATGAATTGACTGATTTATCAGCCATCGCCAGCGGGCCGATGGCGGCGGATCCGGTGCCTTATGAACAGATGCGCGATTATTTAACCGCGGCGGGGCTTGATCAACTCCCGCAGATTTCGTCTTTTCTGGAAGATATGGCGAATAGACCGGGTGATCAGCCGCTTCGCCCATGGGATGACGAAGGCGAAAAGGTCTTGGCGAAAGTTCAAACATCTATTTTGGCGAGCAACGCCATTTGTTGCACCGCGGCTGAGAAGGCCCTTGGGGGCTGCAACCAGCCGTTACCTGTTCTTTCAGGGGAGGCGGCTGATATGGGGCGGGCTTTGGCGCAAATCGCTTTGTCGTCTGAACGCCCCGTGCAAGCGGTCACTGGCGGGGAGACAGTGGTCACTTTTAGCCAAAGTCAGGATACGGCGGGTAAAGGCGGGCGCCCACAAGAATTGGCCTTGGCATTTTTACTGGCCATGAGTGATCTTCAGGGGAATGATCAAAAGGGAAATCATCCGCAACAGGCCAATACGCGTCCTCAAGATTGGGTCTTGCTGGCGGCGGGGACAGATGGTCGTGATGGCCCGACAGATGCCGCGGGGGCTTTGGTGCATAGTGGAATGTTGGGTGGAATGCTGGGCGGGATGCCGGGCGGGATGCCGGGCGGGATGAATGTTGACCTAGCGCAAGGCCATGATGCCCTTCAGCGGCATGATTCCTATCCGTTTTTGGATGAATTAGGGGCGTTGATCCGGATGCCGCCAACCGGCACTAATCTGGCGGATATTGCAATTCTATTGACAGCCTAAAATTTCTGGCCAAAGTAATTTTATATTTCAAATTAAGGGGGGAATCATGGCTTTTCTTACCGAAGATCAAGTGCAGTTTTACAACGATAACGGCTATATCGCGCCGATTGATATTTTCACCCCTGAAGAAGCTTTGGCCATGCGCCAAGAATTAGAAGCGATTGAAAGCGAAACCCCTGATGCCATCACCGGCCCTAATCGCAACAATGTGCATTATGTGTTGCCATTGTTTGATCGCATTGCCCATAACCCGAAAATTCTGGACGCGGTGGAAAGCCTGATCGGGCGGAATATTCTGGTGGCGGGCACGACTTTATTTATTAAAGAGCCGGAACAACAAGGGTTTATTTCTTGGCACCAAGATGCCCGTTATATCGGGCTTGAGCCGCATAATTGGGTAACCGCTTGGCTCGCGCTATCAGATGTCACCACCGAAAACGGCTGTATGTATATGTGGCCGGGCACCCATCATGACCCCTTGCGCGATCATGTTGATACCTTTGGCAAGGATAATCTTTTAACCCGTGGCCAGACTGTCCCTGATGTGCCTGAAGATGAAACCGTTCCCATTGAATTAAAACCCGGGCAATTATCCCTCCATCACCCAAGGGTTGTTCATGGTTCAGGGCATAACACATCAAAAGAACGGCGGATTGGCTTTGCCATTCAATCTTACATCGGGGCTGATGTTGATCAGGTGATTGGCAAAATCTATGTTCAGCAAGCCCGCGGCGAAGACCCGCATGGTTATCATGAACATACCGACCGCCCAGTAGCGACCTTGACCGAACAGGATATTGGCTTCCGTGACCGCGCCAATGATGCTTTGTCGGATATTTTCTACCATGGCGCGCAAAAGCGGGGAAAATATTAAACCCTGTCTTTTTTTATTGGCATCCTTGGGTGGAATTGGTGTAAAAGCCTCGCGACGGCAGGTTACGCCGCATTGAGTTTGAACACCCCATCAATTGAAGATCATCTGTTAATTGATCAAAGAGGAACAGCTTATGTCCACAGATCACCTGCGCCATCTTGGCAAACCCAGCGCGATGCCAGAAAGCCCAGAAGAAGCGCAATTAGACCGCGTGCCGAACCCTCATCCGGACACGGTGTTTCTGGCGCGTTTCACCCAGCCGGAGTTTACCTCTCTTTGTCCGGTGACCGCTCAGCCTGACTTTGCTCATTTGCTGATCGATTATGTCCCGAAAGATTGGATGGTGGAATCCAAGTCGCTGAAACTATATTTCAATTCTTTCCGCAATCATCAGGCTTTTCACGAAGCCTGCACCGTTGGTATTGGCAAAACCCTTGTGGATTTGCTGGATCCGCATTGGTTGCGGATTGGCGGCTATTGGTATCCGCGTGGCGGGATGCCGATTGATGTGTTTTGGCAACATGGGAAGCTGCCCGAAGGCGTGTGGTTGCCTGACGCGGGCGTGCCCACCTATCGCGGGCGGGGTTAATTCACCCTATTTTTTAGGGCAAATGCTCAAGCGCCTGTTCAAACACAGGCCGATCAACATTACCGCCAGAGGCCACGACAATCGTGGTCTTATTGGCGGTATTTATTTTGCCCGCCAAGGCGGCGGCCAAGGCCACCGCGCCCCCCGGTTCAACAACAAGCTTTAAATGCGCCCAGGCCATGGCCATGGCATAAAGCGCGTCATCATCGCTCACCACCAAGCCTGAAGTGACATGATCTTGATTGATGGGGAAAGTCATCTCCCCGGGCATATTGGTGACAATCGCATCACAAATACTGCGGGCATCAGGGGCGTTGCCCTGCCGTTCTCCGGTTGCAAGCGATCGGCTGAAATCATCAAACCCTTCGGGTTCAGCCCCATAGATCGGCAAATCTGGCCAATGATGGTGCAGCCCAAGGCATAACCCTGCCAAAAGCCCGCCACCGCCGGTGCAACAAATCACCTGATCAGGGGTGATGTTTAACGCTTTGGCTTGTTCGGCAATCTCTTTGCCAATTGTGCCTTGTCCAGCGATAACAGGGGCGAAATCATAGGGCGGGACAATGGCGGCGCCATGTTTTTCCGCCAATGCCGTGCCAATTTCTTCACGGCTTTCATTGTATCGGTCATAGGTCACAACCTCCGCCCCTAAAGCTTTGGTGTTTTTCTTTTTGATGGCAGGGGCATCTTCGGGCATGACGATAATCGCCTTGATCCCGCGCATTTTCGCCGCCATCGCCACCGCTTGCGCATGGTTGCCGGATGACCACGCGACAACGGTCTTAACATCATCCCCCAGCATCTGCACCGAATTGCACGCCCCGCGGAATTTAAACGAACCCGTGACTTGCAACGGTTCGGCTTTGACAAAAATCTTACCGCCAACCAGCGCATCAAGATGCGGCGATGATAATAATGGCGTGATCCTTGCAAATGGGGCGATGCGGTCTGCCGCGGATTGAATGTCAGAATAATCAGGTGAAGTCATGGGATGCCCAAGATGGTTTAGGTTGAATATCCATCCATCCTATCGGTTTTAGCGGCGAAGGCCAATAACGAAGCCCGCCTTAATCATCAGGAATAATCACAAGAACATCTTGAACAAAATCAGGGTTAAGCCTATGCTCCGCTTAATTTTACTAGTTCAGACGCTTGATGGAGAGCAAAATGATGACAGGCGATGCGCGCTTCCGTGGTTCATACCCCGCTTTGGTGACTCCTTTTAAGGATGACCAAGTTGATAAAGCCGCGTTCAAAAAACTTGTCAATTGGCAGATCAGCGAAGGTTCTCACGGGCTTGTGCCGGTGGGGACAACAGGTGAATCGCCAACATTGAGCCATGCTGAACATAAAGACGTGGTTGAAATGTGCATTGATGAGGCCAATGGCCGCGTGCCGGTGATCGCTGGGGCTGGGTCAAATTCAACCGCTGAAGCCTTGGATTTTGCCCGCCATGCCGAAGGCGCGGGCGCGGATGCTGTTTTGGTGGTCACGCCTTATTACAATAAGCCGCCGCAAAGCGGGTTGCTGCGCCATTTTTCCATGGTCGCCGATGCCGTTTCTATTCCGGTGATTGTCTATGATATTCCCGGGCGGTCAATTGTTGCGGTGAATGATGACACGCTGGCGGAATTGGCCAAACACCCGAATATTGGCGGCATTAAAGATGCCACCGCTGATCTCGGTCGTCCGACCCGTATCTTGAACCGGATTGGCTCTGGCTTTAGCCAGCTTTCAGGTGAAGATGCCACCACCTTGGCGTCACGGATTGCTGGCGGTCATGGCGGGATTTCAGTGACCTGTAACATCGCGCCAAAGTTACTGGCGGAAATGCACAACGCGTTTGACGCGGGCAATATCGCGCGGGCGATGGAAATCAACGCCCTGTTGATGCCGCTGCATGATGCCATGTTCTGTGAAGCCAGCCCTGGTCCTGTCAAATACGCGGCCAGCCTTTTGGGCTTGTGTGAGCCTACATTGCGGGCGCCATTGGGTGAAATTGCCGATGCGTCTAAAAAGCAGGTTGAAGACGCGTTGCGCTTTGCAGGGCTTTGGTCATAACCACCACGGATCGGCAGAGGAGGCCGCGTCATGGCGGCAAAATCGCCTAAATCACCAACCACGATTTCCACTGGCCGTGTTGCGGAAAACCGTAAAGCACGCCATGAATATGAAATTGTGGAAACCATCGAAGCGGGCATGGTCTTGCTGGGCAGTGAGGTGAAATCTTTGCGCCGTGGCCGGGCGAGCATTGCTGAGTCTTACGCCGCCGAAGAAAGCGGCCGTTTGGTTTTGGTCAATGCCAATATCCCTGAATATGACGCTTCCCGCGATAAGCATCACCCGAAACGGAAACGGCCTTTATTGCTTCACCGCAAAGAAAGCGATCGGCTCTTGGGGCTGATTAATCGTGAAGGCATGACGTTAATCCCCTTGGCGATTTATTTTAACGACAGAGGCATCGCGAAATTATCTTTGGGTCTGGCGAAAGGCCGGAAAAAACAAGATAAGCGCGAAGCCATTAAAAAGCGGGATTGGGATCGCCAAAAAGCGCGGTTGATGAAAAACGCTTAAGCTTTTATTACGCTTGGCCTTTAAGCCCCGCGGCGGCGGTGGCTTTCTTGAAGACATCACGGAACATATCGGTGGTCAGCCGCCCTGTTTGGGTGTTGTAGCGCGAACAATGATAGGACGCGATTAACCGCGCCCCATTCGGCAGATCATGGGTGACGCCATGGCCAAACGGGTAATCTTTTTCCCGCAACCCCATGGCTTTCAGCGCGGAAAGATGGCCAATCCGCCCAAGGGTGATCATCGCTTTCATGCTTGTCATGGCGTTTATATCGTCAATCAGAAACTGACGGCAGGTGTTGATTTCAGCGCCAATGGGCTTGTTTTGTGGCGGGACACAGCGGACAGCGTTAACGATCCTGATGTGGTGCAATTCAACCCCATCATCAGGGCGCGATTGATACGTGCCGGTGGAAAGGCCAAATTCATCAAGCATCTGAAACAGCAAATCGCCAGCAAAATCACCGGTGAACGGCCGGCCTGTGCGATTGGCTCCGCGCATCCCCGGGGCAAGCCCAACCAGCATGATCGGCGCATCCACCGGACCATATCCATTGACAGGGGCGTTATGCCAATCGGGGTTTTTCGCCCGGGCTTCATCCAGAAATTCAGCCAATCTTGGGCAAAGCCTGCAACTGGCATCACGATGTGGGATTGATATGGACATGATGGGGCTATGACCTTTGGCGTTTGTCATCAATCACAATGGCTTCACCATTGCCATGGTCATCGTTGACAAAATCATCATCATATTGGTCTTGATCAACATCCGTGCGCGACGGGCGGCCAATCAGTTCACGAACATCATTCAACTCAATGAAATCATCGGTTTGGCGGCGCAACACATCGGCCAGAATGGGCGGTTTTGTCTTGGCGCTTGAAACCACGGTCACCCGCAAACCGCGGTTTTGCATCTCTTCGATCAGGCGGACGAAATCACCATCACCTGAAAACAGCACCGCGTGGTCGATATGCGGGGCTAATTTCAGCATATCCAGCGCCAATTCCATATCCATATTGCCCTTGGTGCGCTTTGACCCTGTTTCATTGTCATAGAAATCGCGGGTTTGCTTGCTGATCACCGTATAGCCATTGTAATCCAGCCAATCGGCCAGGCGGCGGATGGGCGCGACCTCACCATCATGGGGCAGGGCGGTGTAATAATAAGCCCTGACCAAACGGCCTTGGCGTTTAAACTCCTTCAGCATCAACGCGAAATCCACGTCAAAGCCAAGGGATTTAAATGTTGAATGAAAATTTGAGCCGTCAATGAAAACGGCAAAGCGTTCATTATCCTTTATGTTAAGCATTTGATCATCTCCGATGAATTAAAGAGCTGCATCTTCAACGCCCAGAGATTTAAAATTTTAAATTTAATATTGAACTTTGATTAATATTTTTGGCGTTGAAAGATTTTTCTTCTGTCATTGTGGCTGTGAAATATTGTAATGACAACACTAAAGAATCACGAGAAGGTTGATCCATGACAGGTGCAGCGCATTCCCCCCGCATTTTTTTAGGCATCGGGGCTAATCTTACAGCGGATGGGTTTGATACACCGCAAGCCGGTTGCCTTGCCGCTATCGACAGTTTGCAAGACGAAGGCATTGAGATTGTCGCCATTTCGCCGTGGTATAAATCCGCGCCGGTGCCAATATCGGATCAGCCGTGGTATCATAACGCGGTGGTGGAAATCGCAACAGATTTGCGCCCTGAAGAATTGATCGGCATCCTGCATCAACGCGAAGCGGGGTTTGGCCGCATCAGGGTTACCCGCAATGAAGCCCGTGTCTTGGATATTGATATTGTTGATTTCGGCGGGCTTGTCATGGATGGCAATTTAACCTTGCCGCACCCTCGGATGCATCAACGTGCTTTTGTTTTGCGCCCTTTGGCGGATTTAGCACCGGATTGGCGGCATCCTCAAACTGATGAGCCTATTTCCGCGTTGCTGGCGGCGGTTGACCCTGAACAGGACTGTGTTTTGGCGTAAATTCCGCCCTGTTCAAAAAACTTGCTTTTGTAATGAATTGAGACTATGTTCCGTCTTCATTCATGAAATGGTATTAACACCTATCGAGGAGACCGCAGATGGCCCGCGTAACCGTTGAAGATTGCATCGAAAAAATCACAAACCGATTTGATCTGGTTTTGACCGCCGCCCAGCGTGCTCGTGGCATTTCATCAGGTGACCCTATCACCGTTGACCGCGACAATGATAAGAACCCTGTTGTGGCCCTGCGTGAGATTGCTGATGAGACCATCTCCATTGATGAAGTGAACGAAGATCTGGTCAAAAGCCTGCAGCGCATGAAGCGCCGCGAAGAAGAGCAATCAGCCCTCGATGAAGCCGCCAGCATCGCACAAGATGACATGGCTTCATTCAACAGCGAATTTGGCGCGGATATGGGCGATGGCGAAGGCATGCAAATCGGCACCGCCGCCAGCGAAGATGAAGGCTCATTCTCCGATGAAGGGTCTTTCTCTGACGAAGGGTCATTTGCCGATGAAGGCGCGTCTGAAGAATAAATTCAGACCACGCTTTTCATCTGCCCTTATTTTATCAAATTTATTTCTTATTCTGGCTTCCAGATTGCCATTTTTGATGTAAATTTGAAGACATGACCGTAATTGACGTAAAACCGCTAACCGATCGCATCCGCGCGTATAACCCCGCGATTGATGATGATTTGCTGTCGCGCGCGTTTAGTTTTGCGGAAAAAGCCCATCGCGGGCAGGTTCGCGCTTCTGGTGAGCCGTATTTTACCCATCCCATTGAAGTCGCGCATATTCTGGCGGATATGCACCTTGATCCGGCGACAATTATCACCGCGCTTTTGCATGACGTGGTTGAAGACACGGATGTGACGCTGGAACATATCCAGCAACAGTTTACCGATGAAATTGCCAATCTGGTTGATGGCGTCACCAAATTAACACGGATTGAAATGAAGTCTGACAATAAGCAGGCTGAAAATTTCCGTAAACTGGTCTTGGCGATGAGCGAAGACATCCGTGTGCTTTTGGTGAAATTGGCTGACCGTACCCATAATATGCGGACGATTGACCATATCTCGCGCGCCGATAAGCGCAAACGCATCGCCGAAGAAACCTTGACCATTTTTGCCCCGCTGGCGGAGCGGATTGGCATGACGCATTTCCAGCATGAACTTGAAGACCGCGCTTTTGCCGTGGTGAACCCTGAAATGCGGACATCCATTATCACCCGCTTGGATTACTTATCCGCGCAATCCGAAGATTTGGTCAGCCGCATTTGCGATGAATTGAACACCACGCTCTATGAGGCTGGGCTGGAAAGCAGTGTTTCTGGGCGGCGGAAATCGGCCTATTCGATCTGGCGCAAAATGCAACGCCAGAAGGTCGAAATGGAAGAATTATCTGACATCATGGCGTTTCGGGTTTTGGTGCCGGATGCCAGCGATTGTTACAGGGCTTTAGGGATACTCCATCAGAAATTCCCGATGGTGATGGGACGGTTCAAAGATTACATCTCCACCCCAAAGCGCAACCATTATCAATCGGTGCATACTGGCATTATCGGGCCGAATAAAAAGAAGATCGAAGTCCAGATCAGAACCCCTGAAATGCATGAAGTGGCGGAACGTGGTGTTGCCGCCCATTGGGGGTATAAAATAGATGGGAAATCGGTAAAGCCGAATGAATACAATGAATTAAAATGGCTTAACGATTTGATGCGCGTTTTGGAGAACGCCGATTCATCCGATGAATTTTTAGAACATACCCAAATGGAAATGTACGCTGACCAAGTGTTCTGCTTCACTCCAAAAGGGATGCTGGTGACCTTGCCGAAAGGCGCGAGCGCGGTTGATTTTGCCTATGATCTTCATTCTGATATTGGTGATACCTGTATCGGGGTTAAGATCAACGGCAAGATGCGCCAATTGGCCACTGTTCTGACCAATGGTGATCAGGTTGAAGTGCTGACATCATCGAACGCGACCCCTAATCCGGAATGGGAGAATTTTGTTGTCACTGGCCGGGCGAAATCCGCGATCCGCCGATTTGTGCGGCAAGAAAAGCAAAAGGAATTTGCCCAATTGGGGCGCGGGTTATTGCAAAAAACCTTGCGGCAATCCGGCAAAGACCTTGATGACAGCACGTTACTGCCGGTGTTGATCCATTATAACCTGAAGACCGATGATGAGCTGTTTGCCCGTATCGGTGAATATCATATCCCATCAGAAGACGTGATTGCCTTGATCCATCCTGACCTGAAACCGGTGGAAATAAAAAAGACCAAAACCCCAACCCCAAGACCGTCGTTGAACATCAAAGGGCTGATCCCGGGGATGGCGGTGCATCATGGGCGCTGTTGCCATCCTCTGCCGGGGGAGCGGATTATCGGGATTATCACCACCGGCAAAGGGTTGACCGTGCATCGGGTCGATTGCCAGAACCTTGAAAAATTCACCACCATGCCGGAATTATGGGTCGATATTGAATGGGAAAGCGATACGCCTAATATTGTGAACGCGAGGTTGGAGACGGTGATTTCCAATGAGCCGGGCAGTCTGGCGGCGGTGGCCACCACCATCAGCGACCATGGCGGCAATATCACCAATATTCAGCAAGTCGCCCGCAATTTGGATTTCTTCACCTTCGTGACCGATGTTGAAGTCTCCGATGTTCGTCATTTGACCGCTATCACCGCGGCGTTGCAAAGCAATCCCTTTATTGAATCTGTTGAAAGGGCAAAATCTTAATGTTATTCCGCCGCCGCAACCGAAATATCTGGGCGTCTGTCCAAGCGTTTGTCTGGCCGAAAAAAGGCGTGATGCGCGGCTGGATTTATTTGCTGTTGCGGATTTTACGAATTCGGTCTTCGGATTATTCGTTATCAGCAGGATTTGCGGCAGGGGTTGCGGTTTCATTCACGCCATTGATTGGCCTTCATTTTCTATTGGGGATCGCGCTGGCGTGGTTGATCAGGGGCAATATGATCATGTCGATGATCGGCACCGCTGTTGGCAATCCTTGGACGTTTCCATTTATTTGGGCGTTGATTTATGCCGTTGGTGGTTCTGTTCTGGGGCGCAGCCCGGGCGAAACTGATGTTTCTGCTTTAAGTTATGAATTGCTGCTTAATTCCCCTGGTGAAGTGATGGTCTCCATGTTCACAGGTGGGTTGATCATGGGGGGTGTTTTTGGGCTGGTGACGTTCTTGCTGGGCTATGTGTTTGCTGGGCGTATCCGCCTAAAATTATTGTCGATTAAGCGAAATCGGTTGAAAAAAATGGTGATAAAAAGGGCGCAACATGGATAATCAAAACATGGATCATGCGGGTGTTGGGGCGCTTCGTTTAGGGGTTAATATTGACCATGTGGCGACGGTGCGTAATGCCCGTGGCGGCACCCACCCTGACCCTGTTGAGGCGGCGATGCTGGCGATCGAAGCCGGGGCTGATGGCATCACCGCTCATTTGCGGGAAGACCGCCGCCATATTCGTGACGCTGATATGGCTCGGTTGAAAGAAACCATCACCAAGCCGCTTAATTTTGAAATGGCGGCCACTGATGAAATGCTGGAAATCGCGCTCAAGACACGCCCCAATGCCGCTTGTCTTGTTCCGGAAAAGCGTGAAGAAGTCACCACCGAAGGCGGTCTTGATGTGTGGGGGCATCAAGACCGGATCAGGGATATTGCGGTGGCATTGAAAGAACAGAATATTCGCGTTTCGCTTTTTATCGAAGCAGACGCCAAGCAATTGGAAGCATCGGCAGAAATCGGTGCTGATATTATTGAACTTCATACCGGCCGTTATTGTGATGAAACCGGCGCCGCTCGGCAGGCGGAATTAACCCGCATTCAAAACGCCGCCAAAATTGGCCATGACCTTGGGCTGGAATGTCACGCTGGCCATGGCTTGGGGTTTGATACTGTTGGCGATATTGCCGCCATCCCGCAATTGGTTGAATTAAACATTGGCCATTTTTTAATCGGGGCATCGGTGTTGATGGGGCTTAAGCCCGCGGTAGAGGAGATGCGTTCATTGATGGATCAAGCGCGCAAACAAGGCTAGGGCGATGATTTACGGTATTGGAACAGATATTGTTGAGATCAGCCGCATCAGCCAGTCGATTGATCGTTTTGGCGCGAAATTTATCAATCGGATCTTTACCGAAACTGAACAAAAAGCCGCCGCCACGCGTCAAGATCAATCGCGATTTTACGCCATGCGCTTTGCCGCCAAAGAAGCCTGTTGGAAAGCGTTATCGCCGGGGCGCGCGATGGGGATTGGCTGGCATGATCTTGAAGTCATCAGCGCTGATGATGGCCAGCCTTTAATGCGGCTTCATGGCAAAGCCGCTGATTTCTTTGCCAAGGAAACAAATCACCAAGGCAAATGTTACCTGTCCTTAAGCGATGATGGTGGGATGGCACTTGCTTTTGTCACCCTTTCCGCGTCATAAAGGGGCACCCACCAAGGCCATAACCTGAAGTTCGTATTGGGAAAGTTGAAGATGTCAAAAAAGAAAGAAGAACCGTGGTATGTTGAAATGTCGAAAACAGTCTTTTGGGCTGTCGGCATTGCTGTCATTTTTCGGTCATTCTTGTTTGAACCTTTCAGCATCCCTTCAGGGTCGATGATCCCCACCTTGAAAGTCGGTGATTATCTGTTCGTGTCCAAATATTCCTATGGATATTCGCGCTATTCCTTCCCTTTTGGGATTGTTCCGTTTTCGGGGCGGATCGCGGAACAAACGCCTGAACGTGGTGATGTGATTGTCTTCCGTAAACCCGGGGCTGAGCATATTGATTACATCAAACGTCTGGTTGGTCTGCCCGGTGATACAATCGCGGTGACAAACGGTATCCTGCATATCAACGGCAAAGCCGTCACCCGCCGCCTTGAACAAAACGCTAGTATTGATACCGGATTGTTTGTTCGTGAAGCAAAAGTCTATCTTGAAACCCTGCCCAATGGGGAAAGCCATTTGATCCAAGAATTAAGCGATCAGAACAGCATGGATAACACCCCAACGGTGACCGTACCCGAAGGCCATTATTTCTTCATGGGCGATAACCGAGATAACTCCCGTGATAGCCGTGCCGAAGTCGGTTTTGTTCCCGCTGAAAACCTGATTGGTCGGGCGGAGTTTCTGTTTTTCTCACACAATGGTTCCGCCTCAATTTTTGAGATTTGGAAATGGCCTTTCGCCATTCGCTTTAGCCGGATAGGTCAAGGCATTGAGTGATCTTTTAAACCACCTTGTGACACCGGAAATTGCCGCCGCCCGCGTGGCATTGATGCAGAAACTGGATTATCAGTTCGATGATGCTGATCTCTTGGCCGAAGCCTTACTGCATCCCAGCGTTGCCCCCACCAATAAAACCACCGCCAATAATCAGCGGCTGGAATTTTTAGGTGATCGTGTCATTGGGCTGGTGATTGCCGATGCTTTATTTGCCGCCACCGATGATGAACGCGAAGGTCATTTGACCCGCCGCTATGCCGATTGTGTTGAAAACGCAAGACTGGCGAAAATCGCCCGTGAATTGGAAGTCGGCGGGGCGTTGGTGGTGCAGCATAACACCAGCCTTGCCGATAAAGACAAAGTCTTGGCGGATGCGCTGGAAGCCTTGATCGGCGCGATTTGGCGTGATGGCGGGATTGACGCGGCACGGCGGGTTATTTTCAGAATTTGGGGGGATTTGATCGCCACCGAGAGCAGCGCCGCGAAAGATTTTAAAACCCAATTGCAAGAATATGCCCATCAACATCATATCGCCATGCCGCAATACAGCATCACGGATCGTTCAGGCCCTGATCACGCGCTGGTCTTTACCATAACAGTGTCATGCGGTGATCATCAGGCTTCTGCCCAAGCTTCATCCCGCCGTGGCGCGGAACAAAAAGCCGCGGAGATGTGGCTCAAGGAGATGCTATGACACGCGCAGGTTTTGTGTCGCTAATCGGCCCCCCGAATGCAGGGAAATCAACCCTGATGAATACATTGGTGGGGCAAAAGGTTTCGATTGTCACCCCGAAGGTTCAAACCACACGGTCCCGTATTCGCGGCATTGCCATGCATGGTGATGCGCAGGTTGTGTTTGTGGATACGCCGGGTATTTTTGTCCCGAAACGCCGCTTGGATCGAGCCATGGTCAACGCCGCTTGGCAAGGGGCGGATGACAGCGATCTGGTGGTGCTGGTGCATGATGTGGCGCGGTCAAAAATTGATGATGACACTGCCCGCATTGTTGAAGCGTTGGCCAAAGACAAGATCAGCGCGGTCTTGGTGTTGAATAAGATTGATCTGGTCAGCCCCGAAAGGCTGTTGGAACGGGCGGAAGAATTATCGCAAAAGGTTGAGTTCAGCCGCGTTTTCATGCTGTCGGCGGAAAAAGGCAAAGGCACGGATGACTTCATGGCATGGCTGGCTGAACAAATGCCCCAAGGCCCGTATTTGTTTGACCCTGAAGACTTGTCGGATATGCCGATGCGCTTGCTGGCGGCGGAAATTCTGCGCGAAAAACTCTTTCTTAATCTGCATGAAGAATTGCCTTATCAATTGACGGTTGAAACCGAAAGCTGGGAAGAACGTGATGATGGTTCTGCTGAAGTGCGCTGTTCAATTTTTGTTGCGCGTGAAGGCCATCGTGGCATTGTTCTGGGCAAAGGCGGCAAGACCATTGGCCGTATTGGCACCGCCGCAAGACGCGAATTGGAAGAGGTGTTGGAACGCCGTGTGCATCTCTTTACCCATGTGAAATTCCGCAAAGATTGGATGAATGATCCAGCGCGTTATCAGGATTGGGATCTTGATTTTAATGCCTGATGTTTTATTCCCTTATTTAGAACAGCGGAGCGGGGTTCATGCCTGAATGGTCTGACCAAGGATTGATCCTTTCTGTTCGCCCTTATGCTGAACATGACGCGGTGATCAATGTGCTGACCACCACCCATGGCCGCCAAGCGGGATTGGTGCGGGGCGGGCAATCCAGCAAGCATCGCGGCACGTTACAGCCGGGCAATAAAGTGGATGTCTTTTGGCGGGCGCGATTGGCGGAACATCTGGGCGCGATGCAGGTTGATATGGTCACCCCCAATGCTTCGGTTGTGTTGGATGATAGCTTTCGGCTGGCGGGGCTGTCTTCGGTTTGCGCGGTGATGGAAGCCTGCTTGCCTGAACGCGAGCCTGCCCCTGCGGTTTATGATGCCACCGAAGCGGTGATTGGCCTGATCACATCAGAAGATTTGGGCGATCAATGGTTGGGCGGATATATCCGCTGGGAAATGGGAATGTTAAGCATCGCCGGCTATGCCCTTGATCTGGAGCGGTGCGGCGTTACCGGTGAACGCGATGGTCTGGAATATGTCAGCCCGCGAACAGGGGTCGCTGTCACAAGGGCAGGGGCAGGCATCCATGTCGATCGTTTATTGCCTTTGCCACGATTTCTTGGGGGGTGCGGTGAAAAAACCCTTGAAGAAGACCTGCTTGCTGGTATGCAATTAACAGGGCATTTTTTAGAACGCCGTGTTTTTGGGGTGCATCATCAACCGCTGCCGCCAGCACGGCAACGATTAATGGCCTTGGCGGAAAAGCGTTTTACACTGACGGAAGAAGATTAAAGGAAAATCATGTCTGATAATTCACAGTCAACGATTAAGGCCGAATTTGCAGAAGCCCTAAGCCAGCGGTATTTGGCTTACGCGCTATCGACAATCACGTCGCGGTCGCTTCCTGATGTGCGCGATGGGCTTAAGCCTGTTCACCGCCGTTTGCTTTATGCCATGCGGCAATTAAAACTCGACCCGGGGCAGGGGTATAAAAAATCCGCCCGCGTGGTGGGGGATGTCATGGGTAAATTCCACCCCCATGGTGATGCCGCGATTTATGACGCGATGGTGCGATTGGCGCAGGACTTTGCCATGCGCTATCCGCTGGTGGATGGCCAAGGTAATTTTGGCAATATTGATGGCGATAACGCCGCCGCCATGCGCTATACCGAAGCGCGTATGTCTGATGTCGCAAGGTTGCTGCTGGAAGGCATTGATGAAGATGCTGTTGATTTCCGCCCCACCTATGATGGTGAAAGCGATGAACCTGTTATTCTGCCAGCGGCGTTTCCTAACCTTCTGGCCAATGGCGCGCAAGGGATCGCGGTGGGGATGGCAACCTCCATCCCGCCGCATAATATTTTGGAATTATCGGATGCTTTGGTGCATTTGATCAAACATCCCAACGCCAGCCATGATAAAATTGCTGAATACGTCAAAGGCCCTGATTTGCCCACCGGCGGGGTCTTGGTGGAAAGCCCAGAATCCATTGCCGAAGCCTACCGCACAGGGCGGGGCAGTTTCCGTGTTCGTGCCGATTGGATGGTTGAAAAAGAAAAGGGCGGCGGCTGGTCGATTATTGTAACAGCGATCCCCTATCAGGTGCAGAAATCCCGTTTGATTGAAAAAATGGCGGAATTGCTGAACGCCAAGAAATTGCCAGTGCTGGCGGATATTCGTGATGAATCCACCGAAGATATGCGCTTGGTGCTGGAGCCGAAATCCCGCCGCCTTGATCCTGAAATGGTGATGGAAAGCTTGTTCCATCTGACGGATCTGGAAACAAAAGTCCCGCTTAACCTGAATGTTTTGGCGGCGGATGGCACCCCCGGGGTGATGTCATTAAAAGAAGCCTTGCTGGCGTGGATTGATCACCGTTTGGTTGTTTTGCAACGCCGCTCTCGCCACCGGTTGGATAAGATTGCCCATCGTCTCGATGTGCTGGAAGGCTATCTGACGGTGTTCTTAAACCTTGATGAGGTGATCGCCATTATCCGTGATGACGACAACCCGAAATCACGTTTGATGGAACGCTTCCGCCTGAATGAAACCCAAGCCAACGCGATTTTGGATATGCGGTTGCGGTCATTGCGGAAGCTCGAAGAAATGGAAATTCGCGGGGAGCGGGATAGCCTTGCCACTGAACGTGATGAATTAAACGCGCTTTTGGACAGCGAAGATGCCCAGCGCAAATCAATCGCCGATGATGTGAAAGCCATTAAATCCGCCTTCTCGCGCACCGATCAACGCCGCACCCGCCTTGATGTCTTGCCGGATATTGCGGGCGATCCAATGGAAATGCTGGTGGAAAAAGAACCGATCACCATCATTTGTTCTGAAAAAGGCTGGATCCGTGCCGCTAAAGGGCATTTGGCGGAAGACGCGGAGGTCAAATTCAAAGAAGGTGATGGCCCGCAATTCAGGCTGCACGCCGAAACCACCGATAAAATTCTGTTGATTGCTGATAATGGCCGCATCTTTACCCTGTCATGCGATAAACTGCCCGGCGGGCGCGGTTTTGGTGAGCCGGTCTCCCTGATGGTGGAATTGGGCAGTGATACGTCCATCCTTAATATCGTGCTGGCGAAATCTGGCAAATTGTTCTTGGCGGCGGATACTGGCCATGGCTTTATCACCGATATTGAAAGCAATATCGCCCAGACCAGAAACGGCAAACAGGTGATGACTTTAAACAATGGCGCGAAAGCCTTGGTGGCACGTCCGGTGGAAGGTGATCATCTGGCGGTGGTGGGAACAAACCGCAAAATGCTGGTCTTTAAGATTGATGAATTGCCGGAAATGAACCGTGGTCGCGGCGTCACGTTGCAACGTTATAAAGACGGCAGTTTGGCCGATGCGAAAGCGTTTTTCTTAGAAGAAGGATTATCGTGGCAGCAATCAGGCGGGCGTACCCGCACCGAACGTGAATTGGGCCCATGGATGGGCAAGCGGGCGGCGGCAGGGCGTTTGGTGCCAACAGGTTTCCCTCGTCCGGCGCGCTTCACTTAATCGGAAAATAACGACCCGATTTTAAAGCGGTTGCCACACCCCTTGGGTGAGAATTTCCGCAGGCTTAAACCGTGATTTATACTGCATCTTCCGGCTGGCCTTGATGTAATAGCCCAAATACAGATAGGGCAAATCCATATCATAGGCTAAGGCCGCCGCGTCCAGCACCATATACGTGCCTAATGACCGGTGGTCATGTTCAGGGTCAAAGAAACTGTAAACCGCGCTCAACCCATCATCCTGCAAATCAAGGATCATCACGCCGATGGTCTCATCTCCATCTTTATATTCGACCAAGACTGTCTTGATGGGGCTGGAGGCCACCATATCGGTATAGGCCTGTTCATCCATATCCGCCATCTGGCCATCATGATGGCGAGAGTTTAGATACCGCGTAAACAAATCATAATGTTCAGTTGTGGGGATATTGGGCAGAATATTGCGCTTTAAATCTTTATTGCGATTGATCACCCGCCGTTGATTGCGGCTGATTTTCAGCGCCCCCAATTCACCATCGCCCGAAGGAATACGGATGGGCAAGCACGCGTTACAACCTTGGCAAATCGGCTTATAAACCCAGTTTTCAACCCGCCTGAACCCTGCTTTGGCCAATGTATCATGCTGATTAGGCACCGCCGAAATATCCGCCGCCAGCCGTTGTTCCATGGCCTTATCCAGATAAGGGCAAGCCATGGGTCGGGTGACGCGAAACTCTAACGGTTGGTCAAATGTAATCCGATTTTGCTGGTTCATAGCAATAAACTCATCAAAAAAATAACGTCAGGTCAACGGGTCTTGATGCGGTTATGCGTTTAAAATTTCGGCAATTTCCGCGGCGTAGTACGTCAGGATACCGCGCGCTCCCGCACGGCGGAAGGCCATGATGCTTTCTAACATGGCTTTTTTGCGGTCAATCCCGCCTGTTTGGGCGGCGGCTTCGATCATGGCATATTCGCCGCTGACCTGATAAGCAAAAACAGGCAGGGCAAAGGATGACGAGGCGCGTTGGATAATATCCAGATACGGCATCCCCGGTTTTACCATGACAAAATCAGCGCCTTCTTGAATATCAAAGGCGATTTCCCTTAAGGCTTCATCACTATTAGCAGGGTCCATCTGATAGGTTTCTTTACCGACCACAGAAGCGGTTTTCCCCGCCCCCACCGCGTCACGAAACGGCCCATAGAAGGCTGAGGCATATTTCGCGGCATAGGACATGATCAACACATCCTGATGGCCTTTGGCATCAAGAGCTGAACGGATCGCGGCAATCCGGCCATCCATCATATCCGATGGGGCGATAATCGTGGCGCCAGCATCAGCCTGAACCAAGGCTTGTTGTTGCAGCATGGCGACGGTTTCATCATTATCCACTTGATTGTTGCGGATCACGCCGTCATGGCCGCTGGTGGTAAATGGATCAAGGGCAACATCAGTGATAATCCCCAAATCCGGCACCGCCTCACGTACGGCGCGAACCGAACGGCAGACCAGATTGCTGCTATCGCCGGAAAGCGTGCCGTCTTCATCTTTGTCTTCGGGGTTAATCCGCGGGAAAATCGCAATCGCGGGAATGCCAAGTTGAGCGGCATAACGCGCTTGGTCAACAAGGCTGTCGATGCTGTGGCGGCTGACCCCGGGCAATGTGCCCACAGGTTCCGGCGCGCCATCACCTTCGCGGACAAAAAGAGGCCAGATCAACGCATCTGTGGTCAATTGCGTTTCGCGCATCATGCGGCGAGACCAATTGTTGAGACGCGGGCGGCGTAAACGTGATGTGGGGAATGACCCCATGGATGAAACTGTTTTGCTCATGGCTGCATATTGGCATGACCGAAGGAAAAAAACAAAATGTAAAAATTGCCATATTATGGGCATACTGACGCGGTACTGTGTTCCAATAAAAGAGATAACGAGCAGAACAATAGAGCAAACCAATCCCAAATAACGGAGGGCGCAACCGCATTACCCTTCTCAGGCGGGATATTTTCCATTATATGAACAGCATGACAACCGACGATCAAACCATCCAATTTTCAGTCGAAGACCACTGCGGCAGAATAATCATCAATCGCCCGAAAGCCCTGAACGCGCTTTCCGGTGAAATGTGCCATGAGATGAACCAGCAATTGATGGCATGGGCGCATGATGATGCCATCAGCCATGTGGTGATTTCAGCGGTCGAAGGCAAAGCCTTTTGCGCTGGCGGTGATGTCCGCGCCTTGATCCCAATGCTGAAAGAAAATCATGATCACGCGAAAGCCTATTTTGAAACAGAATATCAGCTGGATTTGATCATCAATACTTTCCCGAAACCAGTGATCAGCATCGCCAACGGGCTGACCATGGGTGGCGGAGCAGGGGTGTTGATGAACGCGGCGTTTCAGATCATCACCGACCGGATGGATTTCGCCATGCCGGAAACCGCCATTGGCTTGTTCCCTGATGTCGCGGCATCGGTGTTTTTACGCCGCGCGCCGCATCCTGTGGCGTCTTTCCTTGGCATCACGGGCTGGCGGATTGGCGCTGGTGATATGCAGGCTTTGGGGATTTTATCACCGGAGACGGGGTTTGTGGTGGATAGCAACGCCATTGACGCGGTGACAGCGGCGGTGGTGGGGCTGCAAAACCCTGATCAAGCCGCCATCAAATCCGCGATTGCTCAACATCTGATCAACCCGCAAGACACGCCTGTTCTTGACGCCCAAGATTGGATTGCCCGCCATTTTGACCAATCGGATTTACCCGCGATCCGTGCCAGCCTTGAAGATGATCAGCACCCTATGGCAGAAGCAAGCCGGAAGGCGATGGATACCCGCGCGCCTTTATCCATGGCGGTGACCCATCATTTGATGACCGCGCCGCAATACCGTGATTTAAGCGTCCCTGATGCGCTTGATCTTGATAATACCATGGCGTGCCGGATCACCCTTCGTCCTGATTTTGTCGAAGGCGTGCGGGCATTGCTGATCGACAAAGACAACGCCCCGAAATGGCAACCGTCATCAATTGATGCGGTGACCCCTGAAATGCTTGATGCACTCTTTGCTGAAACTGATATGATCACTCTGGATTATCCGCAAGGATACAGCCCTTTTAAGATGTAAACTCACATAGGTTAAACCATGTTGCTAAGCCGATATTTTCTCCCTGTTCTGAAGGAAACCCCGAAAGAAGCGCAAATCGCCTCGCACCGATTGATGCTGAGGGCGGGCATGATTCAGCAATCCAGCGCTGGGATTTATTCATGGTTGCCCATGGGGTTAAAAGTCATGCGGAAGATTGAACAAATCGTCCGTGAAGAACAAAATCGCGCTGGGGCGAATGAAATTTTAATGCCGACCATCCAGCCATCGGAGCTTTGGCAGGAATCAGGCCGCTATGAAGATTACGGGCTTGAGATGCTGCGGATTAAAGACCGCCATGATCGCGATATGCTTTATGGCCCCACGAACGAAGAACAGGTGACGGATATTTTCCGCAACCATGTGAAAAGCTATAAATCCTTGCCGATTAATCTTTATCATATCCAATGGAAATTCCGTGATGAAGTCCGGCCACGTTTTGGCATTATGCGGGGGCGTGAATTCTTGATGAAAGATGCCTATTCTTTCGCCCATGGGGCTGACGCGGCACGGATTGAATACAACAAGATGTTTGTGTCGTATCTGCTGACCTTCCAGCGGCTTGGGCTGACGGCGATCCCTATGGAAGCCGACACAGGCCCCATTGGCGGCGATATGAGCCATGAGTTCATTATTCTGGCGGAAACAGGCGAAAGTGAAGTCTATTGTCATAAAGATTGGATTGGCCGCAGTATTGACGCGGGCGATATTGATTACCAAGGCGATCTGCAACCGATTGTTGACCGCTACACCAATCTTTATGCCGTCACTGATGAAAAATATGATGCCGCCTCTTGCCCTGTTGCTGATGGTGATTTGATCACCACCCGCGGGATTGAAGTGGGGCATATTTTCTATTTTGGCACGAAATATTCAGCCCCCATGGGCGCGAGTGTGGCGGATGAAACCGGCACGCTTGCTGATGTGCATATGGGGTCTTACGGCATTGGCGTATCGCGTCTGGTGGGCGGGATTATCGAAGCCAGCCATGATGACGCGGGGATTATCTGGCCAGAGAGCGTTGCGCCATTTGATGTCGCGGTGGTTAATCTGAAGCCCGGGGATGAAACCTGTGATGCCATGGCCGGAGACCTCTATCAAAAGCTGACCAACGCTGGCAAAGATGTGCTTTATGATGACACGGCCGATCGCCCCGGGGCAAAACTGGCCAGCATGGATTTAATCGGCATCCCTCAACAAGTGATCATTGGCCCTCGCATCGCCAAAGAAGGCATGGTTGAATGGAAACAGCGCCGTTCCGGTGAAACCCAACAATTAAGCCCTGAGGCGGCGTTAAACGCGCTTTTGGCTTAATCACCAAGTTTAGGAAACCCTAATCAAGAAACCCTAAAGGAATATAACAACCCATGGCTATCTTCACCCCTGTCGAAAGAATGTTGGCGTTGCGCTATATGCGCTCGCGTCGTTCGGAAGGGTTTATTTCCGTGATCGCGTGGTTTTCGCTCTTAGGCATTGCCCTTGGGGTGGCGACCTTGATCATTGTCATGTCGGTGATGAACGGCTTTAGGGTTGAGCTGGTGGGGCGTATTCTGGGGCTCAATGGGCATTTGGCGGTGCACAGCACCAATGGCCGCGGCATTGCTGATTTTGATCCGTTGGCGGTGCGGATTGCTGGCTTGCCCGGGGTTGTTGCCGTCACCCCGCAAATCGAAGGCCAAGTGATGGCGGCCAATAAAGGGCTGACCTCTGGCGCGGTGGTGCGGGGGGTACGCTGGGCTGATCTGGCGGCGCGCAAACCGCTTTGGTCCGCGCTTGATGAAAAGGCCATCCAGAATTTTAAAACAGGCAAAGAAGTTTTAATGGGGCATCGCTTGGCGCAAAGCATTGGCATCAAAGCCGGCGATAGCGTCACGCTGGTTGGCGCGCGCGGGCGGTCAACGCCTTTCGGAACATTGCCGCAACGCCGAACCTATAAAGTGGGCGGGCTGTTTGATGTGGGGATGTTTGAATACGACAAAGCCTTCATCTTTATGCCGCTGGAAGCCTCGCAATCCTTCTTTGGCCAAGACAATACCGTCACCGGACTTGAGATTTATTCTTCAAACCTGAATATGACCGATGTCTTGCGGCAGAATATTCAACAAACCGTCACGCCGTCGGTACGGGTCAGCGATTGGCGCGACCGCAACCGCTCTTTTTTAAACGCGCTGGCGGTGGAACGGAACGTCATGTTCTTGATCTTGACGCTGATCATTATTGTGGCGGCGTTTAATATTATTTCATCCATGATTATGTTGGTGCGCTCCAAAAATAATGACATCGCGGTGTTGCGGGCCATGGGGGCCACCGGCGGCGGCATCATGCGGGTGTTCTTTATGACAGGGGCGAGCATCGGTGTTGTTGGCACGGTGATCGGCACGTTATTGGGGCTGGGGTTCTGCTGGAATATTGATGGCATTAAATCGCTTCTGGAACAGTTTACCGGAACAGAACTATTCGCCGCTGAAATCTATTTCCTTTCGACCTTGCCGGCTGATGTTAATCCGCAAGAAGTGTTTATGGTCATTGGCATGGCACTGATGTTGTCGTTCTTGGCGTCGGTTTATCCGGCTTGGCGGGCATCGCGCATCGCCCCCGCGGAGGCATTGCGCTATGAATAATCCTCTTAATAACCCTGCCAACACGTCTTCGGGCATGACCGAAACCACGGAAGAAGGATCACGCCCCATGTTGCGCCTTGGCGATGTTGAAAAATCCTTTGCCCAAGGCAAATCCGCCCTTCATGTCTTGCGCGGGGCCAGCCTGACCATCAACGCTGGTGAAATGGTGGCCTTGGTGGGCCCCAGCGGTTCGGGCAAATCAACCTTGCTGAATATCGCGGGGCTGTTGGAAAACCCTGATCGCGGGGCGGTGCAGGTGGGCGGCACCCATACCGCGCGGTTATCGTCAAAAGAGCGGGCAAAACTACGCCGCCAAAGCATTGGTTTTGTCTTTCAATTCCACCGCTTATTGCCTGAGTTTTCCGCCATTGAAAATCTGTTGATCCCGCAAATGCTGGCGGGACTGCCAAGGGATGAAGCCACCACCCGCGCCGAACAACTCTTGGCCATGGTGCAATTGGCTGACCGCGCAAATCACCGCCCGGGGCAATTGTCAGGCGGCGAACAACAACGTGTTGCCATCGCGCGGGCGGTTTCAAACGCCCCCCATCTTTTATTGGCGGATGAACCGACGGGCAATCTTGATCCTGAAACCGCCGCTGATGTGTTTAATCATTTGACGGCGATTATCCGCAACACCGGAACCGCGGCACTGATTGTCACCCATAACACTGAATTGGCGGCAAAGATGGATCGCGTGGTGACGATTCGTCAGGGTGAAATTTTTGAAGCCTGATCCAGCGGTGTTTTGATCTGGCGATAACCCCCAATTTGCCTAGCCATCGACAGGCTTGCAACAACCCCCTTGTCAGTCATAGGAAAGACTTGCCAATATAGGCCATGTCGACAGCCCCTTTATTTGTTCATCTTCGCGTTCATTCCGCCTATTCCCTTGCTGAAGGTACATTTCAGATCGCCCCCCTTGTGGCGGCGGTAAAAGGCTTGGGGCAACCCGCGGTGGCGATTACCGATAGTTTTAACACATTCGCGGCCTTGGAATTTTCAGACAAAGCCACGTCTTCTGGGATTCAGCCGATTATTGGCGCGCAAGTGATGTTGACCGATGGCGATGCCAATGCCGCAGGTGAGGTTGTGTTGCTGGTGCAGAATGACACGGGCTGGCAGAATCTATCGCAATTAATTTCCGATGCGCTTCTGGCCGATAGTGATTTGCCGTCCATTTCATTGGGGCAATTGGCCGAATGTCATGACGGGTTGATCTTGCTTTCGGGCGGGGCGGCGAAAGGCTTTATTGGCGGGGCGGCGGCCGATGGCCAAGCGGCGCTGGCGGAAAGCCGGCTGCTGCATTTGCATGAGATGATGGCCGGACGGGTGTATGTTGAATTACAACGCCATGGCACCGCCCGTGAAGCGACGGCGGAACCGATTTTGCTGGATTTAGCCTATCGCCATGACCTGCCGTTGGTGGCGAGTAACGATTGCTATTTCGCCAAGCCGGAAATGGCCTCCGCCCATGAAGTGCTATTGTGTATCTCCCAAGGCGTGACCCTTGATGAAGATGATCGCCGCCGTGAAACCGACCAGCATTATCTGAAATCAGCGGCTGAAATGGCCACGGCCTTTTCCGATCTGCCCGAAGCGATTGACAATACCGTTGTGATCGCTCGCCGCTGTGCTTTTAAAGTGCCGTCGAAAGCGCCCATCTTGCCCGCTTTCCCCATTCCGGAAGGGATGACGGAAGAAGACCATTTGAGGGCTGAAGCGCAAAAAGGGCTGGAAAACAGATTGGCCACCAGCGCTTATGATGACATTCGCAATGATCCTGAACAGGTGAAAATCTATCAAGACCGGCTGAATTTTGAATTGGATGTCATTATCCAAATGGGCTTCCCGGGGTATTTCTTGATCGTTGCGGATTTCATCGGCTGGTCCAAAGCGCAAGGGATTCCCGTTGGCCCAGGGCGAGGGTCAGGTGCGGGGTCTTTGGTGGCTTATGTCCTTCTGATTACTGATCTTGACCCGATCCGTTGGGGGCTGTTGTTTGAACGTTTCCTTAATCCGGAACGGGTTTCCATGCCTGATTTCGATATTGATTTCTGTCAGGATCGCCGCGATGAGGTGATCAGTTACGTGCAGCAAAAATACGGCATGGATAAGGTTGCCCAGATCATCACCTTTGGGTCCTTGCAGGCGCGTGCCGCCCTAAGAGATGTCGGCCGTGTCATGGGGATGCCCTATGGCCAAGTGGATCGCATCGCCAAATTAGTGCCCAGCAACCCGGCCAATCCTGTGACGTTAAACCAAGCGCTTGAAAGCGAACCTGATTTAAAACGCGAACGGGATCAGGATCAGCAAGTGGCGGAATTAATTGATGTTTCATGCCAATTGGAAGGGCTGTATCGCCATGCCTCCACCCACGCGGCAGGATTGGTGATCGGCGACCGCCCGCTCCACCAATTGGTGCCGCTCTATCGCGATCCACGGTCAGAAATGCCAGTGACGCAGTTCAATATGAAATGGGTTGAAAAAGCCGGGCTGGTGAAATTTGACTTCCTTGGGCTGAAAACCCTGACGGTGTTGGAACAGGCTTTGATGCTGATCAACCGTGATGGCGGCAACCTGACCCTTGATGATATTCCGCTGAAAGATGACAAGACGTTTGAGATGTTATCGCGGGGGGATACGGTTGGCGTCTTCCAGTTGGAATCAAGCGGGATGCGCGATGTCTTGCGGGGGCTGAAGCCTGACCGATTTGAAGATATTATCGCGGTGGTGGCGCTCTATCGCCCGGGGCCGATGGAAAATATCCCGAATTATGTTGCCCGCAAGCATGGCCGTGAAGAGGTGATTTATATGCACCCATGGCTTGAGCCGGTGTTGGAAGAAACCTACGGCATCATGATTTATCAGGAACAGGTTCAGCAGGCGGCGCAGGTCTTGGCGGGATATTCCTTGGGTAAGGCTGATATTTTGCGGCGCGCCATGGGGAAAAAGATTAAAGCTGAAATGGATGCCCAAGAAGAAGAATTTGTTTCGGGCTGTGCTGAAAATGATATTAAAGCCTCTCTGGCATCTGACGTGTTTAATAAAATCAGCGCCTTTGCGGGCTATGGGTTTAACAAATCCCACGCCGCCGCCTATGCCTTGATCGCTTGGCAAACCGCTTGGCTGAAAGCCAATCACCCCGCGGCGTTTTTAGCCGCCTCCATGTCCCTTGATGCGGGCAATACCGATAAATTATCAACCTTCAAGCAAGATTGTATCGCCCATGACATCGCCGTTCTTCCGCCTGATGTGAACGCGTCGGAGGCTAAATTTACCGTTGAAGATCACCACGGCAAATTGGCGGTTCGTTATGCGTTGGGGGCGATCCGAAACGTGGGTTTTGACGCTATGTCAGCCTTGGTTGAAAACCGCAACCAACTGGGACGGTTCAAAGATTTGGATGATTTCGCCACCCGCATGGAAGGCGGGTTATCGCGGCGTTTTCTTGAAAATCTGATCAAATCAGGGGCAATGGACAGCCTTGGGGCTAATCGGGCGCAATTGATGGCGGGGCTTGATGCGATTGTGGGGCATGGCCAAGCGGTTAAACGTGATCGTGAATCCGAACAGGAAAACCTGTTTGGCGGCGGGGATGATAATCAGCTCAAGATTGTCTTGCCGCAAATCCCAGAAGCCTCCAATAAAATGAAATTGGATGATGAGTTTGCCGCCTTAGGGCTTTATATCTCTGCCCATCCGCTAGATGATTACGCTGAACAAATGGCCAATCTGGAAATTGTGCCAGCCAATCAGATCGAAGCGGAAGTCACGAAAAGAGGCAATGGCTGTCGGTTGAAATTGGCGGGGATTATCGCGTCAAAGCAAATTCGGCAATCCGCCCGCGGCAATCGTTTTGCCTTTATTCAATTCACCGACCAGACCGGCAGTTTTGAAGCCACCGCGTTTTCAGAAACCCTAGAGGCCGCCAAACCGTTTCTTGATCATGATGGCCCGATGATGATCAAAGCTGATGCCCGCATGGAAGAAGGCGGGGTCAGGTTGCTGATTGATCGCATGACGCCGCTTGATGATGTCGCGTTCAGCCAAAGTTCAGGGGCTGAGATTACCCTTACCCACGCGGACGCGCTTGATGGCTTGCATGAAGGGCTAAAACGCGATGGCCCGGGGATGGGCAAAGTGCAAATTACCCTTCAGGCGGAGGGTAAAAACGTGGCGATCACCTTGCCCGGGCGGTTTAAACTTTCCAATCAATTTAGACAGATGGCCAAGGCCTTGCCCGGGGTCGGGTCAATCCGTGAATTAAAATAGCAATATTCATCGGCTATATTTCAAATCATGAGCCAAAAAACATAGGGTTTTTCAAGAAAATACCCTTGCTTAATCATGCGGGAATCGGTAGATAGGTCTCACTTGTTGGATTTCCCAATAAGAATTCGCACATGAAGGCGGTGTTGCTGGCAAATTCCAGTTGTTCTTTTGAACAGACACCATCCGGTGAGTTTCGGCTTGCACCTTCATGGAGGCTTAACCGGAAAAGAAGGAGTTCATCCATGCCTCTACCAAGTTTTACTATGCGTCAGCTGCTCGAAGCAGGTGTTCATTTTGGTCACCATACCCGCCGCTGGAACCCAAAGATGGAACGTTTCATTTTTGGCACACGCAATAACATTCACATTCTCGATCTGCAGCAAACTGTGCCGATGTTGGGTCAAGCGCTTGATATTGTCAGCCAGACCGCTGCCCGTGGTGGCCGCATCCTGTTTGTTGGCACCAAGCCAGCCGCGGCTGAAACCATTGCTGAATCCGCGCGTTCATGCGGCCAGTATTTCGTCAACCACCGCTGGTTGGGCGGCATGATGACAAACTGGAGCACCGTTTCTCAGTCTATTCGCCGGTTGCGCAATCTTGAAGAACGCCTCGGTGGTGATGATGTTCATTCACTGACCAAGAAAGAAACACTTCAGCTGAACCGTGAATTGGAAAAGCTGGAACGTACCCTTGGCGGTATTAAAGAAATGGGCGGCCTGCCTGATCTGTTGTTTGTCATTGATACCAACAAAGAAGCCATCGCCGTTGCCGAAGCGAATGTTTTGGGCATTCCTGTGGTTGCTGTTGTGGATTCAAACGCCAGCCCAGATGGTGTTGATTTCCCGATCCCAGGCAATGATGACGCGTTGCGCGCCATTTCTCTTTACTGTGATCTTGTTGCTGGTTCTGTCTTGGACGGCCTGAAGACTGAAATGATCCGTGAAGGCAAAGACTTGGGCGAAGATGCAGCCCCTGTTGAAGCGGCTGTAGCCGAAGAAGCGCCTGCTGAAGCTCCGGCAGAAGAATCACAGCCTGAAGCCTAAATTTAAACATACTCTCCGATTAAGGTCTTAATCGGAGGGTTTTATGCTGAACAAACCCAAAGGATATGGATTATGAGCATTACCGCTGCACTCGTAAAAGACCTTCGTGAAGCCACAGGCGCTGGCATGATGGATTGTAAGAAAGCGCTGACCGAAACTAATGGTGACCTTGATGGCGCTATTGATTGGTTGCGTAAGAAAGGCCTTTCTGCTGCTGCTAAAAAATCAAGCCGCGTTGCCAGCGAAGGTCTGGTCGGCGCATCAAGCGCGGGCACATCAGGCACATTGGTTGAAGTGAACTCTGAAACAGACTTTGTTGCCCGTAACGATGCGTTCCAAGCATTTGTCACTGGCCTTGCTGGTCTTGCTGGCGATGCCGATAACATCGAACAGCTTTCCGGCATGGATTTCCCCGGGACAGGCCGTACCGTTGCTGATGAATTGACCCATAACATTGCCACGATTGGTGAAAACATGACCATTCGTCGGATGACCAAACTGACCGTTTCTGAAGGCGCGGTTGTGACCTATATTCACAACGCCGCCGCAGAAGGCCTTGGCCGGATTGGTGTTTTGGTCGCCCTAGAAAGCGCCGCATCAGCCGATGTGTTGACCGCTCTTGGTAAGCAATTGGCTATGCACGTTGCCGCTGCCGCGCCAGCATCACTCAGCGCCGATGATCTCGACCCTGAAATGGTGGCCAAAGAACGCCAGATCTTGATTGATCAGGCCATGCAGTCCGGCAAGCCGCAAGAGATCGCTGAAAAGATGGTCGAAGGCCGCATGAAGAAGTTCTTGAAAGAAGTTGTTCTTCTGGATCAGGTCTTTGTTGTTGATGGGGAAACCCCTGTTCATCAGGTGATCGAAAATGCCGCAAAAGACGCTGGCACCGCCATCACCATGACGGGTTTTGCCCGCTTCAACCTCGGTGAAGGCATCGAAAAAGAAGAAGAAGACTTTGCTGCTGAAGTTGCCGCAACATTAGGCAACTAAGACAGCAACGCAAATAAGCAGAATTTTCTGCTGACCAAAAAGATATCAGCATATATGATGGTTTTCGTGTATGCTGGTATCATCGATCTGAACAATCAGATGACTTAACGGTGTAAAGGGAGACGGCGCCATGGCTTCATCAACAACTGAAACCATATCAGGCCAATCTCGTTCTTCTCA
Source organism: uncultured Alphaproteobacteria bacterium (assembly GCA_937952245.1). Classification (GTDB taxonomy): domain Bacteria; phylum Pseudomonadota; class Alphaproteobacteria; order Puniceispirillales; family UBA1172; genus JAGWAQ01. Next base: position 16,026 of record CALFYS010000111.1, on the reverse strand, counting down.
AACCACCTCATTAACCCCTCCTGAAGGGTTTCATTACAAACGTGTTCTGTTGAAAATCTCCGGCGAAAGCCTGATGGGGTCGCTGAATTATGGCATTGACCCTGAAATGGTGGCACGGGTCGCGGGTGAAGTGAAATCTGTGATTGACCATGGGGTTGAAGTGTCCTTGGTGATCGGCGGCGGGAACATCTTCCGCGGGATTTCGGGGGCGGCTTCTGGAATGGAACGCGCCACAGGGGATTACATGGGGATGCTGGCCACGGTGATGAACGCGCTGGCCATGCAGAACGCGCTGGAAGATATTGGTGTTTACACCCGCGTTCTTTCTGCCCTGCCCATTTCCGCTGTATGTGAGCCTTACATCAGGCGGCGTGCTAAGCGGCATATGGAAAAAGGCCGTGTTGTTATATTCGCGGCGGGGACAGGCAATCCGTTCTTTACCACTGATACCGCCGCCGCCCTGCGCGCCACTGAAATGAATTGTGATGCGATTTTAAAAGGCACGCGGGTTGATGGGGTTTATTCGGCTGATCCGGAAAAAGACCCGAAAGCCGAACGTTATGATGAACTGACATATATGGATGTGTTATCGCGCGACCTTTCCGTAATGGATGCTTCGGCCATCTCATTGGCGCGTGAAAATTCAATCCCGATGTTGGTGTTTTCAATTGAACAACAAGGCGCGTTTGAACGCGTTCTCCGGCATCAAGGTAAATACACCTTGATCAGAGATAAAAAATAATAAAAGGAGTTGAGAAATGACAATGGACCTCAGCGATACCACCCGCCGCATGGAAGGGGCGCTTGCCTCTCTTGAAAATGATTTTCAAGGCCTCAGAACGGGGCGTGCTTCAATCAGTATGCTTGATCCGGTAACCGCCGATGCTTATGGCTCTAAAATGCCGATTAATCAGCTTGGCAATATTTCCGCCCCTGAAGCCCGATTGTTGACCGTTCAGGTTTGGGATCAAAGCATGGTGGCCCCTGTTGAAAAGGCGATCCGTGAAAGTGATTTGGGGCTGAACCCTCAAACAGAAGGCAATTTGATCCGTTTGCCGATCCCTGATCTTTCCGCCGAACGCCGTGCTGAATTGGCTAAAGTGGCCAGCAAATACGCCGAACAAGGGCGTATCGCGATCCGTAACATTCGCCGCGATGCCATTGAAACCGCGCGTAAAATGGAAAAGGATGGCGAATTTGGTGAAGATGAACGTCATGGTCTGGAAGCGAAAATCCAGAAATTGACCGATGATTTTGTTGCCAAAATTGATGCCGCGCTCGCCAGTAAAGAAGCTGACATCAAAACCGTCTAAGGAAGTTCAATTGTCTCAACAAACCATCCCCTATCATTTGGCGATCATCATGGATGGCAACCGTCGCTGGGCTTATCAACGCAATAAGCCCACCAAGACGGGGCATGACCATGGCTCAAAGATTATTGAGCAGATCAGTCGCCATGCCCATGATCGTGGGGTGTCTTGGTTGACGCTGTTTGCGTTTTCATCGGAAAATTGGAAACGGTCTTCGTTGGAACTTAAAGGCATCATGGCTGTGTTGCGGCATTACCTGACCCATGACATGCAAACCTTGATTGATAACAACATCAAATTGCGGGTGATTGGCGATCTCACGGGTTTCGCCGATGACATCAAAGACCAATTGGCCGAAGCCGAACAAAAAACAAAGGCCAATACCGGCCTGAACCTGACGATTGCGCTGGGCTATGGCGGGCAGGCGGATTTAACCCAAGCCGCCGTCGCTTTGGCTGAAAAGGTTGAACAAGGCCTGTTAAAGCCAAGCGCCATTACCGAAGATTTGATCAAATCTGAACTTTACACAAAATCCTTGCCGGTGGTTGATCTGTTGATCCGTACAGGTGGCGAACAGCGGATTTCAAATTTCCTTTTATGGGATTTGGCTTATGCTGAAATGGCGTTTGTCTCCCCGCTTTGGCCTGATTTCACCACCGAAACTCTTGATGATATTCTTGATCAATACGCCACAAGAAACAGACGTTTCGGCGGCGATTCAACGGCTGAATTTCTTACTAAGGTCAAGGCAACATCTTCGGTTGGCTAATTGATGACCCGTACTGATCAAAAAACAGCCAAACCTTCTGATTTGCCCAGCCGCCTGATCACCGCGATTGTTCTTATCCCTCTGATTTATTTGATTTATCGAGGCGGGTGGCCAGCCTTGGCGATTGTTCTGGTGGCGGGGGCGATTATGGCCACTGAAATCGCGTCTATTTTGAAATTTCCTGTGGGTTCACTTTCTTATGGCGGCATGATCACCGCGGTGACGGGGCCTGCGGTTTTGGCTGTTTTCATGCCTGAAGTGATGGCGCAATTCGCGCTGTTTGTGATGGTGGCGGCGGCGGCGGTGTTGATTCAGCTTTGCGGGTTATGGGTGGCAAAAGTGATCGCCATCGCCCTTTGTCTTTGCCTGTTCAGTATTGTGATGATCCTTGGCATGGATGGCGGTAGTGGTTGGATCGCCTTTGCGGTTGTGGTGATTATCGCGGCGGATTCCTTGGCCTATTTCGGCGGGCGGATGATCGGCGGGCCAAAATTGGCCGAAAAAATCAGCCCATCAAAGACCTGGAGCGGGGCGTTATGCGGGGTTTCAGCCGGCGCAATCGCGGGTTCCACCATGGGGATGGTGTTAGGGCAAGACCCGATTATTACCGGTGTGTTGGGGCTGTTTATCGCGGATTTGTCGATTGGTGGTGATCTTTTGGAATCATGGTTTAAACGCCGTTATGATGTCAAAGATTCAAGCCGTATCTTGCCGGGGCATGGCGGGTTTCTGGATCGGTTTGATGGCTATTTGCTGGCCTTGCCCTTCCTTTATCTTGTGCTGGTTATTGGGGTGGTCTGATGGGACAGATCAAAACAATCGCGCTTTATGGGGGGACAGGCTCTATTGGCAGCAGCACATTGGATTTGATTGCAAAATTCCCTGATCAATATCGTTTGGCGGTCTTAACAGGCGGGTCAAACACCGAAGCCTTGGCCGAACTGGCGCTCCATTTTAAACCTGATCATGTCGGCATTGCTGATCCGGAAGGTTATACCGATTTGGCGGAACGATTATCAGGTTCAGGCATTGCCATCAGCGCGGGGGCGGACGCGCTTAATGATTTGGCCAGTATTCCGGTTGATCTTGTGATCTCCGCTGTCACAGGCACGGCGGGGTTAATGCCGACCTTAAAAGCGGTGGAACAAGGCCGCACCGTTGCCATCGCCAATAAAGAATCGCTGGTCACCGCGGGGCAGATTATCAAACAAGCGGCGGCGCAATCAGGGGCGGTGATCTTGCCCGTTGATTCCGAACATAACGCGATTTTCCAAGCGTGGACGACGGATCACCCCGATGATATTGATCACATCACGCTGACAGCATCCGGCGGGCCGTTTTGGGATCAGCATATTGATCTGGCGGCGATCACCCCTGAACAAGCCATCAAACATCCCAATTGGTCGATGGGGGCTAAAATTTCAGTTGATTCCGCAACAATGATGAACAAAGGGCTTGAGGTGATCGAAGCGGCGGTTCTGTTTGATCTGCCCGAAGACCGTGTTCAGGTCTTGGTGCATCCGCAATCGGTTGTTCATGGCATGGTGCATTATCGCGATGGGTCTGTTTTGGCGCAATTGGGCCCGGCTGATATGCGGGTGCCGATCTCTTACGCCATGGCATGGCCGGAACGATTGGCATGGCCTGCGGAAAAACTCGATTTGGCGATGATGAGCGATTTGTCTTTTGATCGCCCTGATGATGACCGTTTCCCGTGTTTGGCCTTGGCACGTGAAGCCTTACGGCAAGGCGGGTTGGCCACCACAGTGTTAAACGCCGCCAATGAAATGGCCGTTGGTTATTTCCTTGATCGCCGCATTGGGTTTCTTGATATTGCTCGATTAACCCAAGATATGCTTGAAACCGTCACTTCTGATGACCATAACTCATTAGACGCGATTATCAATAAAGACACAGAAACCCGCCAAGCCTGTCAGGTTTGGTTGGCGCAACAATCATAGAGGATACCCATGGGATTTGGATTCAGCCTTTTGGCATTTTTGATTGTCTTGACTCCAGTGGTCTTTATCCACGAGCTTGGCCATTATTGGGCGGCGCGACGTTCAGGCGTGACGGTTGAGGTGTTTTCCGTTGGTTTCGGCCCTGAAATCTTTGGCTTTACCGACCGCCATAACACCCGCTGGAAGTTTTCAGTCATCCCCCTTGGCGGTTATGTCAAAATGGCGGGGGATAGTAACGCCGCCAGCGCCCCCAGCGAAGAGGCGATGAGCATCAAAGGCAGTTTCCAATCAGCAAGCCTGAAGGCGAAAGCCTTTATTGTGGCCATGGGGCCAATTTTTAATTTCATTCTGGGGATTGTGATCATCACAGCGGTTTATATCGGCTATGGCAAAGTCACCATCCCCACTGTGGTTGGCGGGGTGCAAGAAGGCAGCGCCGCTGAAACAGCAGGGCTTAAAATCGGCGACCGGATCACCGCGGTCAATGGCCGAAGCGTCAGTGATTTTGGTGAATTGAAAACCTATATCTTTGAAAGCCCCGGTCAAGCGGTGATGCTTGAAATTGATCGCGATGGCCGTGTCATGACTTTTGATATTAAACCTGATGTGGTGGAAGACAAATGCATGATGGTTTCCTATGGCCGCCTTGGGGTGATGTCCATGGGTGGTGAGATCAAACAAATGGGGCCTGTTTCCGCGTTGGTTGCCGCCAGCACGGATAGTTTCACCATGTCGCTGGCGATGTTGCGGGGGATTGGTCGTTTGGCCAGCGGGAACGCTAATAAAGGGGAAATCGGCGGGCCTGTTAAAATCGCTGAAATATCCGGCCGTGTCGCCAGCCAAGGGTTGATCAGTCTGGCCATGTTTGTGGCGATTATCTCCATCAATTTAGGGCTGGTGAACCTTCTGCCCGTGCCATCATTAGATGGCGGGCATCTGATGTTCTTTGGACTGGAAGCCATTATGGGCAAACCGCTTAGCCTGAAAGCGCAAGATATGATTATGCGCTTGGGCATGGCCTTGTTGTTGACATTAATTGTGACGGTGACGTTTATTGATATATCCAGCCTTTTCATGGCTGAATGTTAAACCTTTCCCATGATTACTAAGAGCGTTATAGTAATCGTGACAAATACAAGTTTGGGGCAATCAATGGTTGATAAAATGAGAAATATAAAATTTGTATTGAGCGCGTTGCTGGTCTTCCTGATCGCTGGATTGCCGGAGCAAAGCCGCGCCCAATCAGATGGGACCGTGATTAACGCCATTGATGTTCTGGGCACCCAGCGGATCAGCGCGGAAACTGTCTTGGCTTATACCCCGATTAAAGTGGGCGATACCGTCACGTCTTCTGATTTGAACAAAGCCCTCAGCAACCTGTTCCAGACCAATCTTTTTGAAGATATTGATATTGAAATTAACGGCGATCGTTTGGTGGTCACGGTGGATGAAAACCCCATTATCAACCGCATCTCGATTGAAGGTAATGACGTTATCGAAGATGACAAATTGCTTGAATTCCTTGGCATTAAGCCACGCCGTGTTTTCACCAAAAAACTGGCGCTTGATGCCAAAGAAACTTTGATGGAAATTTATCGCCAATCCGGCCGCTTTGCCGCCACGATTGAACCCAAGATTATCGAATTGCCTGATAAGCGTGTGGATCTGGTCTTTGAAGTTGATGAAGGGCCATTGATTAAGATTAAAACCATCAAATTTATCGGCAATGATGAGTTCAGCGACCGCGCCCTCAGAAGTGTGATTCAATCCCGTGAAACAAAATGGTATGTGCTGTTCACGCCGAACGACAAATACGATGCCAACCGTCTGAACCTTGATGTGCAAAAACTTCGTCAGTTCTACCTGCAAAACGGTTATGCCAATGTAGAAGTCAGCCGCGCCACCGGTGAATTGATGGCCGACCGCAGTGGCTTTGTCCTGACCTTTGTGATCGAAGAAGGGGAGGTCTATAGCATCGCTGATATTGCGGTCAATAGTGAGATTGAAGGCGTTGATACCGATGCGTTGATGGTGGATAGCCCGCTGGTAACCGGTGAAGAATATGATGTCCGTATTCTGGAGCAGGCGCTTTCAAACATGACCAATAAATTGGGTGAACTGGGCTATGCCTTTGTTGATATTACCCCAGAAATTGATCTTAACGAAGAAGACACGACCATTGATATTACCCTCAATATTGGTGAAGCCGAGCGCAATTATGTTGAACGGATCGATATTAAAGGCAATGACCGCACCATGGATAGCGTGATCCGCCGCCAGTTCAATTTGGTGGAAGGGGATAGTTTCAATCAATTGCGGTTAACGCAGTCTGAACGTAATATCCGCAACCTTGGGTATTTCTCAAAAGTTTCAGTTGATGTCTTGCCCGGGTCAAGTTCTGAACAATCTGTTGTTGAAGTTGATGTTGATGAAACCACCACCGGTAGTTTCGAAATTGGCTTTGGCTATTCAACCTTTGATCAGGCGTCATTCACCATCGGGATCAGAGAAAACAACTTCTTAGGGACAGGCCGTGGCGCTCGCGCCAGCGCTAGTTTCTCTGATAAACGGTCATCTTTCCGGTTGGGCATAACAGAACCTTATTTGTTTGAGCGCAACCTGCTTGGCCGCGCCGATGTGTTCAAAACAGAGAATAAATATTCAGGTGTTACCATTGAAGCCACCGGTTTTGATTTAGGCGCAGGGTTTAGCGCGGATGGCGATTATCGTCATAACATTGGCTATGTTCTTCAAGAAAAGAAGACAACAACATCATCAACAAAAGCAGCGTCAGCAAGCGGTGATGAGGGCAATCAGCTGATTTCTGAAGTGTCTTATTCCATCACAAAAGATACGCGCGATAGCCGCATTGACCCACGGGAAGGGTATTTGTGGAAAATCACGGAAACCGTTGCGGGTCTTGGTGGTGATGTCACGTATCTGAAATCAGAAGCACGTGGCCAATACCTCTATCCGATCTTGTTCAAGCGGGCGGTGATCGGCGTTGATGGCCGTGCGGGTGTGATTGATGGTTTGGGTGAAAAAGTGGCCCGTTCATCTCGCTTTATTATCGGTGGCCGTCAATTGCGCGGCTTTGACTCAGGGGGGATTGGCCCTCGTGATTCTGGCGATAATTCAGCCGTTGGGGGCAATAAATACTATGTTGCCAGCCTGAACTTCACCTCTGATTTGGGTCTTGATCGTGACCTTGGGATGCGCTGGACTGTTTTTGCGGATGCTGGTTCTGTTTGGGATACCGATTATCCCGCTGGTGTCACCGGGGCTGATGATGAAAGCCTTCGATCATCACTTGGTTATGGTCTTCTTTGGGATACCGCCATCGGGCCAATGTCATTCATGTGGGCCTTCCCTGTGGAAGAAAAGTCCTATGACAAAACAAAAACATTCCAATTCTCATTTGGTGGTCGGTTCTAAATGTTAAGACCTTGGGCAGCATCTGGGGCGGTTCATATTCGGCTGGCAAGATTTCTGATTGCTTTCGGCCTTTTTGCCGCCGCTCTGCCCGGGCTTGTTGGGGCGCAAACCACCCCGTCGTCTAATGGTAATCAGGCTGGTAATTTAAGCAGTAATCTGGGCGTCATTGATATGAACGAGGTGCTGCAAAAATCAGATGCTATTGCCAAAGTGCGGGAAGTCTTGGATCAGCAAAACCAAGAATTTCAAGCGTCCATCACCGAAGAAGAATTGCGCCTTCGCCAAGAAGAACGGGTGTTGAATTCCGCAAAAAGCGAAATCAGCGAAGATGAATTTGAAAGCCGTTTCGCCCAATTTGAAAAAGATGTCGTGGCCTTGCAGCGGTCTATTCAACAACAACAAAACCGTTTTGACCGTTCCATGCAACAGGTCAACACAAGGCTGGAACAAGAATTGGTCAAGATTGTTGAAGAAATTGCCCAAGACCGGCAATTGACCATGGTTATTCAACGAAAAAATGTTGTGATTTATGACAGCACCACCGATGTAACGGATGAAGCGTTGCGGCGGCTTAATGAACGAACAAAAAACCTGACGGTTACGTTTCAGCGGGATGACAATTAATGGCTGATCCACGATTTTACCCAGAGGCCAAGCCGATTAGCATCGCTGCAATCACCGAAATTGCCCGCGGTGAAAAAAAGCGTGGATGCTCCAGCTTAATGGCACGGCATATCGCAACGGCGGCGGAGGCGGATGAAGGCGCGATATGTTTCATCACCACTGAGGCGGCGGCTCAATCCGTGCCTGATGTCAAAGGGGTGATTTGTTTGGTGTCCCCTGATCTGGCCAGCGCTTTGCCCAGCCAGCCCGCGGTGGTGCTAACCCCTGATCCGAAACGTGCTTTTGGTCTTGTGTTGCGGCAGATGTTTCCAACCCATGACCAAGGCAAGGGCATCTCTGATCTGGCCGATGTTCATGAAAGCGTGACGGTTTCTGAAAATGTTCGGATTGATGCTGGCGCGTCTATCGCCGAAGGGGTTGAGCTTGGTGATGGTGTTTGGGTGAAGTCAGGCGCCTCCATCGGCAAAGGATGCGTAATTGGCAACGGCAGCGTGATCGACAGCAACGCGGTGATCAATTATGCTTTGATCGGTGAAGATTGCGTCATTGGCCCTAATGTTGTGATTGGCAACAGCGGTTTTGGCGTCGGCCGTGATGGCGGCAATATTCTGGTGCCGCATATGGGGCGGGTGATTATTGGCAATCGCTGTAATATCGGCAGTGGCACGTGCATTGATCGCGGGTTTTTGGACGATACGGTGATCGGTGATCATGTGATGATCGATAATCTTGTTCATATTGCCCATAACGTTAAAATGGGGCATGGCAATGTGATTTGTGGGCAAGTCGGGTTTGCGGGTTCCACGGTCATTGGTGATAATAATATTTTCGGCGCGCAAGGCGGCGTTGCTGACCATTTAACGATTGGCTCCGGCAATGTTTTCGCGGCAAGGGCAGGGGTGACAAAATCCATTGGTGATGGTCAGGTCATGGGCGGGTTTCCCGCTGTTCCCGCTCAAGAATTTCGCCGCCAGATTGCTTCATTACGCCGATTGGCGCAGAATCGAAATAAATAAGAGTTTGATTGCATAAAAAGGAGAAGACCATGGCTGATGATACCATTTTGCATCATCCGGAAATTTTGGAACTTATTCCGCATCGTCCGCCATTTTTGCTGATTGATCGTGTTCAGAATATTATTCCGAATGAATCCGCAACAGGGGTGAAAGCCATCACCAGCACTGAACCTCATTTGGCGGGGCATTTCCCGGGGCATCCGATTATGCCCGGGGTCTTGACGATTGAGGCCATGGCACAGACCGCTGGCGTGTTGATCGCCTATAGCAACCGTGATGATACCGAAGGCAAGCACGTCTATTTCACCACCATGGATAAGGTGAAATTCCGCGCCCCCGCCCGCCCCGGCGATACCATGCATCTGGATGTTAAAATTTCCACCAGCAAAGGGATGCTGTTTAAATTTGATGGCGTGGCATCGATTGATGGTAAGACCGTGGCCTCAGCCACATTTTCTGCCATGATTGTGGAGCCTGGACGTTAATGACAACCGCGATACATCCATCCGCCATCATCGCTGATGGCGCCCAGATTGGCGCCAATGTTTCAATTGGCCCTTATTCGATTATTGGTCCGAATGTTGTGATTGGCGATAATTGCATTTTGCACAGCCATGTTGTGATTGATGGCCATACCACGCTTGGTGAGGATAATGAGATTTACCCTTTCGCGGTGATCGGCAAAGCCCCTCAGCACGTCAAATATCAGGGCGAAGCCAGCACATTGGTGATCGGTGATCGCAATGTCATTCGTGAGAATGTCACCATGCATCCCGGCACGGAAGTCGGCACCATGACCACGATTGTTGGTCATGACAATATGTTCTTTGTGGGATGTCATGTCGCCCATGATTGTATTGTCGGCAACAGCACCATCATCACCAATGACGCGATGTTGGGCGGCCATGTCGAAATCGGCGATTTTGCTTATGTTGGCGGCAATAGCGCCATCAAACAATTCGTTCGTATTGGTCAATATGCCATGGTTGGCGGGATGACGGGTGTCACCGCTGATGTTATTCCTTACGGCAATGTCTTCGGGCCGAAAGCCTCACTGGTGGGGCTTAATCTTGTGGGGCTGAAACGTCGCGGTTTCGGTAAAGATGAGATTTCAGCAATTCGCCGTGCTTATCGGATGTTATTTGCCGATGAAGGCACGTTCAGCGAACGGTTGGTGGAAGTCGAACAAGATTACGGCGATGTTGATCTGGTGGCCTCTGTCTTGTCATTCATCAAAGAAGGGGGGGACAGCCCGCTCTGTCACCCTGAACGGCAAGGCTAATGGTCAAGGCGGCATCACCTTATGGGATTATTGCCGCCGCTGGCCCTGCGCCATTAACCGTGGCGGAAGAATTGCGCGCCTCTGGCCATGATGTTGTGGTGATTGGCCTTAAATCCATCACCGATGCTGATTTTTCAGGCTTTGAGGTGCATCATCACCGGTTGGGTGCTGTTTCCGCGATTATCAACAGTTTAAAGACCGCTGGCGTTTGCCAAGTCATCCTCGCGGGGCAATTTAAACGCCCCAAAATGGCGGCGGTTATGCCTGATATGCGGGGGGCTAAAATCCTTTCCCGCGCCCTTAGCGTGGGGGATGACGAAGCCCTTCAAATCGTCAAAGACGAATTTGCCCAAGATGGCATCACCGTGGTTGATATTGCCGATATTTTGCAACAAGACTTTGCCCAACATGGTGTGATGGCAGGGCAACACCCTGATCAAGACCAGCGGGATGCCATCGGTCTTGGCGCGGCTTATCTGAAAGCCGCTGGCGGGTTTGACCTTGGCCAATCTTGTGTGGTTGAAGCCCGCCGGATCATCGCGGTTGAAGCGGCGGAAGGCACGGATGCCATGTTGGATCGCGCCGCCGAATGGCATGACCCTGACCTAGCCCCGGTGGTGATGGTCAAAATGTTGAAATCAGGCCAAGACCGCGCCCTTGACCCCCCGGGTATTGGCGTTGAGACCATCAAACGCGCTAGTAAAGCAGGGGTTTCGGTCATTGCCATTGAAGCCGGCGGAGTCATGATGATTGACCCTGAAGCCACCATCAAAACAGCAAATGACCTTGGCGTTGGGCTGTTTGGGTTTAAGCCAGAATGACCATCAAGATTGTCATGATCGCAGGGGAAGCCTCCGGCGATAGCCTTGGGGGGCAGGTGCTGGCGGCGTTAAAAGCGGATCAGGCCAATCTCAATATCTCAGGCGTGGGCGGTGATGCCATGCAAGCCCAAGGGCTGCAGCCTGTTTTTCCGATGGAAGAGTTAACCGTGTTGGGGTTGTCCCACGCGGTCAAATCCTATGGCCGGTTGAAAAAGCGGGCGGCGGCATTAATCGACCATATCATGGAAACTCGCCCTGATGTGATCGTCACCATCGACAACAAAGGGTTTTCTTTGCGTTTGGGCAAAGCCCTGAAAGCCAAAATGGCGGCGGCGGGCTGGTCAGCGCCTGTTGTTCATCTGGTGGCGCCGACGGTATGGGCTTGGGGGGCATGGCGGGCAAAATCAGTGGCGGCATCGGTTGATCGCTTGCTGTGTTTATTTCCTTTTGAAGTGCCGTATTTCACCCGCTATGGGGTTGATGCCATCGCCGTTGGCCACCCCGCGGTTGAACGGAAACGGCCATCGAAAAAACAAGCCCGCAAAGCGTTGGGCTTGCATGATCAAGATGATGTTTTGGTGCTTTTGCCGGGCAGTCGCAAACGCGAAATCGAAACGCTATTGCCGGATATGCTGAAGGCTGTTGAGGTGATCCAGCAAGAAAAACCCGGAGTGAAAGTGGTTTTGCCCGCCGCGTCTTCAGTTCAAGATTTGATTAAAAACATGACCGCAAATCCCATAACCACAAATCATCATCAGATCACCATCACCGACCAATCCCAAACCGAAAATATCTTGGCGGCGGGGGATTTTGGCTTGATCTGTTCGGGGACGGTAACTTTAGAAGCCGCGCTTTCAGGGCTTCATGGCCATGTTTATTATCAGGTTGATCGCTTGACCTTGATGATTGGTCGCATGATCTTGGATCGGTCTAAAATTGTCCTGCCCAACGCCATTTCAGGTGAGGAGATTTATCCGCTATCGCTTAATAATGAGTTTACCGCTGAAACAATGGCGGCTGACGCGCTGGCGTTTTTCAATGGCGATAAATCCACGTTAAACAGCAAAAAAACCCCGCTGACAGCATCATTGACAGCGGGGGGGTATGGTTTTGCCCAAAATGTCGCGACAGCGATCTTAGGCGTGATTAAAGCTTAACGCTTGTCGATTGAAACGTAAGACCGTTCTGTTGGACCGGTATAGAGCTGGCGTGGGCGACCAATCCGCTGAAGCGGGTCTTCGATCATCTCTTTCCACTGTGAAATCCAACCCACTGTCCGCGCAACGGCAAACAACACCGTAAACATAGAGGTGGGGAAACCCATAGCCTTCAGGATAATGCCGGAATAGAAATCGACATTCGGATAGAGTTTCTTTTCAATGAAATACGGGTCTTTCAACGCGATTTCTTCAAGTTCCATGGCCAGATCAAGAAGCGGTTCATCTTTGATGCCGAGCTTGTTCAGCACTTCATGGCATGAATCGCGCATGACCTTGGCGCGAGGGTCAAAGTTTTTGTAAACACGATGCCCAAAACCAAAGAGACGGAACGGATCATTCTTATCACGGGCTTTTTTGATGTATTCAGGAATACGGCTGCGGTCGCCGATTTCATCCAACATATTCAGCACCGCTTCATTGGCACCGCCATGGGCAGGCCCCCAAAGCGCGGCAATCCCCGCGGCGATACAGGCAAATGGGTTCGCCCCTGAAGACCCCGCCAACCGCACGGTTGAGGTGGAGGCGTTCTGTTCATGGTCAGCGTGGAGGATCAAGATTTTATCCATGGCATCGGCCAGAACAGGATCAACTTCATAGGTTTCGGTCGGAACTGAAAAACACATATGCAGGAAGTTTTCAGCGTAATTCAGATCATTACGAGGGTAGTTAAACGGCTGACCCAATGAATATTTAAACGCCATGGCCGCCAAGGTTGGCATTTTGGCGATCAAACGGCGGGACGCCACCATTTGCTGAACCGGATCATTAACATCGGTGGAATCATGATAGAAAGCCGATAGAGCCCCTGTCACCCCACAAAGGATGGCCATCGGGTGGGCATCACGGCGGAAGCCACGGAAGAAATTGACCAATTGTTCATGCACCATCGTATGATGGGTGATGGCGTAATCAAATTCTTCTTTTTCCTCTTTATTCGGCAATTCACCGTTCAACAGCAAAAACGCGACTTCAAGAAAGTCACTTTTTTCGGCCAATTCATCAATCGAATAGCCGCCATGCATCAGTTTACCTTCATCACCATCAATATAGGTGAGGGCGGATTTACAAGAGCCTGTCACCCCAAAGCCGGGGTCAAAGGTAAAATGACCGGTGTTGGCGTATAAGGCGCGAACATCAATCACACCAGGGCCAACACTGCCGTCTAGAATAGGTAAATCAACGCTTTCACCAGTTTGATTATTGGTGAGGGTGAATGAATTTGAATTCTGCCGATCGGCCATAATTCTGTTCCTTTAATTAAAGGGTTGGGTTGGCAAGCGTGGTGACCACAAATGCTTTGACCGGGGGATGATTATTTATAGCCTTTATTGTTCATTTTTGCAATTGCCCGCGATCCGTCTTTTGATATTTTCAGCCCCAAGGCTGGCACAAATCAAAATAATATCAGGGGTTTGCTTCATGCCTGTGACAGCCGCCCGCAAACAAGGGCCAATATCCCGCATTTTCAGCCCTTGGGTATTAAGCCATTCGCCAAGGAAGGCTTTAAAGGCTTCTGGCGTCATGTTGTCATCGGGTAAATCCGCGGCAAATTGAGTTAATCGTGCGCAAGCCGCGTCATCCAACAAGCCTTGGGCATCGGCTTCGACCGTGGGGATGTCATCATGGGTGGCAAACCCTGCCATGGCCGGAAGATCGCCCAAATGTTGCGCCCGTTCGGCAAAGGCCGGGGCAAGGGCATGAAGCCGTTCGGTGATATGGGGCGCAACCTCAGCGCCATTCAGGATTAAATCTGTCAGGGCTTCCGGCGAAAGCGACCGGATGTAATGGCTGTTGATGGCGGTCAGTTTATCGGTATCAAATCGGGCCGGGGATTTGCCGATACCGTCCAAATCAAACCATTCAATCGCTTGATCACGGGTAATAATCTCATCATCACCATGACTCCACCCCAAGCGCAGGAGGTAATTGCACATGGCTTCGGGCAAATACCCCATCTCACGATAAGCGGTGGCGGAAAGCGCGCCATGGCGTTTTGACAATTTCGCCCCATCCGCGCCATGGATCAGCGGGATATGGGCATAGACCGGCACCGGCCAGCCCATGGCTTCAATAATTTTCATCTGCCGGAAGGCGTTGTTGAGATGGTCATCGCCGCGGATCACATGGGTCACGCCCATATCATGGTCATCAACCACCACCGCCAGCATATAGGTCGGGGTGCCATCGCCGCGCAACATCACCAGATCATCGAGCGTGCTGTGCTGAACCGTGACATCGCCTTGCACCGCATCATTGATCGTGGTGCTGCCCTCAAGTGGCATTTTCAGGCGGACGGTAAAAGGCAGATCAGGAGCATTTGAAGGGTCTGCATCTCGCCAAGGGCTGGTGATTTTTTGCCCTGTTTGGCGAGCTTCAGCGCGCATGGCGGTTAATTCTTCGGGGGTTAAATAACACCGATAGGCATGGCCAGATTGCAGCAATTGTTCAGCGACTTCGATATGGCGGTCAGCGCGCGCGGATTGGCTGACCGCCTCACCATCGCCGGCCAATCCAAGCCATTCAAGCCCTTCGTGAATCGCATCAATCGCTTCTTTTGTTGAGCGTTCATGGTCCGTGTCTTCAATCCGCAAAAGGTATTTTCCCCCATGGCGGCGGGCAAACAAATAATTGAATAAAGCCGTACGGGCGCCGCCAATATGAAGGAAACCTGTGGGGGATGGTGCAAATCGAGTGATCACGCTCATAAAGTATTAACCTTTTTCAAGCATACTGTTGGTTGATGATGACAATTCCTTTCAGGATCAATCCTGACCGAGAGCGAATCCCAAAGAATTGTCTTAGGGGGAAAGGTTTAACATGAAGAGCCATCAAGGGACAATATCAAGAACGCATCTGAACAAAGGGGCGGGGCATCAAGACGGTCGAGACCAAGGCCGTCAAAACCAAGGCGGGGGTGAGCGGGTCACACTGCCTTTCCGGTTCAGCATCGCCATGACGGGGCTGATGATGTTGGGGATCGCCATGGGCGAAGGGCTTGAGCAGGTTGGGGTTGATGCCGCGGCATTGGGCGTGAAAGGGGTCCTGATGTTCGGGCTTTTGCTGTCAGCGGTGCTATGGCTGTGGGCGGGGTGGCGGTCGCTGCCGTGGATCACGCCCGTGGCCATGATCGTGACAATGATAGTGTTGGGCGTTGTCTTGCAATCGACCATCAATCGCGGGCATGAGATTTCAGTTGCGCCCCAAGAACGTGAAATCACTGGTCTTGTGAAAATGGCTGAAACCATGACCAAGAACAGGCAACGGATCAGGCTTCATCCTGAAACAGAAGGTTTATGGGACGGCGCGCCGGATTTTGATTTAAGGCTGATTACATCCCAAAATAAAGGAGGCGATGCCGCCACCATAACGCCAGTCAAACCAGGTGATGTGATTAGAGGCAAAGCGCGGATTGTGCCGCCATTACCGCAATTATTGCCCGGGTCATTTGATTTCACCGCCCATGCCCATCAGCAAGGTTACGCCGCAACAGGTTTTATCAAGGATATTGAAGTCATCGACACGCGCCCTGTGTCTTGGGTGCACCGCCTTCGGTTTCATATACAACATCAGTTTTCAACCCATTTAGAC
>CALFYS010000110.1 GCA_937952245.1 uncultured Alphaproteobacteria bacterium | reverse complement strand
GCCATGACTTCAGAAACACCATCATCTGGCACTTCAGGCCATTGTCTTTGCGGCCATGTGCGGTATCAATTTTCAGGCGAGCGGACATGGGCGTGCTATTGCCATTGCCATGATTGCCGCCGCAATTGCGCCGCGCCGGTGGTGGCGTTTATCGGCACAAGGCTGGATCAATTCCAATGGCAGACCGGCGGAGTCAATGACCTTGCGCCGAAATTCTACGCCTCATCTAAGGGGGTGAAGCGGTTTTTCTGTGATCAATGCGGCACGCCCATGGCGTTTCAGGCGGAACATTATGACGGTGAGATTCACCTCTATGCCCCGACCTTGACCAATCCTGAAGATTTTGCACCAGAATTTCACGTGCATCACGATTCAAAACTGTCATGGTTGGCCTTGGATGATGGGCTTTTGTGCCATGGCGGCAGCGCGCCTTCCGATGAAAAAGAAAACCCCTGATCCTCTTGTTTTTCGGTGACGCGGTTTATATATGCTTGCAAGGCAATAGCGGTTCTAGCGGCGGGAGATTTTTATGCGCAACCCTGATGATTTCGGCTTTGGTACTCAGATCAGAAAGTCCCCTTATTTTGACGCGACAGTGAAATGGGGCGCGCGGGATTTTTCCGTCTATAACCATATGTATATCCCCCGCGATTTTGGCGACCCGGAACAGAATTTCTGGAACCTTGTGAACGATGCCATTCTTTGTGATGTGGCGGTGGAACGGCAGGTGGAAATCACCGGCCCTGACGCGGCGACATTCGCGCAATTGCTGACCCCCCGTGACTTGAGCAAAATGGCGGTGGGGCAGTGTAAATATATCCTGATCACCAACGCCGAAGGCGGTGTGATCAATGACCCGATCTTGCTTCGCCTCGAAGAAAACAAGTTTTGGATCTCGCTGGCGGATAGCGATGTCTTGCTATGGGCGCAGGGGGTTGCCGTCAATTCAGGGCTGGATGTGCATCTCCATGAACCTGATGCCTCACCACTGCAGCTGCAAGGCCCGCGCTCGCAAGATATTATGGCGGTATTGTTTGGCGAAGAGATTCGCGAGCTGAAATATTACTGGCTGCGGCATTTGACGCTGGATGGCATGGAACTGGTGGTCTCACGTACCGGCTGGTCAAGCGAGCTGGGGTATGAGATTTACCTGCAAGATGGCAGCCGCGGCAGTGATTTGTGGGAACGCATTATGGCGGCGGGGGAGGCCTTTGGCCTGAAGCCCGGGCATACGTCATCAATCCGCCGTATCGAAGGCGGGATGCTGTCTTACCACGCGGATATGGATTTGCTGACCAATCCGTTTGAATTGGGGATGGATCGTCTGGTGGGGCTGGACGCTGACCATGACTTTATTGGCAAGGACGCGCTCACCAAGATCAAAAACCAAGGCATCACCCGCAAGCAAATCGGGATTGAGATTGATGGCGCGAGGCTGACAGGCCCGAACACCACCTTCTGGGCATTGAAACGAAATGGCGAGACCGTGGGGAAAGTCACCTCGGCTGTTTATTCGCCGCGGCTGGAAAAGAACATCGCCTTGGCCATGGTGGAACTTGACGCCAGCGCCTTGGGGACAGATTTGACCGTTGAGATGCGCGATGAAACCCGCAACGCTGTTGTGGTGGAAAAGCCGTTTTACGATCCGAAAAAAGCCATCACCAAAGCTTAATCCGAAGCTTGGATTGCGCCCATCCGGTTGATTTGATCCCGCCCCTGTGGTCTAGTCCCATGTGGTCTTGCCATGGAGGAGGCTGAAATGGCGACAACGGATGCTCATGATGATGATCAAGAGGTTGATGAGATTTTCTTTGATCAGCTGAAAGATCAATTCGCGTTTTTCTATGCCTTGACCATGGCGGGGATCGAAGCCTACCACTACGCCCGTGAGCATTATCGCCATGACCAGCAGTCATCCGAATGTGATACGTCGGTTAAGCCATAATCTTGAGGGTTATTCGCCCTTTTTCAACGCGTCATGACGTTCGGAATAGCGGTCGGTCATATAATCTTTATTATGGCGGGTCAGGACGGTGAATTTGTATAATTCTTCCATCACATCAACAATGCGGTCGTAATAGGAAGATGGTTTCATGCGGCCATCATCATCAAATTCTTGATAGGCTTTCGCCACGGACGATTGATTGGGGATGGTCAGAAGCCGCATCCACCGCCCCAAAATCCGCATTTGATTAAGGGCGTTAAAACTTTGTGATCCGCCAGAAACCTGCATCAACGCCAAGGTTTTGCCTTGGGTGGGGCGGACGGAGCCAATCGAAAGCGGGATCCAATCAATTTGGGTTTTCATCACCCCTGTCATCGCGCCATGGCGTTCTGGTGACGACCAAATCATGCCATCGCACCACGCCACCATATCGCGCAATTCGGCAACTTTGGGGTGGGTGGCATCGGCGTTATCATCAACAAGCGGCAGGCCAGATGGATCATAAAACCGGACTTCAGCCCCTAGTTTTTCCAGCACTCTTGCGCCTTCTTCCGCCGAACGACGGGAATAACTTTGCGGCCGTAAGGACCCGTAAAGCACCAAGATTTTCACCTGATCGTCATTAATCTTGTCCAGGTTCAACTTGGACTTGTCAAAATGCTGAAATGCTTTAGCGTTGAGATTGTCGGATATGGTCATTGTGTTGATCTTATTGATAGGTCTGATTGCATATTGATTTTACAGCTTTAGGTTTGAATGCACCATGAAATTTAGTGAGAACACAGCATCTTTTTTGATCGCGTTTCTGGTGATTTTCATTGGGTTTCAGATTCAAACCTTTGTGATTTATCCTGTTGAAAGCCTGTTGCGCCCTGATGAATATGTCAATTATGCCAGTTTAGTGTTCATCCCCCATGGCATTAAAATTATGGTGGTGATGCTCATCGGCCCCATCATATGGCCATTGATTTATCTGGCGCAATTGCTCAGCGGTTACATTTATTCAGGTGATTTGATCAATTCTCTTTTTTCCAGCGGTGTTGGGACATTTGCTGTTGTTATCCCCGCGATCATGCTGAACGCCAGTTTAAAGCGTTCCATTTGGGCCGCGCCGGTGTTTTACCGCGATATTAATATCAGCATTATCTGGACCTATATCAGCCTTTCGGTCATGGCATCGTTTTTTAATAGTTTACTTCATGCCATGTATTTTGGTATTGACGACTTGATATTGCCTTATCTCTATTTTTCTGGAGATGTGATCGGCAGTATTTTGGTTTTTGCTATTCTTCTGGGAGTGGTTCGCCCCATTCTTTTGAAGATAAAATGAAATTAGGTGTTTTATGACCAATGTTCGTTTTTATCTTGGTCTATTAAAAATGACCAGTGATGCCGCGGATGAAGCGGGATTATCAGGGCTGACAAACGCTGATCGTGATGTTTTGTTGCTGGTATGGGAACAATATGCCGATGGCACGGTGGAAAAAGAAATCCAATGCGATGCCATCCTTGAACAAGCCGCTGAATTGGGCAAGAAAATTTCCAAAGCGCAGTTCTATAAATCGATGAAGACTTTTGAGAAACTGGATATTGTGGAACGCGTCAACAGCCCCCGCAGCCAGACCTATGTCTTTAAAGCTTAAATCGTCATTCTAGCTTAAAATCTAGCGTTCAAAACAGGCGATCAATTCCGCATGGGCGGTCAGGTAAAACTGATCAATCATTTGCGCCCAGCGGCATTGAAACCCCTCTTGGATCAGGATTTGCGCATCCCGTGCAAAACTATTGGGGTTGCATGAAACCATCATGACGCGGGTGATATTGCTGTTGGCAATGGCCGGCATTTGCGCCGCCGCGCCTGCCCTTGGGGGGTCGATAATCGCGGCATCAAAAGCAGATAATTCTTCGGCGTTGAGCGGGTCTTTGAATAAATTTCGGTTTTCAACAGAAACGCGGTGATGATGCCCGTTTGATTTCGCCGCCGCCATCAACGCCTCTAACCCCAAGGCCGCGCTATCAATGCCTTTGATTTTTTCAGGCGGGTTCGAGCTGGTCAGAAGGGGAAGGCTTAAACTGCCGCTGCCGCAGAATAAATCAACAATCTGCTTGTTGCCCTTAAGGGCATTGGCGATTTGTTGCTGCATATGGCCTTCGGCACTGGCATCCGCCTGCATGAAAGACCCCGCCGCCGGGGTTAAGGTGATGGTGTTTTCACCATTGGCATCAAGCGACCATGTCACCACCGGCGGGGTTTTCTCATAGAGCAATTCCACATCACCGGATGGATGGATTTGCGATAATCGCGCGATGGGGTGGTGGCTTGCTTCTGTTACCATGGCGGTGATGGTTTTTGGCTTGAACGCCTCTTGAGGGCGGAAGGCAATATCCCATAAATAAGCACTGGTTTGACCTTGATTTTGGGGCGCGTCAGCAAGGGTAATTTCAACCTCACCTTGGGAAGATGGGTCTGTATGCGGCAAGAGATGGGTTTTGAGCGTATCCATGGCTTGGCGCAATTCAGGATGCGCCACAAGGCATCCATCGGGGGCGATAATCTGATGGCTTCGGGCTTCCCTGAAGCCGCAAATCACGCCATCTTTCAAGCGCCGCCATGCCAATCGTGTTCGCCGTCTGCCGCCATATTCGGCGAAAAAACTAGGCCGCCATTCATCGGGGATGACATCAGCTCGGCTCAGGCTTGATCGCACCATCTCAAATTTCCAGTCTTGATAATGATCTTTCGCCATGTATTGAAACTGGCACCCGCCGCATTCTGCCGCGCTGGGGCAATCTGGGGTGATGCGATCAGGGGAAGGGGTGATGACCGACATGATCTCAGCATCCAAGCCCGATTGATGCCGCCTGACGGGGCGCACCGAAAGCACATCCCCCACCATGCTATTGCGGATAAAATAACGTTCTTCCCCGCCATCAGATTGGGTGATGCTTGCCATGCCATCACCGCGCTGGCCAATGCTGGTCACCGTCACGGTCACCGGGTCTGGTGAAAAGGAGGGGCGTGGTTTGCGGTTTTTTCGATACCGCCCGTGTTGATGCCGTGCCATGCTACGCGACCCTTATCTTGAACTTAATAATGGGGCGGCGGGGTATCATCCGCGGGGTTCAAAATCTCATCGCCATGTTGGATGGATTTCAATTTATTGTTGAGGTGACGAATTTCCACGTTAAGCCGTCTGATTTCTTGCTGTTGGGTGAACAATTCATCATTAAGCGCCGCCAGTTCTTGTTGAAGATGGGCGATTAATTCTTCTAAATGTGTTGATTTTTCTGTCATGCCTTTGTTTTAGCATTGTCAACAATAAGCGCAACCAATAGGATTAACATTATAGAATAATTCACAACCTTCTCTGCACTTATTTTTAAAAGGTTATCCGATGTCTTCATTTAAAATCGCCGCCATCCCCGCCGATGGTATTGGTCCTGAAGTGATCTCAGCGGGGCTTGATGTTTTAACCGCCCTTGGTCAGGTGATGGGGGATTTATCCTTTGATGTGACTCATTTTGATTGGGGGTCTGATTATTACAAAACCCATGGCATGATGATGCCCGAAGATGGTTTGGATGCGCTCAAAAAATTTGATGCGATTTTCTTTGGCGCGGTCGGTGCCCCTGATGTGCCCGACCATATCACCCTATGGGGGTTGAGATTGCCGATTTGCCAAGGGTTTGATCAATACGCCAATGTCCGCCCGACGCGCATTATCCCGGGGATACAATCGCCGCTCCGGCAGGTGGAAACCGGTGATCTGGATTGGGTGATTATCCGTGAGAATTCAGAAGGGGAATATGCCGGCAGTGGCGGGCGAGCGCATCGCGGGATGCCTGAAGAAGTGGGGACAGAAGTGTCGATCTTTACCCGCGTGGGCGTGACGAGGATCATGCGCTATGCCTTTAAAATTGCCCAATCCCGTCCGCGTAAATTGCTGACGGTGGTGACAAAGTCCAACGCCCAGCGGCATGGCATGGTGATGTGGGATGAAATCGCGGCAGAAGTGGCGGCTGAATTCCCTGATGTGACATGGGATAAAATTTTGGTGGATGCCATGACGGTGCGCATGACCTTAGACCCGCAAAGTTTAGATACAATTGTCGCCACCAATCTTCATGCTGATATTCTATCTGATCTTGCGGGGGCATTGGCCGGCAGTATCGGTGTTGCGCCAACCGCCAATATTGACCCAGAAGGCCGCTTCCCCTCCATGTTTGAACCGATCCATGGTTCCGCCTTTGATATTACGGGGCAAGGCATCGCCAATCCGGTGGCGACGTTCTGGACCGCGGCGCAAATGTTGGATCACCTTGGTCGGTCGGATGCCGCGCAACGCCTGATGACCGCCGTGGATGCGGTTTGTGGGGCAGGGATTACGACCCCTGATGTTGGCGGCAGTGCCACCACCAAAGAGGTGACGGAAGCGGTGATTGCCCATCTTGAAGGGCGAAATTCTTAATCGCTGTGCTGGTCATTAACCTATTCAGGTTTCGGGGCTTTATGCCGCAACGCTCAAGGGGTGCTAAATCTGATTATTTCCTGTAAGATTATGTCTTAAGATTAGGATTTAATCATGCGTGAACATTCGCTCCGCCAACAATTATTGGATGAAGTCCATGCCCGCACGTTTTCAGATTTTAATGGGGCAGGGCGGTTTATTCGATTTGTCTATTTGACCGAACGTGGTGATGACCAAGCGATCATTGACCATGTGAACACCTATCTCAGCACCCATGGGCAAGATGAAATGCCCTCGGGCAGTAAATTTCTGCAAAGTGATTTTGACGCTTTCCGCCTCCGCATTGAACGCCACACAGAATTTGTTTCGGTCAGCATTATCGAAGATGGGCAGGCGGCGAAATCGGGGCTTGCCAAAAATGCTTTTAACAAAGCAGAGGTTGATCAAGCCCATCGGGCGCAATCGCCGTTTCAGTTCATTGACCATATGCCGGCTGAAATTTTCCATGCCATTTGGTTGGAGGTTGGGGGCAAGCCGCCGTTGCGGTTTAATCAAGACAAAGCCAAATCCATGCTGGCGAGCCGCGCGGCCCCATCGAATTTCATTGATGATGGCGCGGCGCAACTTATCATCAGTTTTGATGCTGATGATGATGGGTTTTCGCGGGCGGTGATCTTTAACCACCATATGTCCGCCGCGCGATTGGGGCGGATGGTGCAGCGGGTGGTGGAAATGGAAACTTACCGTTTTCTGGCGATGTTGGGTTTTGCCAAAGCTCAATCTTCCGGCGGTAAGCTTTCAAAACTGGCCACCAGCCTTTCAAACCTGACCCGCGATTTGTCGAAAACAATCAGCACTGGCAAGGATGACCATAACCAGCAGGTTAATCTTGTGAAAACCTTGACCAATCTTTCCGCCAAAGTTGAAGAACTTTATGCTGACACGCTCTATCGCATGGCGGCGACAAAAGCGTATCGTGAGGTTTTTGAAGCCCGTATGGCGGCGTTGAAACTCAATTACCTGAAAGATTTTCAAGGCATTGAAGGGTTTATCGAACGCCGAATGACACCGGCGATGCAAACTTGTGAGGCGTTTTCCAATCGGCTGGATCGCGTCGCCTTGCGGATTGAACGGGCGGGTCAATTGCTGCAAACCCAAACCGAAATGCAAATCCAAGAACAAAACCGTGACCTGTTGCAATCCATGGATAAGCGGGCGTCAGCGCAATTGCGGCTTCAACAAACCGTTGAAGGCCTGTCAATCGCGGCTTTGACCTATTACGGTGTTGGTCTTGTGCATTATTTGGCGAAAGGCTTTCCTATTGAAGAATGGGGGGCTGACCTTGATGTCATCAAAGCCTTAGCCGTGCCGATTGTGGGGGGATTGGTGTTTTTCATCATCCGCCGCACCCGTCGTCACATCACCCGCGATACCGAGGTTTAAATGCCAAGTTTTCCCCGTGCTGGATTAATCACAAGACCAACTCCATTGGAACGGTTGAACAGGCTTTCTGATCATTTGGGGATTGATTTATGGGTCAAACGCGATGATCTGGCGGGGGTCAGTTTTGGCGGCAATAAAACCCGCCAGCTGGATTATTATTTTGGCGCGGCTCTGGCGGAAGAAGCCGATACAATCTTGATCACAGGGGCGGTGCAATCCAATTTCACGCGATTGGCCGCGGCAAATGCCGCGCGTCTGGGGATGCGGGTGATCGTTCAGCTGGAAAGCCGTGTTGCATCACCATCTGATCTTTACCTTAATTCCGGCAATGTTCTTTTAAGCCGTATCCTTGGGGCGGAGGTCATGCATTTTCCCGTGGGTGAAGATGAAAACGGCGCGGATAAAGCGCTTTATCAACGCGCGGAAGAGATCAAATTAGCTGGCGGTAAACCTTATGTCATCCCGCTGGGGAAGATCGAACACCCGATTGGCGCGCTGGGCTATGCTGATGCGGCGGAAGAAATCAGGGCAGAAGATGATGGTTTCGACTTTGTCGTCACCGGCACCGGCAGTGGCATGACCCATACCGGCTTCATCGCAGGTTTCGCGCCCTATGCAACCCATGTCATCGGGTCTTGTGTCCGGCGGGAAAAAGCCTTGCAGATCGACCGGATCACCGCGTTATTAGCGGCGTATCAAGAGATGACTGGCCAAGATTTAGCCCTGTCCGATGACGCGATTGATATTTGGGATGGCGCGCTTGCCCCGGGTTATGGCCGCATGGGGGCGGTGGCGGAATCCGCCATGACCTTGATGGCGCAATATGAAGGCTTGATCCTTGACCCTGTCTATACCGCGAAATCATTTGCCGCCGTGCCTGAATTGGTTCGGTCAGGCCGCATCCCCCAAGGGGCGCGGGTATGCTATACCCATACCGGCGGGTTAGGGGCGTTTTTCGCCTATCAGGATCAATTGTCGGATTTAACCTAGGCCAGACGTCTTAGACCCGCAGCATCACCACGGCCAGAGACCATCGCCGCCTGTTTCTTTCCAAGGGTCGTATTTCTTCATGATGGCGGCAAAGCGTTCCGATTGCAGGAAATCTTGCAACCATGGATGCAGATAAGGCCAGTCTTGTTCATCAAACCACGCCGGATCAGCGATGCGGAATTGCCGAATAAACGGCAGGCAGGCCATATCCAAAAACCCTTGTTT
Source organism: uncultured Alphaproteobacteria bacterium (assembly GCA_937952245.1). GTDB lineage: Bacteria > Pseudomonadota > Alphaproteobacteria > Puniceispirillales > UBA1172 > JAGWAQ01. Next base: position 60 of record CALFYS010000110.1, on the reverse strand, counting down.
ATCGCCAGAAAGAAACGGTTGGTCTTTTAATGTGGCATTGATCCGCCCCAGAAATTCAGC
>CALFYS010000109.1 GCA_937952245.1 uncultured Alphaproteobacteria bacterium | reverse complement strand
GACGCGGTGCGGGCGTGTTTTTTCCGCTCATGGGCGAGCAGATAAATCTTCCTGAGCCGCAATGACAATGGCGTCACTTCCAGATATTCGTCTTCATTGATATACGCCATCATATCTTCAAGCGACATCCGCCGTGGCGGGGTCAGCGTCACCGCTTCATCACTGCCGGAAGCGCGAACATTGGTCAGTTTCTTGCCTTTCAGCACATTGACTTCAAGGTCATTATCACGGCTATGTTCGCCAACAATCATGCCTTGATAGACCGCTTGTTGTGGGTCGATGAACATCACCCCACGGTCTTGCAGGTTGAACAGCGCATAGGCCACCGCCTCACCCTGATCATTGGAAATCAACGCGCCATTACGGCGGCCTTGAATATCACCGCGATAAGGGGCGTATTCATGGAACAAACGGTTCAGCACGCCCGTGCCGCGGGTTTCGGTCAAGAAGCGCGATTGATACCCGATCAACCCGCGAGACGGCGCGTGGAAGGTCAAGCGTGTTTTGCCTGCTCCCGCCTGCCGCATATCAACCATTTCAGCTTTGCGGCGATTCAAACTGTCGATCACGGTTGAGGAATAGTCATCATCAACATCAATAATCACTTCTTCGATCGGCTCAAGTTTCTGGCCATTTTCATGACGGAGCAAAACTTGGGGGCGTGAGACGGTCATCTCAAACCCTTCACGGCGCATGGTTTCAATCAGCACGCCCAGTTGCAATTCCCCGCGGCCGCCGATTTCAAACGCGTCTTTGCCATCGCTTTCATTAAAGGTGATGGCGACATTGGTTTCGGCTTCCGCCAAGAGCCTTTCACGGATCATCGTGGAGGTGACTTTTTTGCCTTCACGACCCGCCAAGGGGCTGTCATTAACCATGATGGTAACCGACATGGTGGGCGGATCAATCGGGGTTGAGGCCACCGGCGCGTCCAGCCCCGCCGCTCCAATCGTATCAGCGACCGAAGCTTTCGCCAGCCCCGCGATACAGATGATGTCCCCCGCATGCGCAATATCCACCGGCACACGTTCCGTGCCTTCAAAGCGCAAGAGTTTGGTCAAGCGGCCTTGTTCAACGGTCTTGCCATCAAGATTGATGGCGGTGACGGTATCATTAACCCGAGCGATGCCCTGCACCACACGGCCGGTCAAACACCGCCCCAAGAACGGGTCTTTATCCAAGAGCGTGGCCAGCATAGCAAAAGGCTTATCTTCGGGCAGGTTCGGCGCCGGCACATGATCCAAGATCAATTCCAATAATGGTGAGAGGTTTTCCCGAGGCTCCGTCAGATCACGGACACACCAACCATCACGGCCAGAGGCGTAAAGAATAGGGAAATCCAATTGATCATCATTGGCATCAAGCGCCACAAAGAGATCAAAGACTTCATCCACCACCGCTTCGGGGCGCGCGTCGGAGCGGTCAATTTTATTGATGATCACAATCGGCTTCAGCCCCTGCGCCAAAGCTTTGCCCAAAACGAATTTGGTTTGCGGCATCGGGCCTTCGGCGGCGTCCGTCAAGAGGATCACGCCATCGGCCATATGCAGAACACGTTCCACCTCACCACCGAAATCAGCGTGGCCGGGCGTGTCGATAATATTGATGCGAATATCTTGGCCATCGGCATCCTGCCATGAGATTGACGTCGGCTTGGCCAGAATGGTGATGCCCCGCTCTTTTTCCAGATCGCCGCTATCCATCAAGCGTTCGGACACTTGCTGGTTATCACGGAACATCCCTGACTGTTTCATGATGCTGTCGATCAGCGTTGTTTTGCCATGGTCAACATGGGCGATGATGGCGATGTTACGAAGTCTCGGTGCCATGATATAATCCTGAAAATTGGGGTATGGCAGATGCATACTTGGTTCAGGGCGAAAAGGCCAGTAAAATATCCCTTT
>CALFYS010000108.1 GCA_937952245.1 uncultured Alphaproteobacteria bacterium | reverse complement strand
CCGCTCTATGCCCTGCTTAATCAGGAAATGGGCAAAATCAAATAATTGTGAAATATCCTTAAAGGTCTAGAAAAACCTACCCAAAAGGGCTATAAGATCGCATTGTTTTTGATACTTTTGGTTAAGTCTTGTGTTGCGCTTGAACGTAAAAATTTTTTTGCGTGATTTTTTTTGGCCTTATTTTGGCCAATGGTTTTGCCATGGCGCAAAACACCGGCGTGGAAGCCTCGTTCAAACTGTTGCAAAACGCCTCTAATGATCAAGCGGCGGTTGGCGGGATTGATGTTTCCGCCGCTGACAACACCGCTTTGGCGTCATCAGGCACGGTCACTTTGCTGGCGGAATAATCCTGATTGATCATCTCTTCTTTTGCGGTCATGATGAATATCATCACCATGAAGGGGGAATGTCATGGCTGGGGAAACACCACAACATACATCAAAACATCAAGCCAAAAACCTGTTGGTGATCATCTCTGACGAACATCGCTTTGATTCACTGGGGCGATTTTCAAAGGGGATGATCAAAACCCCCCATCTTGATGCGCTGGCGGCGGATGGCACGCAATTTGCCCGCGCGTACACGCCATCGCCGATGTGTGTGCCGGCTCGAGCGGCGCTGGCTTGCGGGACTTATGTTCATCAAAACCGATTTTGGGATAGCGCCACCGCCTATAATGGCGCGCCGCGATCATGGATGCATGAGCTTCGTGACCGAGGGTATGAGACGACATCCATCGGGAAATTGCATTTTCATTCGGGGCGGATCGACAATGGCTTTAGCCGTGAAATTCTGCCAATGCATATTGTGGGGGAACGGGGCTGGCCCATTGGGCTGTTGCGCGATACTCCGCCAAAATTTGACGCGGCGGAAGAATTGGCACGAGAGGTTGGCGGCGGGGCTTCCAGTTATACTGATTATGACCGCGCCATCACCCAATCCACCCAAGAATGGCTGGCTGAAAAATCAGATGATGACACTCCATTTGCCGGATTTATTTCTTTTGTCAGCCCCCATTACCCGTTGATCGCGCCCGATGAATATCTGGCGCTTTATGATCCTGATGCCATGCCAGAGGCGATTCCCAGCCTGCATGACCATCCGGCGTTAAACACCCTTCGGCAATTTTATGATTATGCTGATTATTTCACCCCTGAACGCGCCCGTGAGGCACGCGCCGCCTATTTCGCGCTGGTCACGTTTATGGATCACTGCGTGGGGCAAGTGCTGGCGGCATTGGAACAATCTGGCCATGGCGATGATACGTTGGTGATTTATACATCAGACCATGGCGAGTTGTTGGGCGATCATGGGTTTTGGACAAAAATGGCCATGTATGAAGGTTCTGTCGCGGTGCCGATGATCGTCAAAGGGCCGGACATCCCGAAAGGTCAAAACAGGGAAGACGCGGTGCATCTGCTGGATATTCCCGCCACCGCCTTGGCGCTCGCCGGGATCGAACAGCCGGAAGATTGGCCAGGGGTGGATTTGATCACCAGCGCGCAAACCGAAGCTGATCATGATCGCAGTCTTTTTAGCGAATATCACGATGGCGGTTCTGATACAGGATATTTTATGGTGCGATGGGGCGACTGGAAATATATCGCCTATGTTGGCCATGCCCCGCAATTGTTTAATTTGGCCGAAGACCCTGAAGAAAATCATGATCTGGCGGCATCAGAAGACGCGCAGCATCAAGCGGCTTGCGCGGAAGGTGAGCGGCGATTGTGGGCAATTTGCGACCCCGACAAGGTCAACGCCATGGCGTTCCAAGACCAGCAGAAAAAGATTGACGATTTCGGCGGGGTGGAGGCGTGTTTGAACGCCCCGGCGTTTAATGCCACACCAACTCCGATTTGATTGAATTTTCCTTTAAAATCGCGATCACACAAAAGTGATTGGCCTATCCAAATCGGTCATCGCTTTCTGGGTTCTGTGCTGATATATTAGCAAAGTCTTATTTTAGAATAATGTGATTTATGGACAGGTTTGCCATGTTACGCGCTTTGATTGCTTTTATTTTATTCATCACCGCCAGTGCCTCACTTGCGACCGCCCAGATCAAACGGCCAATTTCAGGCGTGGTGGCGTTCAGCACCGGTGATATTCGGATTTCATTCCAAGACGAAGCGGGGCAAGTAATTGGCCGTAGCGCTGGTGTTGGTGACCCCATCTATCTGAATGATGAGATCGCCACCGGCCCGGATACCAATCTGCAAATCCTATTGAAAGACCAGACGGTTTTTACCATTGGCCCTGATTCCAGCATTATTTTTGATGAATTTGTCTATGACCCCGCTGACGCGGAAACCTCTAGCCTTTCCGCCACCATCACAAAAGGCACGTTTAAGTTTATTTCGGGCAAAATCGCCAGCCAGAAGCCTGATAACGTCGCCTTAAACCTGCCGAATGCCACGGCATCTATCCGCGGAACAACCGTTGCGGGGCGGGTTAAAAACAATGGCGATACCGATGTGATTTTGCTCTCCGGCGCGATTGCGGTTTCATCTGAACTGACCCCTGAGCCTGTTGATATTTTCACTTCGGGTTGGGGCACCAACATTTCGGATATCGGCGCGATTGAAGCCCCGTTCCCTGTGCCTGAAGATGTCTTGAATGATATTTTGGAAACCGTCACCATTGATATTACAGCCTTGCGGGCGGCGGTTGACCCAAACGCGCCTGAAGGTGAAGGCGAAGGTAATGGCGAAGGTGATAGTGAGGGCGGCGAAACCCAAATCACCGGCCCTGTTCTGACCC
>CALFYS010000107.1 GCA_937952245.1 uncultured Alphaproteobacteria bacterium | reverse complement strand
TAAAATTATTTTTTTGTTAATGATTTTATTTTAAGAAGGCTAATGAATTATCCGTTTTGGTCATTTTTTCTCTTATTCCAGTTGTTTTTTCTAGACTAAACGGTGGAACAGGAGGAAATACAAATGACTAGAATCGCAAATAATCTTCGGATCCCATTTTCTTCAGAAACACTTCAGAATGAAATATTTGATTTATCCGATTAGTTTTTAAACAGATCGCTTCCTACGGGTTTTTCTCTAGTGTTTAATTTGCAGATACCTGCAAATAATGGTTTGCCTTCGAGCTTTACGGATGCATTTGAATTTACGTCATTACCCTCAGATTCAAATGGCAATCAAAATCACAAAGTTGGCCATGTGCTTTTTGGAGATTCCGGCCTGTTGGTGGATCCGTATTATGACTCGCACGTCACGTTTATGATGAGAATATTCCGGCAGATTTGCTTTAATCACCCCGCAACCACCCCATAAACCACCCCAACAGCGGCGCTTATGGCTAGGGTTTTGATCATCCCCACCTTGAACCTCGCCATGGCCAAAAACGCGCTCATGGCGATGGCGGCAGTGGCAAGGTCAATGCTGCTCACCTCAGGCCAGGTGAAGGTCAGGGGCAAACCTTCAACAATAAGCAGATCAACGCTGTTCATCTCTTGGAACATAACCCGCATTCCAAACCACAGGGCAAGGTTCAACATCACCCCCACGACAGCGGCGGTAATGCCTTTCAGGGCGGCGGAAAGATGGCGATTGCCCCTTAGCCGTTCGATGTAGGGCGCGCCAAGGAAAATCCATAAAAAACAAGGGGCGAATGTCACCCAAGTGGTGACGGCGGCGCCCAATGTGCCCGCCAAAAACGGATCAAGCATCCCGGGGTTGCGATACGCCCCCATGAAGCCCACAAATTGCACCACCATGATCAACGGGCCGGGGGTGGTTTCCGCCATGCCCAGCCCATCCAGCATTTCGCCCGCGTTCAGCCAGCCGTAAACCCCCACCGCCTGTTGCGCCATATAGGCCAAGACGGCATATGCCCCGCCAAAAGTGACCATGGCCATCTGGCTGAAGAACACCGCTTCCTGCACAAACACATGGCTTGGGCCCAACGCCATCCACATCCCCAACAGTGGCGCGAGCCAGAGGGTTAAACAGATCGCCAGCACCTTGACGTTGCGGGCGGCGGATGGTGGCGGGGCGGCGTGTTCGAGGGATTGATTAGGCGCGTTTTCAAGCGCGTTTTCAGGTTTTTCGGCGGCTTGGCTGGCGGCTTGGCTGGCAGCTTGGCTGGCGGTTTCATCCCGCGCCAGCATCCACCCCGCCAGCCCGGCCAGAATAATCACCAGAGGGAAGGGGATATTGGCGAAAAACACCGCCAGAAACGCGATGCCAGCGATGGCGACCAACCGCGGGCGATGCAAGGTTTTCTGCGCGATCTTAATCAAAGCTTGGATAACAATTGCCAAAACCGCGGCTTTGATGCCAAAAAACAACGCTTCGACTAGCATCACATCTTGGAAGCCGGCGTATAGGATGCTCAACAACAGCACGGTCACCGCCCCGGGCAAGACGAACAACACGCCCGCCACGATCCCGCCCCAGACGCGGTGCATCAACCAACCGAGATAGATGGTCAATTGTTGGGCTTCGGGGCCAGGCAAGACCATGCAGAAATTCAGCGCGTGTAAAAACCGCTCATTGCTGATCCATTTTTTCTCATCGACGATAAGACGGTGCATCAAGGCGATCTGCCCCGCTGGCCCGCCGAAACTCAACAGGCTGATCTTAATCCAGACGGCTAAAGCCTCACGAAAAGGGATGGGGCCATTGGCTTTAAATGCTGTTGGTGCGGCTTTTTTGGCGGCGCTGTGGGTATTATTGGAGTTTTTAGGGGCTGAAGATGACATGACGCCAATATATCAAGCTCCTATCGGCAAATCACCTTAAATTTAATGGATGAGTGATGGTCATGGTCAGGGCAAATATGGCAGAATGTATGGGAAAATGGCGGAGAGGGTGGGATTCGAACCCACGAAGGGCTTTCACCCTTGCCGGTTTTCAAGACCGGTGCATTCAACCGCTCTGCCACCTCTCCGACGGATTGATCTATAGCACCGCATTTTCGGAAAATAAAGACACCATTTCATGAAATTCGTCATTTTTTGCAAAAAAACTGAATTGGCCTTCTCATTCCCCCAGCCATGGGGTAGATTTTGGCCATGCTAGACGTCCTCGCCATCACCATCCCCTTCTTTGTATTGGTTTTTTTAGGAACAGCCGCTCGCGCGTTGAAGTTTTGTGATGAGTCCGGCGCGAAAATGATTGGCCGTTTCGCGTTTTTCATTGTTCTGCCCGCTTATATGTTCATCAATGTCGCCGCCAATGACCCGAAAGCCTTTTTTAATTTGGGGTTTTTATGGCGCTATGAAGTGGTGACGATCCTTATTTTTGGGGGGAGTGCTATTTTTGCGCGGCTGGTTTTTGGGCTTAATCGCGCCGAAAGTGGGATTTTCGGGCTGAATAACGCCTATCCCAATTATGGCTATATCGGCGTGCCGCTGGTGATCCTTGCGTTTGGGGAAGAAGCGGCCTTGCCCATGGGGTTGATGTTATTCGCCGATACCGTGGTGTTGCTGGCCATGACGGCAATATTTGTGGCGAAAGAAACCCGCAGCTTGACCGCAACCTTAGGCCAAATCCTGTTGACCATGGCGAAAAACCCGCTTTTGCAATCGGTGGTGGCGGGGCTTTTATTCGCGGCATCGGGGCTGACCATGCCGCTGGTGATGGAACGAACCTTAACCCTGCTGGCCAATGGCGCCGCTCCTGCCGCGCTGTTTGCCCTTGGCGCCACGCTTTATGGCCAACCGATCCGCCAAGCGTTTTCAGAGATCAGCGCGATCACCATTTTTAAATTGATCATTCATCCGGTGTTGGTGGCGGCGGTGTTTTTATTGATCCCCGGGCAAGATGTGCTTTGGGTGAAGGTTGCGATTATCGCTTCCTGCCTGCCGGTTGCCGCCAATGTCTTTATGCTGTCGCAGTTTTATGACAGTTATTCCGGCCGCACGGCCTCGGCTATTCTAGCCTCCACGGTAATGGCCAGCATCACCACCCCAATCACCCTATATCTCGTGTTCCAGCTGACGTGATCCACAAGATCAACCCTTTTTGGGGTGGTTGGGCGGTGTTTTGCTATTGTGTTGAGGCGGCTCAATCGTTAATCTGGTTTTTGGGTTTTTTCGCATCCGGGGTTCAACATGAAAACGCTTACGTCCATCGCTCTTATTCTTTTCGGTCTGGCTTTGTCAGGGGCGGCTTTCCCCGGGGCGGCGATTGCTGAACAATCGTTTGATGATTGGCTGAAAGATTTGCGTAGTGAAGCCCTTGATAAAGGCATCAGCAGCGCCACGCTGGATGACGCTTTAACCGGCATTAAGCCGATCCCACGGGTGATTGAACTTGATCGCAAACAGCCTGAATTTACCCTGACCTTTCAGGAATATCTTGATCGCGTTGTGCCTGTATCGCGCCAAAAAAGAGCGCAGGCACGGTTTAAAACCCATCAGGCGCTGCTCACCGAGATTGGTGATAAATATAGCGTGCAGCCGCGGTTTGTCGTGGCGCTATGGGGGATTGAAACAGATTTCGGTCGCGTGACCGGCGGTTTTGATGTCATTCCCGCTTTGGCCAGCCTTGCCTATGATGGGCGGCGGTCAAAATTCTTCCGCAAAGAATTATTCCATGCCCTCACCATCATTGATGAAGGCCATATCGCGGCGAAAGACATGAAAGGCAGTTGGGCGGGCGCCATGGGGCAGTCGCAATTCATGCCATCGTCTTTTAACCGTTATGCTCAAGATTACGATGGCGATGGACGGCAAGATATTTGGACAACCCAGGCTGATGTTTTTGCTTCGGCGTCAAATTACCTGAAACGTGTGGGCTGGCGCGATGATATTACATGGGGGCGCAAAGTCACCTTGCCGGAATCCGGCGCCGCCAGCCGCGCCAATGCCATGGCACTTCATGATAATAAAACATGGAAAGGCCTGCAGGTTTGGGCTGAATTGGGGGTGAAGACCGAAGAGGGTAAAAATCTCCCCAGCCGGAATATCCAAGCCCGTTTGGTCATGCCCGGCGGCGCGGAAGGCCCTGCGTATTTGGTCTATAAAAATTATGAGGCTATTCTGAAATGGAATAGGTCCAATTACTTTGCCATTGCTGTGGGCACATTATCCGATACGATGAGATAATCATGCGCTTTTCTTCTATTTTTATCCTTCTGGCCTTTGTTTTATCCGGCTGTACAGCGGTTGAGGTTGCCATTGACCTGACCAAAAAGAAAATGCGCGAAGGCCAAGCCGCGCTCACCAGTTCAGTGAAGGCCGAACCGCGCTATAAAATTGGCAATCCTTATGAAGTTAAAGGCATTTGGTATTACCCAGAACGTGACCTGAATTATGACGAAACCGGAATCGCCTCTTGGTATGGGGATGAATTCGCCGGAAAGCTCACCGCCAATGGTGAGATTTTTGATCCGGAGATTGTTTCCGCCGCCCATAAAACCCTGCCCATGCCATCGGCGGTGCGGGTGACAAATCTGGATAATGGCCGTTCGCTGGTGATCCGCATCAATGATCGCGGGCCTTTTGTGGCGGGGCGGATTATTGATCTTTCGCGGGAGGCGGCGCGCCTGCTTGGCTTCAAAGACAAAGGGATCGCGAAAGTGCGGGTTCAAATTCTGGCCGAAGAAAGCTTAAGGCTGGAACGGGATGCCAAAGAAGGCCGTTTCCCGCTGTTAGGCCAAAGCAGAACCGAAGAGATGCCGCAAATTACGGCGGCGGCGGTGCCTAAAGTCACCCTGAAATCATCATCCAATGGCAAAGTGACCGAAAAGAAATCCAGCTCGGTTTCCGCCCTTGAATTGCTTAACGCCAATCGTTCAACTGAGGTGATTGAACTGTCGCCGGTTGAGACCAATATCTTTATTCAAGTGGGGGCGTTCAGCGAGCTGTCCAACGCCGAAGTGGTGATGGCTAAAATCAAAGGGCTGGGGCAATCGGCGATCTCAACCTTTGATAATGATGGCCAATTGATCCACCGTGTTCGGATTGGCCCCATTAATGACGTGGCCTATGCCGATCAAACATTGGTCATGGTCATCGAACAAGGGTTTAAAGGGGCTAAAATAATCCTAGAATAGACCATTTTTTGACCATATAGTTTTCATAACTATCGTCTGAATTACATTGAAACAGAAGTAAAATCTTCATTTCGGAAATAAGAAGACCGCCATGACAGCACATATTCCAGCATATTATATTCCAGCATTAAAAATGATCTCAATTTTGAAATCGGCCTTCCTTGCGTTGCTGATCAGCATAGGGTTGGGCATG
>CALFYS010000106.1 GCA_937952245.1 uncultured Alphaproteobacteria bacterium | reverse complement strand
CTGAGGCGTTGGAGGCTTATGAATTGCTATGGCAAGCCACGGAAGATGCCATCACAGGCTTAAAGCCGGGCATGACCTCCGCTGATCTTTTTGGCATCATGCAATCGCGTTTGGGCAGCAGTGATGATGATGTCGGCCGTTATGGCCATGGTCTGGGGATTCAATTGACGGAGCCGCCATCGCATATTGGTTGGGATGAAACTGTCTTGACCGAAAATATGGTGCTGACGCTGGAGCCGTCTTTATCGCTCTCCGGCGGCAAAATGATGGTGCATGAAGAAAATATTCTGCTGACGGCAGAAGGGGCGGAATTGCTGTCTAAGCGTGCCGCGCCACAACTGCCAATCATCAGATAATCACGTCATCAAAGAGCGGATTTTTTCCACCAATGGGGTGTTGATCTGGCGCGGGGCGTCAGACAAACGGTTCTTATGACGGCGTTCGCCGGGCAGGCGCACCCCATCAAGCCCCGTTAATTTGTTGAAGAAGCCTTCACAATGATCATCCCATTGATCGGTGGCGATCATTTCCGGTGATAACGCCAGAATAAATTGCCCCCCTTGCGGCGGGCCGCCATCACCATTATCGCCTTCTTTGGCTTCAAACGAGAAATTCTCCCCCACCAAGCCCGCGGCTAAGAGTTCAACCATCATGGCGATAGCAGACCCTTTATAACCGCCGAAAGGCAGCAACACCCCACCATCGGCAATTTCATTCGGGTTGGTGGTCATCGTCCCGTTTTTATCAAGCCCTGTACCCATCGGCACATCATGGCCTTCACGGGCGGCGATTTGCACTTCCCCCATCGCCATGGAGGCGGTCGCCATATCAAAAACAACTGGTGATTTGCCCGGGCGCGGCCATGCAAACGACAGCGGGTTGGTGCCAAACAACGGCTTGGTGGCGCCGGCAGGCGCAACCGCTGGCATATAAGGCGTACAGGCCAGCCCCACCAGATTATGTTCCGCCAAGGCTTCGACCTCTGGCCAGAGGGCGGCCATATGATGAACATGGCTGATGGCCAAAACGCCAACGCCAACAGTTTTGGCGGCTTCAACCAGAAGCGGGATCCCCACTTCATGGGATATTGGAGCATAGCCATTATCACCATGAACACGAACCAAAGCAGGGGTGACTTGCGTGGCTTTCGGGGCGGCATCGCCTTTGACCTTGCCTGAGCGCAACGAGGCCACATAGGCCGGCAAGCGGAACAGACCATGACTATGTGAGCCATCACGTTCAGCCGTCATGATTGTGTTAGACAGCGCATCCGCGTTGGCTTGATTAGCCCCGTTCTGGGTCAAACAGTCATGGGCGAGGTTGTAAATTTCATCGAGTGTTAATGGCGTTGTGCTCATTTCTGTCTCCCTTAGATTTTTGTGTCGATAATAACGCTGATGCCTTGACCGCCACCAATACACATGGTCGCCATGCCATAACGCGCATCACGGCGTTTTAATTCATAGATCAATTTGGTCATGATAATCGCGCCGGTTGCCCCCACAGGATGCCCCAAGGCAATCGCCCCACCATTGGGGTTCACGATGTCAGAAGGCAGGCCCAATTGTTTTGAAACCGCACAGGCTTGGGCGGCGAAGGCTTCATTGCTTTCCACCACCTCAAGGTCGGTGATTTTAAGCCCTGCTTTTTCCAAGGCCATTTTAGACGCGGGAACAGGCCCCATGCCCATCACCCTTGGGGCGACACCACCAAAACCATAGCCAATGATTTTGGCCATTGGCGTGCTGCCATGGGCTTCAGCGGCTTTGGCATTGGCCAGCACCAAAGCGGCCGCGCCATCATTAATCCCTGAAGAATTGCCAGCGGTAACACTGCCGTCTTTTTGGAACACAGGGCGCAGGCCAGCAAGACTATCCATCGTGGTTTCCGCGCGGATATATTCGTCTTGATCAAAACTTGTGGTTTTGCGGCGTTCGGTGACATCAATCGCGGTGATTTGGTCGTTGAAATATCCGGCGGCTTGGGCGGCGGCGGCACGGCGTTGGCTTTCCGCGGCAAAAGCATCTTGGTCATCGCGGCTGATGCCTTCATCGGCGGCGATGTTTTCTGCTGTAATCCCCATATGGCCAAGACCAAACGGATCCTGCAACGCGCCCAGCATCATATCATGGGCGGTGGCATCCCCCATGCGGCTGCCCCACCGAAGGTTCGGCATCAAATGCCCGCCTCTGCTCATCACTTCAACCCCGCCAGCAAGGGCAATATCGGTATCGCCCAAGAGCAACAATTGCGTGGCGCTGGTGATGGCTTGCAAACCGCTTCCGCATAAACGATTGACGGTCAAGGCTGGGGCGGATTCGGCCATGCCCGCGCCGATGGAAATACAGCGTGAGATATACATATCCCGCGCTTCGGAATGAATAACATTGCCGATCACCGCATGGCCGATGGCATCGGCAGGAACACCGCTTCGGGCAATCGCCGCCGCCGCGATATGGCGGCCAAGATCAATCGGGCTGGTGTTTTTAAGACTGCCCCCAAAACTGCCAATGGCGGAACGAGTGGCGGAAAGAATGTAAACATCAGGATGTGACCGTGTTGACATGATAACCCTTTCATGGTGATCGCGTTTGATGGCTATATTTTGTTGCGCTGAACCCTTGACGTCAAATCATATTCAGCCATCAATTAAAATTAGTAAAAATAAATTAATGGAAAACCCATAAATAAAATAGACGGTAATATACTCTCATGTTTATGGTGGATTTTGTTAGATTTAATTCAAGTTCATTTGGCATTGTTATTATTTGACAGAAGATAGGATCACCCCCCGTGTCTGAAGTATCTTTATCGGATTGTTATACCAAATCATCTGGTCCTGCCTTGATCAATGGGACACAGGCTTTGGTGCGGTTGTTGCTGGAACAGGCCAGACGTGACCGCGCCAATGGGCTTAACACGCGCGGGTTGGTCAGCGGTTATCCCGGCTCACCCCTTGGCGGTCTTGATTTGGAATTGGGGCGGTCAAAACGTTTCCTTGATGAAGAAGGCATTGTCTTTCAACCCGGGTTGAATGAAGAGCTGGCGGCGACCGCGCTTTGGGGCAGTCAGCATATCGGGATTTATGATCAATCTGAATATGACGGTGTTTTTGCCCTTTGGTATGGCAAAGGCCCGGGGCTTGACCGTGCCATGGATGCGCTGCGTCATGCCAATCACGGCGGCGTTGCCCCAAAAGGCGGGATGGTGATCGCGGTTGGCGATGACCCCACGGGGAAATCTTCAACCTTGGCGTATCAATCGGATCAGGGATTTATTTCACTGGGCGTGCCGTATTTCTACCCCCGGCGGGTGGAAGATATTATCCCCATGGGGCTTCAGGCTTTCGCCTTGTCGCGCTATGCCGGTTGTGTGGTGGGGCTGAAAATTGTGATCGACACAGCGGATGCCAATGTCGTGCTTGATACTGGCGGCATCCAGCCTGAGATCAAAACTCTTGAGCCGCTGGTTGATGTTCATGTCGGTCGCCATGATCCGTCCTTATTGCGGGAAACACGATTGCACCAAAAACGATTGCCGGCGGTGGCGTCATGGCTGGCTGAACATGATGTGAATCAGGTTTTATCCAACCCCTCACAAAAAAAATTGGGCATTGTCGCCGTGGGCAAAGCGGTGATGGAAACCCGCGAAGCACTCCACAGTATCGGGATCGATACCCCTGAAGACCATGGCATTGGGTTGCTGTCAGTGGCCATGCCTTATCCGCTTGAAGCCAAAGCCTTGGTGGCTTTCGCCCAAGATTATCAAGACATTCTGGTCATCGAAGAAAAACGCGGGATTGTCGAAGAACAATTGGCGCGGATGCTGGTCAATATGAAATCCCCGCCAAAATTAAGCGGCAAGACCACGCCTGAAGGTGAATTGCTCTTGCCGTCCTATGGTGAATTATCGGTGGAGATGATCGCCGATGCGATTATCAATCGTGGTGAGGCGCAAGGGATCAAGGCTTGCGCTTCGGCCAAAAAAGCGGCCCATCAAGCCCATGATAACCTGCCCGCCATCCCCACAAGAACACCGTTTTATTGCGCGGGTTGCCCCCATAATTCTTCCACCAAATTGGGCGAAGGTGAGATCGCGGGGATGGGGATTGGTTGCCATTCCATCAGCGGATTTTTAACCCCTGATACCATCACCAATTTCACCCAAATGGGGGGTGAGGGCGCGTTTTGGATTGGCCGTGCGCCGTTTTCCCCAATTGATCATACGCTGCAAAATATGGGGGATGGCACCTATACCCATTCCGGTTATCTCGGCATCAGGGCGGCGATCGCGGCGGGCGTTAATATGACGTTCAAGATTCTCTATAATGACGCGGTGGCCATGACCGGTGGGCAGGACGCGGCGGGCGGCTCAGAACCCGATGCCATCGCAAGGCAAGTGCTTTCCGAAGGGGTCAAACGTGTGGCGGTGGTAACCGATCAAATCGAAGAAACCAAAGCCGCCGGCCAATGGCCAGAAGGGGTGGAGTTCCATCATCGCCGTGATCTCTTGGTGGTGCAAGAAGACTTAAGTCAGGTCAAAGGCGTCACGTGCCTGTTGTATGTTCAGACCTGCGCCGCTGAATTACGCCGCCGCCGCAAACGGGGCAAAATCCCCGACAGGGCGGAACGCTTGCTGATCAATGAAGCGGTATGCGAAGGCTGCGGCGATTGCGCGGTGAAATCCAATTGCGTGGCGGTGAAACCAGTGGTGCATCCCGAAGGCATTAAACGTCAGGTGGATCAATCGGTTTGCAATAAAGATTATTCCTGTAATGAAGGGTTCTGCCCCAGTTTTGTCAGCATCGTGCCAAAAGGGGCGATGGCGGAACAAAAGCGGCCAGCATTGCCATCAGCAGAATTGCCCCCGCCGCAAGCGGCGAAAGATGGCATCAGCAATATCTATATCGCGGGGATTGGCGGCACGGGCATTTCAACCCTTTCCGCGATGTTGGTGATGGCGGGGCGGCTTGATGGTGTTCATGCCCAAGCGATGAATCTCACAGGACTTTCCCAGAAAAACGGCGGGGTGACCGCGCAAGTGCGGATGTCCCGCGATACCCTGTTGAATGACCGCATGGTGCGCTTGCCGCCGCAATCAGCAGATTTGCTGTTGGGTTGTGACGCGGTGGTGGCGGTTCATGATGTTGCCCTTAAAACCCTCAGCCCTGAACGCAGCACGGCGCTGTTAAACGCAAGGGTTGATCCCGTGGGGGTGGCCGGTGTTGGGGCAGGGCACGTTGTTGATGATCGCCTGCTTTTAACCCGTCTTCATGCGGCGATGGATAAACATAAAATCCATCATCAGAATGTTGCGGATTTATCGGAACGTCTTTTGGGCAATACCACCACGGCTAATGTGATGCTCTTGGGGATGGCGGTGCAAATGGGGTTAATCCCCATCAGCATCACCGCCATGGAAGGGGCGTTGCGGCTTAATGGGATCGCGGTTGACGATAACCTTAAGGCTTTTTCTTGGGGGCGTTGGCTGGCGCATGACCCTGAAGTTGTATTAAAAGCATCAGGGGTAATTTCCAATAAACCTGAGATTGATGAAAAACCCGCTGTGGACGCGTTGGAATATTTTGCATCGCGTCTTGTGGCCTATCACAATCAGGCCTATGCCGAGCAATATCGCGAGGTTACCGCCCCTCTATTGGCGCAACTGGCAAAAATTATCCCTCATGATGATCGCCTTGCCCGCAAAGCCGCCCGTGCCGCCTATCGGATTATGGCGATTAAAGATGAATATGAAGTCGCGCGCTTAATGACAGCCCCTGAATTTAATGACCAGATCAAATCTCAATTCGGTGGGGCGGCATCGCTTCATTATCACCTTGCCCCGCCATTGATGGGCTTTTTAAAGCACCGTAACGGCAAGCCGAAAAAGATCAGGTTTGGCGCATGGATGACGACTGTCTTCAAAGGGCTGAAAGCGTTGAAGCCGCTTCGTGGCACCGCCTTTGATGTCTTTGGCTATAATCAAGAACGCCGCCGCGAATGGGCTTTCCGTGATCAAGGGCTGGCATTGATCACCGCCATGACCCCGCAACTAACATCAGAAAACACCACCCATTTTGAAGCCATATTGGATGCGATGTTATCCGTCCGCGGGTACGGTTACGTGAAATTGGCATCACTGGATGCCGCCGAACAGCAATTGGAAACCTTGAAGAACACCCCTATAACCGAGGGGCAAGACCACCATGATCAACGCCTGAGGAGAGCCGAATGATCACACCAAAATTGAACTTTACGCGTGAAGAATTTGCCCAACGATTGGTTAAAACACGCCAAGAGATGGCAAGCCGTGGGCTGGAGGTTTTAATCGTCAGCGACCCGTCAAACATGGCGTGGTTAACCGGTTATGATGGTTGGTCTTTTTACGTCCATCAATGTGTTGTTTTAGGGCTGGAAGGTGAGCCAATTTGGTTTGGCCGCGGTCAAGATGCCAATGGCGCGCTTCGCACCTGCACCATGCACCCTGATCACATCATTGGTTATGCTGATCATTTCGTGCAATCAACGGAACGTCACCCTATGGATGATCTGTCTCGCCGCATGATTGATTGGGGATGGGGGGCAAAATCCATTGGCGTTGAAATGGATAACTATTGGTTTACCGCCGCCGCCTATCAATCGCTTCAGCATCATTTGCCAAACGCCACGTTTAGCGATGCCACAGGGCTGGTGAATTGGCAGCGGGCGGTTAAATCTGATCAAGAATTGGCTTATATGCGGCAGGCTGGCCAGATTGTCAGCAAAATGCATAAGCGCATTGTTGATGAAATTGAACCGGGGATGCGGAAGGTTGATCTGGTGGCTGATATTTATGACGCGGGCTTACGGTATGATCATGCCCTTGGCTTTGGTGGGGATTACCCCGCTATTGTGCCGCTTCTGCCATCAGGGTCTGATGCCGCCGCCCCGCATCTGACTTGGGATGACCAGCCGATGAAATCCGGCGAAGGCACGTTTTTTGAAATCGCAGGTGTCGTCAATCGCTATCACTGCCCGTTATCACGAACAGTGTTTTTAGGCGACGCGCCTGAGGATATGCTGGAGGCGGAAAAGGCTGTTCTCGAAGGCATGGAAATCGGGCTTGAAGCGGCAAAGGCTGGCAATCAATGTCAAGATATTGCGGAGGCGTTTTTCGGCACGCTTGAAAAATACGGCATCATTAAAGACAACCGCGCTGGTTACGCCATCGGTTTGTCTTATCCGCCGGATTGGGGTGAGCGCACCATGTCGATCCGCCGCGGCGATGAAACCGTCTTGCAAGAAAACATGACCTTCCATTTCATGACCGGATTATGGATGGAAAATTGGGGGCTTGAGATTACCGAAAGCATCGTCATTCGTGATGGCGCGCCGGAATGCCTTGCTGATGTGCCGCGGGAAATGGTGGTGAAGTCATGACCACGCCCGCCAACCCCATCTCCCCCACCATCCCTTTTGACCAAGATGGTATCCACCACGGGTATTTGCGCCTGCCCCATAGCCATGATGGCTCAGCATGGGGCAATTTGATGATCCCGATTACGGTGATTAAAAACGGTGACGGGCCTACGGCTCTGTTGACCGGGGCTAATCACGGTGATGAATATGAAGGGCCGGTGGCGTTGCAAAATCTGGCGGTGAGTTTAACGCCTGATGCCATTAAAGGTCGGGTGATCCTTGTGCCGTATATGAATTATCCGGCGTTTCGGGCGGGCAAGCGCACCTCACCGATTGATGGCGGCAATATGAACCGCATTTTCCCGGGCAAGCCCGATGGCACGGCGACCCAGAAAATTGCCGATTATTTTGAACATCAACTGGTGCCGCTGGCGGATTTTGTCTTGGATTTCCATTCAGGGGGACGGACGCTTGATTTCGTGCCTTTTGCCGCCTGTCACCGCTTGCCGGATGCCGCGCATGAAGCCCAGTGCAACGAAGCGATGATGGCGTTTAACGCGCCCTATTCCATGACGTTGCTGGAAATTGACAATGTCGGGATGTATGACACGGCGGTTGAAAATCAAGGCAAAGTCTTTGTCAGCACAGAATTGAGCGGCGGCGGTTCGATCTCGGCTAAAACCGCTGGTATCGCTCTCCGTGGGGCGCGGAATTTCTTGATCCACGCGGGGATACTTGCTGGCACGATTGACCACGAACCAACGGTGATTTTGGATATGCCCGATGGCGATTGCTTTGCCTTTGCCGAAACCGAAGGGATGTTGGAGATGATGGTCGATCTAGGCGAGACGGTTGAAAAAGGCCAAACCATCGCCCAGATTTGGCCGCTTGACAGGTCAGGGGTATCGCCCCAAAAGGTGCTGGCAAAACAGACGGGCGTCTTGGCGGGTCGTCATTTCCCCGGGCTGGTGGCCATGGGGGATTGCCTTGCGGTCATCGGGATTGTTCAAGAGGCGTAATCC
>CALFYS010000105.1 GCA_937952245.1 uncultured Alphaproteobacteria bacterium | reverse complement strand
ATTAATATCGCTTCAAGCACGGTGATATGAAGCCACCATGTGTAAATGGGGATGGAGGTGATGGCGAGGGTCACTTCAAAGCCAATCGCGTGAACCACCCGAAGTTTATGGGGACGATCGCTGGCCACGCGGCCTGTTCGGGCTTCGATACGGTCAAAGACCCAATTGTAAATGACATTGATGATCATGGCTTTCAGCACAAGAATAACGCCCAGCAGCCCAATATCGAAAAACGCTCGGTCATAGAAGGCCATCCCCGCTGGCACAAGCATGATCAGAAGGATTGTTTCAAAAATCACGGTATATCGGATGCGATCTTTTAAGCTGCGAAGTTTGACTTGAGTGGCCATTGCGGTGTTGATAAATCCAAGATGGCGATGTTCAAATTGATCATCATATTTCCATTCATTTATGCCACGGTATCATAAAACTTGGAATTTTATTCGATTGTTTGCCGCGACCGCCGCAACAAGGCCTGTGTTGCTGGATATAGAACCGGATATGTGTCACGATATTGATCAAACCAACGGTTGGGGTGATCTTTTGATGAACGTAACAGTCTGCCAATTAAACCCATTTGATGGCGAGCGTGATGACCATCTCAAGGCTTTAAAACACCATCTTGAAGACAATAAGAGTGATTTTCTTCTGCTTCCCGAAATGTGTTTTTCAAATTGGCTGGCCTCTAGCCCCAATCCTGACCCCCAGCGTTGGCAGGACGCGGTGCGATCCCATCAAGACTATATCAACACCCTATCTGATCTTGGTGTCATGACCATTGTTGGAACAAGGCCGATCATCAACAGCGATGGGGGCTGGCATAATCAGGCTTTTACATGGGAAGCCAATAAAGGGGATATGGAAACAAATGCTGCCCAAGGATGGCGTGAGAAATATTACCTGCCCGATGAGCCGGGGTATTATGAACAAACATGGTATCAACGTGGCGCGAAAGCATTTGGCACGGCGCAAGCCGGGGGAATTCGTTTAGGCGTTCAAATCTGCACCGAAATGTGGTTTTACGAATGGGCAAGGCAATACGCTGCAGCCCAAATCGATGTGCTTTGTGTGCCAAGGGCCAGCCCCCATTCTGAAACTGATAAATGGCTGGCGGGTGGGCGCGTCGCCGCGATTTGTTCAGGGGCTTATTGCCTTTCATCAAACCTATGGGCGCCAATAAAAAAAGACCCTGCCACCGGTGATGTGACGGATCTTGGCGGGTTGTCGTGGATTATTGACCCGGAAGGCAATGTGCTGGCCACCACCTCAGCGGACGCGCCATTTGCCACTGCAGAAATCGACCTTGAAATGGCGCGGGCAAGCAAGAAAACCTACCCGCGCTACGTGCCTGAATAGAAGCCTGCAAGCGCTTAAGATAACCGCATCAGCGTTTGATAATGTTCTGGGCGGCGATCACGGAAAAGCCCCCAAGAGGCGCGTTCACGGCGCATGGCATCAAAGTCAAATTCAGCCATGGCCATGCTGTCTTCTTGACCGCCGCATTCCGCCACCAACGCGCCTGTGCCATCCGCGATAAAGGATTGCCCGTACCAATTCATGGTGATGCCGTTGACCTCTTCTGTTCCGGTGCGGTTGCTGGCGGCTAAAGCCACCATATTGGCGGCGGCATGGCCTTGCATGGTGCGCTGCCAATGGCCGGAAGAATCATAGGAAGGATTGCTCGGCTCGCTGCCAATCGCGGTGGGGTACATCAACAGATCAGCCCCCATAATCGCCATTGAACGCGCGGTTTCAGGGAACCATTGATCCCAACAAATGCCAACCCCGATCCGCCCAAAAGCGGTATCCCAAACCTTAAAGCCCAAATCGCCCGGGTTGAAATAGAACTTCTCTTCATAACCGGGGCCTTGGGGGATGTGGGTTTTGCGATAGACGCCTTGCTGGGTTCCATCAGCGTCAATGATCATCACGGAATTGAAATAGGCATTGGTTGATTTTTCAAAAAAACTGATGGGGCAAACAACCCCAAGTTCACGGCACAGATCAGCAAACCGACCAAGAAACGGATGGCCTTCAACCTCATAGGCGTGGTCAAAATACTTTGGGTTTTGATCAGGGCAGAAATAAACCGTGGCGAATAATTCTTGCAAAAGAATGATATTTGCGCCTTTCGCGGCGGCGGCTCTGACGGCGGCTTCGGCTTTATCGAGATTGGCTTCTACATCCCACCCCAGCGACATTTGTGTGACAGCAACTTTTGTCATGATGACCCTTCCAATCCTAAAAGAAAATTCACGGTGTTCGTGCCGACTTCTTCGACAGCATACCCGCCTTCCATCACGGTCAGGGTTGGCATTTTCAACCCTGCTATTCTTTGCCCCATATCAATGAAATCCGCGCTTGTTAGTTTGAAAAAACTGATCGGGTCATGTTCAAATGTATCCGCGCCAAAGGACACAATAAGCGCGTCAGCACCATAGGCTGAAACCTGCGATAAAGCATCATCAAGGGCTTGGCTCCATATGGAATAAGGCGTTTTGGGCGAGAGCGGATAATTGAAATTATAGCCAAGACCATTGCCTTCGCCTTTTTCTTCGCCATAGCCAAGGAAATAGGGGAAAGCATCAGCAGGGTCGCCATGGATGGATAAAAACAGCACATCATCGCGGTCATAGAAAATCGCTTGCGTGCCGTTTCCATGGTGAAAATCGACATCTAAAATCGCAATTTTCGCCGCCCCTTGATCGCGCATATATTGGGCGGCAACGGCGGCGTTATTATAAAAACAATACCCGCCATATTGGTCTTTTGACGCGTGATGCCCCGGCGGACGGCAAAGCGCGAATATTTGCCTAACCGCGCCATCTGATATTTGTTCAGCACCAGTTAACGCCACTTGCGCGGATGTATAAGCGGCTTCAGCTGTTCCCGCGGAAATAGAGGTTTCACTGGCCAATGTGTAATAGCCGATTTTGCCATCAATAAAGTTTGGGATGCGTTTTGATGGCATGGAGCGTGATGGCCACGCTGAGGCAATCGCCTCACCTTTAAAGCCCGCGTCTTGCCATTCTTGCCAACAGGTTTCAATGAAACCAACAAAGCCTTCATCATGGATGGCGGTGATCGGCGCACGCCCAAAATCTTTAGGGTCATGAATTGTGCCTAAACCACGTTCATCAATCGCTTTAAGGATATAATCCATCCGTTCAGGGCATTCAAACGGCGGCAACAATTCACCGCCATAAAGTTCAGTTTTGGATGCCCGAAGGCGGTGGTCTTCGGAATAGATAATATCCATATCAAGGCCTCCCTTAGTATTCGGCTCTAGTTTTCCAACCCTGTGACTTCACGCTTAAAGCATGGGTCATCACCTTGGTGTTCTGTATCCATTTCCATGGCGTAACGGTGGCCCGCGTAAGTCGCCCAAGCGATTGGGGCAGGGGCTTCAGCATCACCGATAATTTTTACCGATTTAATGCCTGCGTCTTGCCAACGTGATTGCATGGATTTCAGATCATGCCAAAGCGTATCATTGCCATCACGGGCGGTGACCATCACAATGGCGCTGGTTTCCAATTGATGCTCTTTGCCGGTGTAACTGCACCCGACACGGATATGATCATCCATGACAGCGTTAACACGATGCGATGTCACCAAGGTGATGCCTTTTTCGATCAAACGGGCTTGAATAAACCCTTGTTCCAAGGTGTTGACCGACCATTCCGACACACAATTGGCAGGGGTGATGAGCGTCACGTTAAACCCTTTTTCGACCAAGAGTTCAGCCATGACCCCGCCCATGTAATAGTGATCATCATCATAAATCACCACGTCTTTACCAGCGGCATCATCAGGCAATTTGCCCGCCATCAGATCATCAGGGGTAAAGAGCGGCATAGAGGCGGATATTTCAATCGGCCTCAGGTGCGCCCGTGCCGTTCCATCGCGCCGCCATGTTGAGCCGGTGGCGATACAGACGTGCTCAAAACCAAATTCCAAGATGTTTTCAGCATCAAGGCGACTTTCGCGATAGATGGAAACATTGGCCATTGGCTCAATCTGGCCAAGGCGATAATCCATGACCCGTCCCCACGCGGAAAGGTTCGGCAGCAAGCGTTCTTTGGCAACCCGCCCGCCTAAATCGCTATCGGCTTCGGCCAAGGCCACTTCATAACCTCGCCCCCCAAGCATACGTGCCGCTTCCAGACCAGCAGGGCCTGAACCCACCACCAGCACAGAATTGCTCTCGCCTTTTGTGGGCTTGTTTTCAGGGTGCCAGCCCTTGCGCCATTCTTCCATGAAAGATGGATTCTGTGTACAGCGTGAGATCGACATGGTCATATCCCCCGTCACGCAGATATTACACCCGATACATTCACGAATATCATCAATACGGTCATTTTTAATTTTATTCGGCAGAAACGGATCAGCAATGGAGGGACGGGCGGAGCCAATAAAATCAAGAATACCCGATTTGATTTGCCGCACCATCGCATCTGGTGATGTGAACCGCCCCACGCCCACAACAGGTTTTGAGGTCAGGTCTTTGATGCCTCTGATCAGGTCTTCTTGCGCGCCTTCGCCTTTAAACCGTGATGTTCCGGAACAATCTTCCCATGTGCCATGCGCCAAATCCCAAAGATCAGGCAAATCACCATGCATTTCGATACAGTCGCGCAATTCTGAATTAGAAAAACTCAATTCATCAAACGCTTCATCAAGGGATAACCGAACCGTCACCCCCATGGTATCGCCCACCGCCTCTTTAATATCGGTGATGACTTCGCGCATAAACCGGCTGCGGTTTTCAAGACTGCCGCCATATTCATCATTGCGTTTGTTGGTTGTCCGCGAAAGAAAATGCTGGATGATCCCAAAGCCATGGGCGCCATATAAGCACACCAGATCATAGCCGCAATCTTTCGCGCGTTTCGCGGCATTTACATACCAACGGCGAACATCTCTGATTTCATCTTTTTCGAGGCTTCTTGCGCTCACAGGATCAGACGTAAATGTAATGATCGGGCCGCCCGTGGTGGCAAGCGGCACTTCCTTGGTGTAGAGGTTCGGGCCATTAATGCCAGAATAAGCCAGTTCAATCCCCGCCAAAGCATCATGGGTTTTCATCGCCTCCGCCATTTTGGCCAGCATCGGCATATCTTTATCTTCCCAAAGGCGCAATTCAATAAAAGGGGCAATCTCACTGGTTTGGTGAATTTCAACTTGTTCGGTAAAGATCACGCCCCAACCGCCTTCGGATTTAACACGGCGCATTTCCGCCACAGCAGAAGGATCACGATAGCCACCACCGTTGCAATGGGGAACTTGATAAAACCTGTTTTTGGCGGTCACAGGGCCAATTTTCATCGGCTCAAAAAGAACATCATATCGGCTTGATACGGGCTTTGACATATCTTGTGGCATTTAAAAAATTCCTTTCAAGTTGTCTTCGGTGATGATGAATATAATGACATATTAGGCGGAGAAATGTGATTCCATCCATGAATATTTTGAAGCAATTGACCAATATTTAAAGTGGTCGCGTCATCAAACCGCTTGCCAATGATTTGAATGGCGGTCGGCAAGCCATCTTTGCTCAGGCCAGATGGAACGGATAATGCCGGGCATTGCCCGATGGAATTGAACATACAGGTCATATCAAGGCCAGCAAGTTTGCCATTGGCATTAACCGAGGTGAAATCATCTTCAGAGGCATCAATGGGCGGGGCGGGCAAAGCCATTGTGGGGCAAAGCAGGGCATCAAACCCTTTCATCGCTGATGAAAACTGCCGCCATTGTTGGGTTCTGATCTCATCAAGGCGCCTGAACTCCACCGCTGACATGGATAACCCACGGTCAACCAAGGCCAGAAATTCAGGGTCCATGACCTGCCGGTGATCAGCAAGCAGGTCTTCGGCCGCCGCCGCCAAATACACACACCAATAATCATACCAAGCATCGACAATCTCAGCCCCCCATCCCAAATCAACGGGCATAAGCTCAACCCCGGCATCGGCAAGGCGGGTTAAGGCTTGGTCAAAAGCATGGGCAACATCGTCATCAATTTCAAAAAAACCAAGATCAGGTGAGACCGCTAGTTTCAGCGCTTTCGGGTCAAAATCAGGTTGTTCTAACTCAAGCGGGGAAATCTGGCTTAAAATATCAGCATCATCAGGCCCTGACGCGACGTTCATAAAGAGTTTCACATCCTCAATGGTGCGCGCCAAAGGCCCAAAATGGGAGATCGTATCAAACACGGTTGGCAAAATATCCATCGGGATGCGACCAAGACTGGGCTTAAAGCCAACACAGCCTGAAAGCGCCGCGGGAATGCGAACAGACCCGCCCATATCGGTCCCTTCCGCCAGCGGAACACATCCTGTGGTCACCGCCACCGCCGCCCCGCCCGATGACCCGCCGCAAGTCCGGCTGGGATCAAACGGGTTTTTGGTATGGCCAAATAAAGGCGAGCGGGTGAAGCTTGAATGGGCAAATTCTGGTGTTGTGGTGCGCGCCACAATAATGGCGCCAGCATCCAATAACCGCTGAACAAGGACAGGTTGATCCGTGCCAATCGCATCTTTCAGGGCGGCGGAACCGCGGGTCGTTGGCTTGCCCTTGATGGGGGTGAATTCTTTAATGGCAATAGGAACGCCTTCTAAGGGGCGGGGTGCCGCGCCATTTTTAAGCCGCAGAGACGCTTCTTTCGCCTGTTTTTGCGCGTCTTCATCATAGATGGCTGTAAACGGGTTGAGCTCTTGCTGAACCAAATGGCAGCGCTCAAGACTGGCTTTTATGATGGTTGCAATATCAACATCGCCGCAAGCGACACTCGCAACGATTGAACACGCATCAGTGGGGTGGTGAAGTGATCCCATCACAAAGAAAAACCAGTGGCATGATCACACGCCACTGGTCTCAAATGTTACTTCTTCAGGCGCGTCCAGATCGCGTCATAAAGACCTTGGGTTTGCTGGTCACAAACCTGCACAAATTGGCCAGCAGGCGCATCAGCAGGAGGGTTGTTTTCCAATGCTTCTGACAATTCAGCATCAAGATGCTTGCCAACACCCTTAACACCAGCGGCATAGCGGGCGTAATTGGTCACCGCCGCGGCATTTTCAGGCTCAAGAAGGAAATCCATAAACTTAAGCGCGGCATCTCTGTTTGGCGCGTCTTTCAACAGCACAACGTTATCCATCCAGACAATATAACCCTGCTTTGGATAAGCGTATTTAAGCGATGCGTTTTCAGCCCGTGCTTTCGCACCAAAACCGTTCCAGATCATGCCAGCGGCGGCATCACCGGATACAAGAACGTCTTTTGCGCCATCAGAATTGAACGAAGCCCAATTTTTCTTAGCGCCATCAAGCATTTTTGACAAAGCCTTCAGCTGTTCTTTATCGGTGCTGCACTGGGGAATCCCCATATGGATAGACGCAAACACAAGCGTTTCACCGGCGGTATCAAGAACATTAATCTTGCCCTTCAGTTCTGATGGTGGGTTAAAGATAATGTCTGTTGTGTTAATATCACCGCCATAGACGCTGGTATCAACGGAGAAACTGGTTGAACCCCACTGATATGGAATGGAATGTTTCCGGCCCATGTCAAAACTAACGTCACGCCATTTGTCTTCAATATTGCCAAAGTTGCTCAGCTCAGATGAAGCAAAACTATCCAGCATGCCTTCATTGATCATGATCTCAACCATGTAATCGCCGGGGACGGCCACATCATAATTGCCCATGCCGCCAGCCTTCAGGTTGGCCAACATCGCTTCGTTGGAATCATAGGTATCCATCACCACTTCAATGCCTGTTTCAGCGGTGAATTTATTCAGCAATTCCTGCGGAATATATTCAAACCAGTGATAGATCGACAGTTTTTCTGCCGCAATAGATTGACCTGTGGCAAACACCATTGTTGCCGCGGTCATGAGTGTCGTAAGCTTACGCATAATTACCTCCGTTTTATTCATTCTATTTTTTTATTTTTATTAGCGTAATTGATAACCGGAAAATCGCAAAGAAATATTATGAAAAGGTATTTCGGGGGCTAGTTTTGCCGCCCGATCCGGCTGATCAAATACGAAATTGACACCAACACGATGGATACGGTCAGCATCAGCGTGGAAATGGCCATGATATTGGGTTTAATGCCTTGCTTGACCGCCCCAAAAATTGCGGTGGGCAGGGTTTCCACGCCCGCGCCTTTAACAAAATTGGTGATGATGAAATCATCCAGCGAAATGATAAAGGCCAAGAGAAAACCTGATAAAATCCCCGGCACCATCAAAGGAAAGAGAATGAGTAAAAATGTCTGGCCAGGGGTGGCATAAAGATCACGCCCCGCTTGTTCATAAATGCTTGAAATCCCTTGCAGGCGTGCTGAGATAGGCAGATAGGCAAAGGGGATGCAGAACACAATATGCGCCAGCAAGATGCTCAACACCCCGCGATCAAAACCGATCACCGAAAAGAAAATCAACGTCGCCACCGCGGTGACAATTTCAGGCACCATCAAGGGCAGGTTGATCAGCCCAAATGTTAGCGATTTGCCTTTAAAGGCTTTGCCGCGCACCATGGCCAGCGCCGCCGCTGTCGCGATCACGGTGGAAACCACCGCCGCCATAATCGCAATAATCAAAGAGTTAATCGTGGCTTTTTTGAATTTTTCAGCCTCAATGCCGAAAAACACTTCTTCATACCACTGCAAACTAAATCCGCCCCAGATGGTGATGGATTGCGACGCGTTAAATGAATAGATCATCACAATAATCAAAGGGGCGTATAGAATAAAAAAGCAGGCGAGGGTAATCTCTCTGAACCCCGGGTACCATTTCATTTTTTTATTCGCGACTGCCATATCAGTGACCACGCCCCGCTGAATTGGTTTGGCTGCGGGCATAAAACAGCAACACAATCATAATAATGGTCAGCAGGATCATTGAAACCGCCGCCCCAAATGGCCAATCGCCGGCTTGGCCTTTGAATTGTTCTTCAACCAATGAGCCGATCATAAAGTTTTTCGCCCCGCCCAACAGATCAGGCGCCAGAAAAGCACCAAGGCTGGGAATAAAGACAAGAATACAGCCCGCGATAATCCCCGGTTTGACAGTGGGGATCAGCACTTTGAATAACGTTGTCCACCGCCCTGTATAAAGGTCTGCCGCCGCTTCGGATAAAACAAAATTATACCGTTCAATAGAGGCGTAAATCGGCAATACCATGAACGGCAAATAAGAATAAAATAGCCCCAATTGCACGGCAAAGGCGGTGTTGATCATCCGAATAGGTTCATCAATCATGCCAAAAGCCATCAGCCATTCATTAATAGGGCCTGTATCCCGAATAAGAAACTTCATGGAAACTGTGCGGATCAATAGATTGACCCAATACGGAATCGTCACCAAAAACAGAAGAAATGATCTGGATTTCGGCGGGCTGGTGGCCATGAAATATGCGGTGGGAAAGCCGATCAGCAAACAAAAGATCATGGCAAAAAACGCTTGCAGGAAAGACCGCCAAAAAATCAGGATATAGGTCCATTCCAATTGCGCGGGTTCATCACCAAACAACCCACGATCGATGAAAAATTGATCATAAGCCTCAAGGGTAAATGTCCAGATCACCCCACCACGGAAATCTTGGGTCAGGAAGGAATAGACAAACATGATCAACACAGGGATGACCAAAAGAATGCCAATCACCACCCATGATGGCAGCAGCAAGATCCCCAATCGTCCGTCAACGATGGACGCTTCGGCCTTATTGCCTTTTGGTGAAGCCATACCCGCCACGATCAGTCCTCTAAAAGCCGGATGGCATTTTCCGAAAAGGTGACATGAACATCATCACCGACATCAAAACTATTGGTCTCAAGGGCGTTATTCTGCATCCGCACCAAAATTTCTTTCTGGTTGGGAAGATCAATATGGGCTTGGGTATCTGTTCCAAGATAGGAAACATCTTTGACCCGCCCTTTGATCGCGTTCTTTGTTTTTGCTGATGCTGGGCTGAGATGAATATGTTCTGGGCGTACCATCACTGAAATATTGGTCTCGCCATCCAATTTCTGGGGCAATTCCACCGTGCCAATATCAATGTTGTTGAAGGTCAGTTTTGCTTTTTTGCCTGCCGCGGGGGTGGCTGTGGCCTCAAGGATATTGGCTTCCCCAATAAAGTTTGCGACAAAATGATTGGCGGGGTTGTTGTAAATCTCACGGGGGGAGCCGATTTGCTGAACCTCCCCATTGCTCATCACCGCAATTCGGTCAGACATGGCCAATGCTTCTTCTTGGTCATGGGTGACAAAGACAAAGGTAATCCCTGTTTGTTTTTGGATGGATTTCAATTCTTCGCGCATCGCTTGACGTAATTTCAGGTCAAGCGCCGAAAGCGGTTCATCCAACAACAACACTTTAGGGGAGGGGGCAAGGGCGCGCGCCAAGGCCACCCGTTGTTGTTGCCCGCCTGACAATTCACTTGGTTTGCGATCCCCATATTCGGCCATACGGATCAATTCCAGCATTGCCGTTGTCCGCTGTTTAATATCATCGGCATCGCGGTTTAACCGTCTTAACCCAAAGGCAACATTTTCAAAAACCGTCAGATGCGGAAACAGGGCATATTGCTGAAAGACGGTATTCACCGGCCGCTGGTTAGGCGCAAGGGATGAAATGTCATCACCATATAAAAGCACGTGACCTTCGGTAATATCTTCAAACCCCGCGATGATCCGAAGCAAGGTTGTCTTGCCGCAACCCGATGGCCCTAAAAGGGTGAAAAACTCATTATCAAGAATATCAAAACTAACACCTTTAAGCGCCCTTACAGGGTTTGTCCGGTGCGGATAAACTTTAGCAACCCCATCAATAAACAATGCTGTTTTGGTCATACTCTCATCCTTATTCTTGATTTATCCTTACATAAAATCACCAAGGAGCAATCATTTTTTTCTGGAATAAGCCCCGATGCCCTAAGTTTTTGAGCCGCGAATAGGGATGATGCGCTTTGGTTTCTAATTATTCATGGTTGCAAAACG
This sequence comes from uncultured Alphaproteobacteria bacterium, assembly GCA_937952245.1. GTDB lineage: Bacteria > Pseudomonadota > Alphaproteobacteria > Puniceispirillales > UBA1172 > JAGWAQ01. Next base: position 1,829 of record CALFYS010000105.1, on the reverse strand, counting down.
TTAATGAAACAAAGAAAGTAAAGAAAAAGATTACGAAATTGGGGAGATCATCATGTCGGTGCATAGTTTAAAAGAATGGAATGACTTAGCGGCTCAATTATCGCCATCACGGCAGATGTTTATTAACGGCAAGTTTGAAGACGCGGCATCAGGCAAAACATTCGACACAATCAATCCCGCCACAGGTGAAGTGATCGCCGCTGTCGCGGAAGGGGATCAAGTTGATATTGACCGTGCCGTCAGCGCTGCCCGCAACAGTTTTGAAAGTGGCGTGTGGTCTGAAGAAGCCCCGATGAATCGTAAGGCTGTTCTGTTAAAACTTGCTGATCTTATTCGTGAAAATCTTGATGAATTGGCGCTCTTAGACAGCATGGATATGGGGAAAACGGTGGAAGATGCCGCGACGGTGGATGTGCCGGGCTCAGCCCTGTTTTTCCAATGGTACGCGGAAGCCATTGATAAAATCTATGATGAAGTGGCACCAACAGGCCCGGGTGATCTGGCGCTTATCACAAGAGAACCTCTTGGGGTTGTTGGCGCGGTTGTGCCATGGAATTTCCCCCTTGATATGGCGACATGGAAAGCCGCCGCGGCGTTAGCGGCAGGAAACTCCGTTGTCCTGAAACCTGCTGAACAGTCACCATTATCCGCAATCCGTCTTGCCGAATTGGCCATGGAAGCAGGCTTGCCAGAAGGCGTTTTGAATGTTGTGCCAGGGTTTGGTGAAACCGCAGGCCGCGCGCTTGGGCTGCATCAGGATGTTGATTGTCTGGCGTTTACCGGCTCCACCCCTGTTGGCAAAATGTTCCAACAATACGCCGGTCAATCCAACATGAAACAGGTTTGGCTTGAAACCGGCGGCAAAAGCCCGAACCTTGTTTTTGCGGATTGTGATAATCTAGAGGCGGCGGCGGATATGGCCGCTTTCGGCATTTTCTTTAATCAGGGTGAGGTTTGCTCAGCCAATTCACGTTTGTTGGTTGAACGCTCCATCCACCAAGAATTTGTGCAGATGCTGATGGCACGGGCGGAAAATTACAAGCCTGGCAACCCCCTTGATCCGTCTTCCAAAATGGGCGCGATTGTCAGCCAAGAACAATATGACCGGATTTTGAAGATGATCGCATCGGGCAAAAAAGATGCTGATTGTGTGGTTGGCGGCAATGCCATCACCATCGACAACCGCGGGCTTTATGTTGAGCCGACCATCTTTGATAACGTGCGTTGCGGCGTTGAGATTGAAACCGATGAAATCTTTGGCCCGGTTCTTTCGGTCATTCCGTTTGATACTGAAGAAGAAGCGGTTGAGATTGCCAATAACACGATTTACGGCCTAGCCGCCTCACTCTGGACAGGCAATCTTTCACGCGCGCATCGCGTTTCAAGAAAACTGAAAGCGGGTACGGTTTCGGTTAATACTGTTGATGCCCTAAGCCCGATGACGCCATTTGGCGGCTTCAAACAATCAGGGGTAGGGCGTGATTTATCCCTTCATGCTTTGGATAAATATACAGCGCTGAAGACCACATGGATCAAATATTAAAAAGTCATAATTTAGACCGGCATAATATGGTCGCGTGACAAAATCATAAAATTGATGCATGATATTTTTTGGATGCTGCGAGATCGTAGCAATTTAAATGGCCTCGCAGTCACTCAACGATGAGTGAATGAGGCCTTTGTGTTACCTCACCAATAAAATCAAGACCGAATGACACGTGCTTCATTCACCTCAATCTGCCATTGGGGAGGTTTATGATGGCTATTTCATGGGAAGACTTTGTGGACGCGTTCCGCACCGGATCAAACACAGGTAATGTTGAACAATT
>CALFYS010000104.1 GCA_937952245.1 uncultured Alphaproteobacteria bacterium | reverse complement strand
CAATAACATCATTTAATTCACGAATAATCATATTGATCTCCTTTAATGGGATGACCGCTAATGGGATGACAGGTCAAGCCCGGGGTAAGCGTTTAGAAATTGCATGGATTGATCTTGTGACCAGCGCGCGCCTAAGGGCGGGGTTAATGCCATCCATTCGGCTTCGCAAGGCCGGCCATTGGCAATATGAAGCGTCATCTCACCATCGCGCAACACAAGAATATAAGAATAAACAGTTGATAGCGGCACGCCATGATTGCAAATGCCAGTGGCGCCATCGTCATGGGCGCTGAGCATGTTTTTGAGGTCTTGGATAGAACGGATATGGGGCAAGCGTTGTGTTGTCGCCTTGGCGCGGCGAGCAGAGCACGGCAAATCATCAGGCGAGGATGCCTCACCAAAAAGCGGTTGGTGGTTGGCGCGGAAAACCCTGTCAGCAAGCGGGGTGATTTGACAATCGTGACCGCGGATTTCAATCGCGATACCGCCCGATGGATCAGCGATAATCAAATTGCCCCACCAATAGGAATGTTGAGAGAGCGCCGCTTGAATACAATCAACGGCCTCATCAATGGTTGCGGCTTTGGTTAGCGCCAATTCGGTCAGGCGATCATAATTCTGGTGGTTTGGGTCAGTGATTTTCACATGATTGACGGTGGCCATCAGGCCATGGGCATTGCCGCCAACCGAAAGGCCGGAGAAGACCATGTCCTCATCCGCCGCCGCGAATGTTTCCAACCCTTCACAGCCAAAAATATCAGGGGTCATGATCACCCGATCCGAAAACGTCTTTGCGGAGAAATCTTTATTTTTAAACAGAGCCATGGCTCCGTCATCTAATCTTACCGCCCCAATGGTGCACAAATCGCGTCTCTCTTTATTGTGTTTTCCTGATCAAACAGGATTAAAAAAACAATCAGAACAGAGGTTAACATAAGTTTTAACAAATGTTGAACGGGGTGTATGCCACCGCTATATGGGGTTGATCTCCCAAATAATGCCTTTTTGCTCATTTTTTTATGCCATGACCTATTGATTCCGAAAGCGCTTTCGGTCTAGGCTCAATTTTGTAGAGGGAGAGTTGATGCGGCGCGTCGGTTTGAAATTTTTAGCAACGGAGCTCGGAATATCCGAAGGCACGGTTTCGCGCGCGCTCAATGATTACCCTGATATTAGCCAATCAACCCGCGATCGGGTGAAAGAAGTGGCGGCTAAATTCAATTATAAAGCCAATCAAACCGCCCGCAGGCTGGCTACAGGCGTGGCTGAGGCGGTGGCTTATTTAATGCCGCCCAACACCAAAAGCATTTCTGAGCCGTTTGTATCGCAATTGCTGGAAGGCATTGGGGAATCACTTTCGCAGCGAGGGTGGGATTTGTTGGTGGTGCAAGCCAGTTCAGAAAAAACCGAAGCCGATACAGTGGAAAAATTATCAACAAGCGGCCGGGTCAGTGGGGTTGTCATCTCCCGTCCTTATAAAAATGATCGCCGCATTGAATTGCTGAAGAAAAACAATATGCCATTTATCGTCCATGGCCGTTCTGTTGATAGTGATGATTACGCTTGGTTTGATGTTGATAGCACCCAAGCGTTTAAAGATGCTGTTGGGCATTTGGCCGGATTAGGCCATCAGCAGATTGGTTTTATCGGCGCGCCGCTTGAATATAACTTTGCGCAAATGCGACTTGATGGTTACCGGCAAGGGTTGATGGAAAATGGCCTTCAGTATGACCCCACCCTTGTTGACCATGTTGATATGACCGATGATGCCAGCGCCGCCGCCGCTAGCGCGATTCTTAAAGCTCAAAATCCGCCCACAGCGTTTTTATGCGCAACAGATACGCAAGCCATTGGCGTTCTGGCGGCGATCCGATCCGCTGGCCTGATCCCGGGTCAAGATATAAGCGTTATTGGCTATGACGGGCTTGATTTTGGCAAGCATACCAATCCACCGCTAACAACTTTGGCGCAGCCACAGTCCCATTCAGGGCGTGAGATTTGCGACATGTTGTTGGCGATTATTGATGGGGGCAACCCCGTTGATTATCAGGAACTCCGAAGCGCAACACTGGTGCGCCGAATGAGCGATGGTCCATTTCGACCAATGAAGACTATAATTTCTTGAGGAGGAATGAATGAAGAAATTGATTAAATTAGGGGCAGGTGTTCTGCTCTCAGCAACAATGCTTTCATCAGCCATGGCAGATGAAATCACCATGTGGACAATGGAAGAACAGCCTGATCGTATGGCTCGCCAGCAGCAAATCGCTGATGATTTTAAAGCGGCAACTGGTCATACCGTCAACGTTGTCGCTGTTACAGAAAAAGACATTGCAACTCGCGCAACAGCGGCTTTTGCCGCGGGTGAATTGCCTGATGTCTTGAACCATACTGTTCAGCACCTTCTGCCGTTTGCCGAAGCAGGTATCCTTGATACCGGCGCGGCCACCGATGTGATTGAAGACTTGGGCAAAAACACTTTTGCTTCAGGTCCATTGAACATGGCCAAGTCAGACGGTGAAATCGTTTCTGTCCCAACAGATGGATGGACACAGTTGGTTGTTTACCGCAAGGATTTGTTTGAAGCCAATGGCCTGAAAGCACCGAAGACCTTTGCTGACATCGAAGCCGCGATTGCTGCTTTGCACAACCCACCATCAATGTATGGTTTTGTGGCAGCAACAAAGATTGACGAAACCTACATGATGCAGTTGATCGAACATATCTCATTGGCCGCTGGTTATTCACCGGTTAATGCCGATGGTTCTGTCAATGAAGATACCGATAAGCTGAAGAACGTTTTGTCTTTCTATAAGACGATTGCGGACGCGTCACCTGAAGGCGACCTTTACTGGAAGCAGTCACGTGAACAGTATCTTGGTGGTAACGCCGCGATGATCATCTGGTCACCATCTCTGTTGGATGAATTGGGCGGCTTGCGTGATAGCGCTCCTGTCACCATTAACAGCGATCCAACAACCAAAGAACTGGCTCAAGATACAGGTTTTGTGACCGTATTCTCAGGTCCAGGGAACGATGCTGGCGCGGCTTATGCTGATGTGCGTTATCTCGGTATTACAGCGGATGCAAACACAGATGTTGCGGCGGAATTCGTCAAGTTTGTTGTCTCAAAAGGGTATGGCGACTGGCTCGGCATGGCTCCTGAAGGTAAATTCCCTGTCCGTTCAGGCTCGTTTGGCGGCAACAAAGACTATGAAAAGCTTTGGGCAAGCCTAGACGTTGGTGTTGACCGGAAAGAACCACTGGCCAATATCTACCCACAACAGGTGATCAACAGCATTATTGAAGGTCTGTCTGTAGGTGATCGTTGGGGTGTTGCTGATGGCCAGCTGGCCACCGCGTCAAAAATGGTTAACGCTCGTGTGATGTCACAGGTTATCCGTAAGTATATTGATGGTGAAATTTCACTTGACGATGCTGCGGCTGAAATTGTGGCTAAGCATAAAGCGCTATAATCCTATGATCTTTTCAGGGCAGTCGGGATGCTGCCCTGATTTTAATTTTTATTTTAAATAGCCTGAAGAATGAATCACCAGCCCCCAAAACACGTCGGTGCCCTAGCAAAACGCGAACGTTTTCTTGCGTATCGGATGTTGTTGCCGACATTTTTAATTGTTTTGGGCATTGTGCTGTTGCCGTTGCTGGCCAATTTTTGGATCAGTTTTAAATCTGTTGAATTGGGTGATTTGCGCGCCGCGCGCCCGATGTTTAATGAACAATTAAAACCGCGCCCAAAAACCGCTGACCAAGAAGTGACGCTTCGGTATCGGATCAGAAATTCATCGAAAAAAGAAGCGCTCACCAATGTTGTGTTCACCGACACTTTACCCGAAGGTTTAACCCTATTAACCGTGCCGGAGAATTGCCAACTGGATACCCCCAACCTTAGTTGCTATATTGGCACGATCGATGGCGGCAAGCGGTTGGATTTAAAATTACAAGCATTGGTCAAGCAAGCCTATATTGACAATGGCATCAGGGCACGGTCGTCTAAGCCAATCGCCAGTTATGACACGGTCAATGTGCTGACCAGCCTGTCATTTACTTTGGATAATTTCAGAAAAGTTTTTTCCGCTGATGAATTTTGGACAGTCTTGCGGGTATCGTTTTACTACACGATTTTTGGCACGCTTGGGGCGTTGGTTTTGGGCTTATTCGCCGCGCAAATTTTAAACACATCTTTTGTCGGTCGTCCTGTCATAAGGGGGCTGTTTTTATTTCCTTATGTCGCCCCTGTTATCGCCGTTGCTTTTGCATGGGTCTTGCTTCTTGATGCGGGGCCAGGGGGGACGTTCAACGCTATGCTTCAGCAGATGGGCATGGTCGAAGGGCCGATTAATTTCTTAGGGCAAAAAGACATTAGTGTTGAAATCCTTGGGTTGACGATCAATTTCCCCATGGCGCTGACCACGGTTATCACTTTTGAAGCGTGGCGATATTTTCCGCTGTCATTTTTATTTATTCTGGCAAGGATGCAGTCGATTCCATCTGATATGTATGAAGCGGCGGAAATGGATGGCGCCACGCCATTTCAGCAGTTCTGGTATTTATCCTTGCCGCAATTGTTGGGCATTTTATCCGTGTTGTTCTTATTAAGGTTCATTTGGACCTTCAATAAATTTGACGATATTTTCCTGCTAACAGGTGGCGCGGCGGGCACGCGCACGTTGACCGTTGATGTTTATGAACAAGCCTTTGCTGTATCAAACCTTGGGGCAGGGGCGGCGGTCGCTGTTGTGGTCTTTGTTGTGTTGCTCAGTTTTTCAATTCTGTTCTTTAAATTTTCACCACAGGATGACGCCTAATGCGGTTTGGCAGTATCACGATTTTAGCAGGGATGATCGGCGCTCTTTGGGGCGGTGTTTGGATGACGGTCACCGGGCTGTTGTTGATGTTGATCACCGGACTTATTGTGGTGCCTAGCATTGGGTTGGCGGCGTTAGCAGGCTTGGTGACAGGGCTGGCGGTTGTGATGATCACGCCGGCTCAGCGCAATAAGATCAGCCTTGGTCTTGTTGCCGTGGGGGGTGTTATTCTTTTGCTCGTCACATCAGGGCTTGAGCCGTTTTCAACCTCGATCACTCAGCAAATCTTCAGCCAGATTATCGCGCTCTTGATATGGTCGGGATTGGTCGTGGGGTCATTGGCTTTATGCCTTGATGGGTATGAAGCGGGGCGGGCAAAACGCTACCGTGTCGAAATGCTATTGATCCGCTTGTTTAAAGGCATGGGGTTGTTGCTGTTTTCAATTTTTGTGGCACTCCCGTTTTATATTATGGTCATGACCAGCTTGAAAAATCAGCAATCGCTGTTGCAGAACCCTCTCGATTTTTCAATCGACCTGACCCAAGGCATGGCCTCACTATTCCGGTCTTATATTGAACTGTTCAACGATTATCATTTCGGCACGTTCCTTTTGAATTCAGCCATTGTTTCTGTGGTGACGGTGGTCTTAACCTTATTATTTGCCATCCCTGGGGCTTATGCCGTGGCGCGGCTTCGGTTCCCGGGGCAGTTGTTTTTATCGCGGTCAATCCTGTTGATTTATATGGTGCCGGCGATTGTTTTGGTGATCCCGCTATACGCCATTTTCTCCCAATTAGGATTGCGCGATTCATTGCTGGGGTTGATGGTGGTTTATCCCGCCACCACCATTCCTGTGGCGCTTTATATGTTGCAAGGATATTTCAGGGGCCTGCCGCCAGAATTGGAAGAAGCAGGCCTGATGGATGGACTGTCGCGCTGGCAGGTGATCACCAAAATCACCATGCCTTTGGCGTTGCCCGCCTTGGCGTCTGTATCGCTTTATGTCTTCATGATCGCGTGGAATGAATTTTTATTCGCGTTTATGTTCTTGGATGATTTCCAGATCTTTACCTTATCGCGCGGCGTGGTGTCGTTGAACTCATCTGAAGTGCCGCGCCAGCATTTGATGGCCGGGTCGGTGGTGGCGACCGTACCTGTTCTGGTCATATTCCTATGGTTTGAAAAATATCTTGTGTCAGGGCTGACAGCAGGAAGTGTTAAAGGGTAGTGTTAATGTTAGAACTTGATCAAAAAGCCAGAGCCATTTTGCAAAAAAATGATAAAGGGGGATACACCATCCCAACCGAACGGCTTTATCCGTTTCAATGGAATTGGGATTCAGCCTTTATCGCTTTGGGGCACGCCACCATCAATAAAGATCGCGCGTGGCAGGAATTGAAAACACTGGTCGAAGGTCAAGCCCATGATGGGATGATCCCGTCAATTGTGTTCCGTCATGATGATGATGATTATTTCCCCGGGCCTAAAATCTGGCAAACCAACAATGGTCAAATAGATGGCACCGGCATTTCACAACCGCCCGTGTTGGCCAGCGTTGTTGCGCAGATGTTGAAAGAACAAGGCGATGCCGCCATCCCCCATGCCAAAGCGTTATTTGCGCCGATGTTGAAATGGCATCAATGGTGGCATCATTACCGGACACCGGACGCGGCTCAAGTGGTTTGCACCGTCCATCCATGGGAGACTGGACGCGATAATTGTCCTGATTGGAAAATAGGCTTGGGGAATATGAAAATTGACCCTGAATTAGAAGCCTATCAGCGTAAAGATATTAAACACGCGGATCCGGCTCAACGCCCCACACAGGAAGAATATGATAAATATATCACCATCGTAAAATTTGGCCGTGACCATGGATGGGATCAAAAACAGCTGACCAATCAAGGGCCGTTCTTAATGGCTGACCCGGGGATTTTCTTTATCCTCTTGCGGGCGGATCGTGATCTGCTTTGGCTGGCCAAGCAACTGGGCTTTGATGATCATATTGACGAAATCAGCACTTGGATAAGCCATGCTGAGACCCATGCTGATTATTTTTGGAATCCAGAATTTAACGCCTTCTGTGCCCGTGATGTTCGGACAGGAGAGTTTGCCCAAGGGTTTTCTAATGCCAGCGCGCTTTGTTTTTACGCGGACGCGGGTTCCCCTGAACAGCGCGCCAATACCTTAGCGCATATTCAACGTATCGCGGCGAAAACGCAGTTTGGTCAATCCAGTTGGGACCCTGATGCCACGTTATTTGACAGCCAGCGGTATTGGTGTGGGCCGCTCTGGTGTCAGGTCAATTATATGATCGCCATGGGTTTAAAAGAATGTGGTGAGCTGGAGATGGCTGAAAAAATGCGTCTGGATTTGCGCAAAGTGATTGAACTTTCCGGATTTTATGAATGTTTTGATCCGGTCAGTGGCGCGGGATGTATTGGTCGTGACTTTTCTTGGACAGCGGCATTATGGCTTGCTTGGGCAAGCCCATCGCAACAAATCGCACCCGCATAAGGAGACCCATGATGGGCGCTATTAAACTTGAAAAAATTGAAAAATGGTTTGGTGATGTTCAGGTCATCAAAGGCATTGATCTCGACATTAAAGATGGTGAGATGGTTGTTTTTGTGGGGCCATCAGGGTGCGGGAAATCAACGCTATTGAGGATGATCGCAGGGCTTGAAGAAACCAGTTACGGTGAAATTTATCTGGATGGTGATCGCGTCACCGATAAAGTGCCATCAGAACGGGCGCTGTCTATGGTGTTTCAATCCTACGCGCTTTATCCGCATATGAATGTCGAAGAAAATGTTGGATTTGGCCTGAAAACCGCTGGGGTGGCGGCTGATGTGATCGCTGAAAAAGTAAAGCACGCGTCGTCGATCCTTGAGCTTGATGCTTACCTCAAACGGCGCCCGAAAGAATTATCCGGCGGCCAGCGTCAGCGTGTGGCTATTGGCCGGGCGATTGTGCGCGAGCCAAAAGGCTTTTTGTTTGATGAACCGCTTTCCAATCTTGATGCCGCCTTGCGCGTGCAGATGCGGTTTGAAATCGCCAAATTGCACGAACAGCTGAAAGCCACGATGATTTATGTCACCCATGATCAGGTCGAAGCCATGACGCTGGCGGATAAAATTGTGGTGATGCGCGATGGCGTGGTTGAACAGGTCGGCACGCCAAGGGAGCTTTATGAAAGCCCGAAAACACTTTTTGTGGCGCAATTTATCGGCAGTCCAAAAATGAATGTGCTGGACGGCCGCATGACCGATCAAGGCTTTGCTCTTGAAGGGCATGGGGTGTTGCCATGTTCATTGAAATCAGGCCAACAGCCGATCCAATGCGGTATTCGTCCGGAACATATCACCGTCACGGCAAAATCAGGTGATGTTTCGGGTGAAGTGGTGCTTTATGAATATCTGGGGTCGGACTGTTTTATCTATGTCCAATGCCAGAATCTTGGCGTGATGACGGTTCGGGTTGATGATAAAGTCACCTATAAAGTTGGCGATAAAGTGCAGCTTAAATTGGAAAGAAAGCGTATTCATTTCTTTGATCAAGATGGGCTTTCTTGCAAGTGATGAGAAAACATGATGCGCTAATTGATTTTGAATCCGCTGATTTTTTAAAAATGCATATCAGCTCAATTCTTGATTTTTATGCCCCCCACGCCTTTGACGAAAAGGGCGGGTTTTTTCATCATTTTCTTGATGATGGCACGATCTATGACGCGGATACCCGTCATTTGGTCAGCTCCACCCGATTTGTTTTCAATTACGCCAATGCTTATTTCCAAACAGGCGAGGAGACCCATCGCGCCTGGGCAGAACATGGTTTCAATTTTCTGAAAAACCACCACCTTGGGGCGGAAGGGCAATATTTTTGGCAGCTGCAAGCGTGCCAAGATAATGATGCCCAAGTTGAAGATGCCCAAGTTAATGATGGCCGCGCGATGGCCTATGGCC
>CALFYS010000103.1 GCA_937952245.1 uncultured Alphaproteobacteria bacterium | reverse complement strand
CGTCGATGCAATCACAGAACAGCGCTAACCAACAGGCGGTTTCAACCTATCAGCGAATCAATATGCTGATGCAGGACGCGTTGACCGTTGAACAAGCCGCCAATGACCCGGCTCCGATTGATGATCATGCACATGAAGACATTGGGGATGATATTAATGCTTTGGCGGTGCTGGTGAATGATGCCGCCGCGCAAACCGGCGACCAACATCAAGGCAATCATGGCTCACTTGAAGCAGAAGAAACACCCCCTTCGCCTCAATCCCCTCCTCCATTTGACCAAGTCATGTCACAAATGGATGATGTCTCAAGGCTGAAACCTCCCCAAGAGGACAATACCAACATTTCATCGGTTGAATATGATTTCGGGCAAGCCTTCACCAATCTTGTTCGCCATGTCGTGCGGGATTACATCCATAATGAGGTTGAAGCCGTGATCCGCAACGCCATTAGCTCAGAACTTAACGCTCATTTCGCGCAGCAAAACAAACAATTCCACGATGGTGATCATGATGAGACCCATGATGGAGAACATACAAAATGATGGGTTTTTTTTGGCCCAATAAATTAGAAATAAATAATAAAGCATTAATTAATAAAATAATTACTGCTGGGTTTTCTGTTGCTGCAATATCAATTTTAGCCTCCTGCGGGTCCCCGCCACGGTTGGATCAGGATGTTGATATTGAAAAAACCAAATCTTTGGTGGAAAACCGCGTGCTGGCGCCGCTCAGCACCGATAATGAATCCGCCGCCCAATTGCCCGAATACACCCCGCGCCGCCAATTGCTGCAGCTGCGCTACCATGAAGACAGTTTGATCAACCCTGATTTCATTGACACGCTGGAACGGCTTTCCGCGCTTTATTCCGGCCAAGCCCCTGAAGATGAGGTGACCCTGCCCTCAAGCTTGACCGCCACCGCCGTCAGTTTCACGCCAGAAGAAGACCCGTTCCAGACCATGAAGGAAAATCTGGAAGAAGAGGTTCCGCTCCAACCTGTATATGAACCTGTGCCCGAAGAAGAACGGCAACGGATCATTTCCATCAGAAATGACAAGCGGGCGGATATTATCATTCGTGAAGGGTTGCGCTTGGAACAAGATTTATTTGGCAAACTCCGCACCCTTGATGAAAATTTTGCCACCGCCGGACAAACGCTGGAGACCACGCTTTTCACTCAATTGAACGCGGTTGAAGACCAGATTAAGATTTATGAAGACAATAAAATCCCTGGGGTTGGCACGATCCCGCCTGACCGTGTTTTTGGACGGGATCTGACCCGTGATCGTGACGGTTATTTTGCAATCCCCCCTGAATTGGCGCTGATGGGCAGTGCTGATAACGGCGCGGTTTCCAGTAAAATTGGCGCTTTGCGCGGTTATGTTGAAAGCCCAGTGGTGCAAATCAGTTTCAATGATCTCAGCCTTGCCGATGCCATCCGGTTTGTCAGCGCCACCGCTGGCCTTCAGGTCTTGCTTTCAAATGAAGTCGAGGATAGCGAACAGCGGGTCACCCTTAATGTTGAGGCCGGTGTCCTATCGATTATTGATGCTTTGCTGAACCAATATGAAATTTCCATTCTTTATGACCAAGATTTGGAAGTGGCGCAATTTTATACCGACACGGAATTCCAGACCCGCCTTGCCCGGGTGCGGCAAGCGGTTGAAGGCTATAACACCAATTTGTATGAGACCCGCGAGACGGCAAAATTAAAACAGCAACGTGACCTGCTGAATGAATTGATCGCCGTCGCCCGTGCCATTATTTACGATTACGAAACCGAACAAGCCGCAAGTTATTCGGCCAGCGATGTCGATCGGCTGATCACTTCTATTCCGCAGAATGATGACCTGTTCTCCAAACCATTGGCCGAAAAGCGCGCGTTAGAGGCCTTGCAGCGCGATAAGGAACGATTGATGAGCATGATCAGCCTTGTGCAATCCCTGCTCTCTGGCGATGCCGAAACCTTCATCGAGGAAATTGATCTCCTTGATCGAAGCCCCGGCAGTGAAGTGATTTCAACTACCTTGAATGAATTGACGCTCACGCGCCTTAACCTTGCTGAAACCTTGGAAAAATATGACACTGAAACCGCCCGCGCCCTTGCCGATCGTTTGGTGGAACCGGTGGTGGTCACGAAAAAACAACCGAAACGAAAGCCGAAAAAACGCGGGTCGATCCGTGCCGTGCCGGGCATTGCCAATTTAGCGGTTTCCGATCCTTGTGTTTATGAAGGCCGAGAAGTGTTCACCGAAAAAATTGCTGTTTATGGCGGTGAGAACGCGGTGACGCGAATTCAAAATATTTTGGATGGTTATTTTTCGGCCAATGCCAACGCGTTTTCCGTCACCGAAGATGAAGGCGAAGGCGGGCAAGAGGAACCTGCTGACGGCGATCAATATAATTCCGTTCAAGAATAAGCCTCCGACCAAGATAAAACTACAAATGAAGGTGGTGAAGCTGAAGGTGTTAAGGCCGAAGAAGGTGGTGCCAATCAAGGCAGCAGCCTTGGGAGTGTCGATGTCAGCGCCAGTGATTTAATCCCTGATGCGCCAAAGCCTGTTGCCGCAGCGGAAGATGATGACGAAGACAAAAGACCCGCGGGTTGCGGCGATGACCCCGCCGCTGAATCCCCCAATTTTGTGGCGGCGTCTGATAATTCCGGATTTGTGGTCACAGGGCTGATCAGTGATATTGAGCTGTTTGTTCGCCTTGTGGAAGAATTTGATCGCCCGCAACGTCAGGTCTTGGTCGAAGTCTTTATGATCAATGTCGTCAAGGATTTCAGCAGAAGGCTTGATCTTTCTTTCCAGACCGATGCTTTGGCGGGCAATTTGGAAGATACCGATGGGTTCTTCCTGCGCCGTGATTTGACCGCCCTTAGCAATAACATCACCTCAACAAACCCCGGCGGTTTTGTCTCTGGCTTGATTTCACCGAATTTGCAGATTCAAGCCTTGGTTGATTTCATTGAAACCAATGATTTGGGGCGGACCATCTCAAGCCCGACAATTTTGGTGGAAGAAGGCAGTTCGGCTTACGTGACCCGCAAGAACACCAAACCGGTGACGCGTGTCACCCAGCAAACGGTTCTGGACAGCAATAACAACAGCGTCAGCGTGCCATCCAGCTCCACTGAAACAGAGACCGTCTCCTTCCGTTTGGATGTTGGTAATGTCGCCATTAACCCGAATAACAACAACGTCAGCCTTGAGTTCACTTTGAAAGACCAGTCTTTTGAAACAACCTTGGCCAATGTTGATGCCAATACCGGTAAAATCGAAGATGAGATCAAAACCAATTTCGTAGCCGCCCCGGGCGATGTCATTGTGCTGGCCGGCCTGTTTAAGCAATCGGATTCAGCCGAAGCTACCGGCTTGCCAGGCACCACCACAACGGGTCTGCCCACCGCGTTCTTGTTAGGTGGTGAGGATAATGTCGGCAATAAAGTCGAAGAAATGATTATTCTGATGGCGCCAACGGTGATTGAACCTGAGATTGGCAAGAAATCACCAAACTCCGCCTTAACCCGCACCTTGGGCACGCGCCCCACTCAAAGCAATGAGGCAGAGTGATGCTTTATCAAGGGAACAAAAACAAACGTGTTGTTCTAGATATATTGCTGAGCCTTGTCATAAAGTTTGCGCGTTTCTTCCACATAAACGCTGGCGTCAATATGACCTGCATCAAACAGCTCTTTAAGCGCCAGCATATCACGTTCAATGTCGGTCAAGGCTTGGACATTTTGATCCGCAGCAAGTTGGGGCGCTTGTTCTGTTCTGGCTTTTTTCTTCTCTCGCTTTTTGAAAATCGCAAAGCGAGGATCAGGGCCTTTAAAAGAAGTGCTTTCATCCGTTTTCTTGCTGTTTTTAGGGGCTTTGGGCTTCTTAGGTTTGGCCGGCTTGTCTGCCTTTTTCTTGCGCAGATATTTCACCAGCGCCAACAGCAACCCCAGCACCAACATCAAGACAGAAATGCCGAAGGCGGCGAAGATCATGATCAATGTGTTTTTATCCACGCCTCTGCTGATCAACCAATCGAACAAATTCGTAATGTGTTGGCTGAGCATATCATAGGGGCTCAAAAATATTTGGATCAGGCTGTTGAGCATCTTCAATTCTTGGTCAAATCGTCATGGTTGCGGCAGGATCATACTCTAAAAACACAGAATATGATTCATTGTTTCGTATCTTTGCGTCTAAGGCAACAGTGATATGGCAAATACTCTGGCGCAATTTGCAAAATTACTCAAGCCTATCGGTGGCAAACCCGATATGCTGGTGGCCATAAAGATCCATCCAAGGGCGGTGTCTTTGGTGGAATTGCGCTTTGCTGGCAACCGTATTGACGTGATTACCCTGCATAGTGTTGGCCTGCCCCGCATTGTCGATTTTAAAAACATCCAGCGCAGTCAAGATATGATCGCTGATGCCGTGCGCTCTGCCAAATCGGACGCCAATTTGACGGCGGTTGATGCCGCGATATGTGTGCCGGGGCAAATTATTCAAATGCGGATTGTCAATCTGCCGTATATGAGCACCAAAGAGCTGACCAAAGAAGCCCGTGAAATTGAATTTTGGGTCGAAAATGAACCTGATGTGGGGAAATTGGAAAATCCCTTTATCCAATATCAAGTTCTGGTCAATTCTGAAAATGATGATTTGACAAGGGTTTTACTGTGTTTTGCTGAAGAAAACCAAATTCAGCCGTGGATGGATTTGGTCTTGGCGTCGCATTTAAACCCTGTGTTTATTGAACCTGAAGCCCTGTCTTTGGTGAATCTACGCTACACCACCCTGCCCCTTGATGAACAACGTCAAAATCAGGTGATCGTGCAGATCAGCAATGACACCTGCCAATGCATCGCCTTTGAAAAAGAAAAAGTGCATAGCATTAAGCTTGAAATTAGCGAATTTGACCTTGTGTTGCTGGAACAAGCTGAAGAAGCCGGTGAATTGGATGGTGAGTTTTGGGATGAAGTGGCTGGCCGTGTCGCCAATGTCATCAAACAAGCGTTGCTCTACCTGCAGGAAGAACAAGATTACCAGCCGTTTACCCTTGTTTATCTCATCTCGGAATACTCTCGCTGCAAAAACATCGTCCCGATCTTGGATAAACATCTGGATATGGCGCCGATTACATTGTGGAACCCTTTAGCCACCGCAAGTTTCACCAAACCTGTCTTGGCTTATGCTGAAACCTATGAAAACCCGTCTGTTTTATCCGGCGCGGTTGGGGTGGGGCTGCAAAACCTCGGTACTTATGATGATCGCAAACGATCCATCATGTCGGTCAATATGTTGCCGCAACACAAACCCTTACGCCGCAACCGGCAATTGGGGGTCATATCAACAACATTTCTAAGAATGTTCGCCGCATCGGTATTGCTTTTGGGCGTATGGTCGATTGGCATTGTCCTGCCGCAATTTTTTGAAAGCCAGCGGATCAGCCGTGATTTTGCAAACCTTCGAAATGAAGCCGAAACCATCAAAAAACGGCTCGAAGGGGCAACACAAAGTTTAAAAGACGCCAACCGCAATATTCAATTGATGAAATCGGTACGGAATCCATCAGGCAAAACATATCTTTTGGAAACCTTGCCGGATTTGATGCCCGAAGGCGCGGAATTATCATCAATCAATGTCACAGAATCATCAAAAATTCAGATCAACGGTTACGCCGATAGTGACCGTGCGCTGTATTTTTTCCAGAATGAACTGGATTTAAGCGGGTTGGTGAAGAATATATCCGTCCAATCAGTTGATGATGCTGAACCTGATGATGGCTTAACGCCATTTGTCCTCAATGGTGATTTGGGGATTACAGATTGATGCGTTTCTTTTCCAAAAAACCAAAGAACAATAAGGCTGATGCCGCGCCGGTAGCGGATCAAGGCAATCAGTCGGCGCCTTTGGCTTCATCGGCCCATGCCGAATTTTCACCATCGCTTTCGGCGGAAACTTTACGCCCCGAAGCGCAAGAGATTTTGGGTAATCTTAACCGCCAGATCAAAGATCAAGGGATCATGCGTGTGGCCAGTCTTGCCGACGCGGTTCAACCCGACAAACCGATTAGCGATGGTATGCGCAACCTGCTCAACAGTTTGAGCGTCAAGCTATTCCCCCACCGCCATCAAACCGACGGCGCGTCAACCGATGCCAAAACATTGGTGGAAAACCTCAAGCAGAAATTGGCGCAAACCCCGCAAAAAGGCATTACCGCCCCGAAAGATGATCCCTCCGCCCTTGGCCAATCTATCGCCATGGATCAAGCCGATGATGGCAAGAGCAAATCCCCCAGCCTGCAAGGGGAAACTAAGCCTGAACACGCCTCCGCTGAAGCCTTGGCCAATCCGTTTTCCTTGGTCAATATCAATCGTGGGGCTGTTTCCGGCAACGCGATTTCACCTGGCATTACCTCTGGTTCAAGCGACGGGTCTGCCCGTCGGAAAGTCAATTCCGCCACTGGCGCAAGCGGTGAACGCACCACCGTAAGCTATAAGAAAAAACTGCAGCAATTGCGCTTTTCCCGCCGGCGATTTTTGCGCGAATATAATGGCAGTCAAATCCTGACCGTTATTTTCATGTTTTTACTGCTGATTGGGTTTAACGGCGGCACGATTTTTACCAATGTCAGCGTTTTGATCCCCCAGACGAAGATCAATCAGGACGCGGGCAAACAATCAGAAACCTTCCGCAAACAGATTGAACGCGACACCCCAAAACTATCGGGGCTGTTGAATCAGCGTAAAGCCAATAACGAGCGGGTTAATCAAGCCTTGGAAGCTTTCGCCTCCACCGATGAAATTCGCAATGATTTCAGCGCCTTCATCAATGAACTTGATGAAGACCCAAGGGTTGAAGTCTCGGAGCAAACCATCAACGCCGAAGCCAATGATTTGCCCAAAGTTGAGAATATTACAGTGTCTTTTAAAGCCACGACCAATTTCCTTTTGTGGCTGCAGCTTCGTAATAAATTCATCCGCCGGATTGGCGAAATTAATGTCATTGAAGAGACGATTGTCGCCCCGGCTGGTGTGCCGACGGTGGATATTACGATTAAAATGTCACGCCCGGGACGATCCAGCTAGATCGGTCATTTCAGGCGATTGTTTTAAAGGGCTAACCCATAGGTTTTATGGAATTTTTCTTTATTAGGCTTCATTAATATATTAAAAACAAATGATGTTATGTAATCGTCCCTATTTGTTTTCATTCATGGTATTGGCCTTGGGGTTGGCCTTGGTCATTACAACGGCCAAACCGGGGCTTGCTGATGGCCTTGAAAACACAGCGCCGCCAGAAGTGCTGGATATTGATGATCCCTTTTCCCGTGATTTAAAACGCGCCGCCGAAGATGCCACGGGCGGGATTATCTTTGACGATACAGGCCTTGGCATTCAGGAAGAAGAAGAAACAGGCCAAGACTTGCTGGGACGTGCCAGTAAAGCCGCGATTATCGCCAATCGTTATCGCGTCATGGGGCTGGCCATCGCCAAGCGTAAAGATAAAAACCAGATTTATGTTGATACCGGCACCACCCTGACCACAGGGTCAAAGCCGCTGATGAATTATCTTCGTATTGGCAACCATGAGAATATTGATGAAGCCCGCCAGCAAGCCATCAATCTGAAATCATCCTATGGTCAATATTTGGATGCGTCGTTCATCATCCGGCAAGGGCTGAAAGATGAACGGATCGACCTTGATATTGGGCCGTTTGAACGGATTGTTCATGCCGAACGCTATTGCGATATGCTGATCAGCATCAGTTATGGTTTGGTGGGCGATTGCTATGTTGTCCAAGAATACCCCGGGCTGGAAGACGCTGACAGTTTTGCATCATCGGCCATTATCCGGTTTTCGGCCAATGCCGTTGATACGGTTATTGAAGATACATCTGTGTTTGATCTGCCTGCCGCCTCCCAACAAATCTTGAGGGTTAAAGAAGGCGAAAACATTGGGGTTGGCGCGACCATCGCCACGAAAGTCACCCCCAATGGCGTCATCGTTGTTGATGAAATCGGCACAATCGCCATGTTGCCCTTGAATTACATTCCTGAAGATAAATTCGAAGAAAAAGAACGCCAGCCCGTCAATATCCCGACCATCCCCGTGGCTGAAGGCGGCGAAGAACCTGTTGAAGAAGAACGTCCCCCCACAATCGCTGACCAATTGATTGGTGAAGACTAAGAGGATCCCATGGCCGCTTATAATGATGATGTTGCTGATAAAGTCATCCGCGTGTTGCAAACCGCAAACCGTGTTGATGAAGCAATGCTCAATAAAGCCAAGGAAAGCGAAGGCAACGCCAAGCCCGGGGCTTTGCTGGAATTGCTTATTCGTGAAGGCGGGGTTGAAGAAGACCTTGTCCAGACTGTTCTGTCACGCGCCTATGCCATTCGGCGGTTGACGATTGACATCGACAATATTGATGGCCGTGCTTTGGGGCAAATCCCGAAAGAAGAAATTGATAAAAACAAAGCCCTGCCCTTTGCGGTGGAAGGCCGGTTTTTGAAAATCGCCATTGTTGACCCGACCACCGCGTCCATGGCGGGGCAGTTTAAAAGCCTATCGAATTTTAATATTGAATTTCAATTAATCCCGCTGACGTTATTTGAAAAATTACGCGCCCATGAAAAGGTCAAGACCGTTGTTGAAGCCAAAAAAGCAACTTCCGCTGGCGGCGGTGGTGGTGGCGGTGGTGGCGGCGGTGGCGGCGGTGGAGGCGGGTCTGCCAAGCCACAGAAAGTGAAACGCGCGCCCGGGGCGGCGGCGCGTT
>CALFYS010000102.1 GCA_937952245.1 uncultured Alphaproteobacteria bacterium | reverse complement strand
TCAGGCAAGGTTGCAGGTAAGGTTTTGATAGTTGACCAATGTACTCATCATGCTAAGATATTGATATTATTGGAAACAGTCTTTGAATGGTGCTGTGTACAGGCTTCGAACCTCTCGTTACCCGCTCCATTTCCCAAGGGTCGTTCCTTCAAGGGCAACAACCCTCATCAACCCAAGAAAACACGTTCAATAAACCAATAAAGACCGATCACAGCGATCATGCTGGAGGCGGGGACTTCCACCCGCTGGTGATATTTCGCATGGCTGCCGATAAGTGCCGCCATCACCAACAAAGGCGCCAAGACCAACAATTGCCCCAGCTCAACCCCGATGTTGAACGCAACAAGGCTGATCATAAAGGCTGACCCCGCCAAGCCAACCTCGCCCAAAACAAAGGCAAAGCCCAATCCATGCAACAGGCCAAAGGTGAAGATCACCCCAAGCCTGCTGACCCCAATCTTGGGGCGGATGACGTTTTCAATCCCAATCCAAACAATCGACAGGGCGATCAGGGGTTCAACGACAGACGCCGGAATGCTGACAAAGCCGTATGTCGCCAACGCTAAGGTGAAACTATGCGCCAAGGTAAAGACCGTGACCTGCATCAACAAAGGCCGCCATTTCGGTGAGAAGAAAAACAGCCCCGCGATAAAGATGATGTGATCAAGCCCTTTCGGGATGATATGGGCAATGCCCGAGACGATATATTGTGACGTGATCTCTTGCCACGACCGATCCATCACGCCCCCACGAGGGATCGGAAGGCTGGTTTGCCCGGCGCTGATATAATCGGTGTAAAGGTCATCAGGATCAATCGACGGGTCTTGCTGGCGGATGGCAAAATCCCCCAAGGTCTGATCCAGCCCCACCACAACCGGGGCATCATTGGAAGGCAGCGCCGCCGTTAAGGTGATGTTGGTGCGCCGCGGCAAGGAAAGATCAATACCGTCTTCAACCGTAATGCCCGCAATATTAAGCGCCAGCCGATTGCCGCCCACCATCACCTGCAGTTTATCAAGAAAGCTTTTGGCGTTACGGCGGATTTCATCTTTCAATTCAGCGGCGTTTAATTGCCGGAGCGCATCATAGGCATCGGCGTTTTTACTGTCATTTGTATCCGTCACAAGACTGGCATCAATGTCAGACAAAGCGATTTCAATATTCAAGGACAGATCCAATTGAACCTGATTATCCGTCATCGAAAGGTCAGCGATAATGGGCTGAATATCATGGGCGCGGGAAGGCGTGACGGCATTGAAATAAACAAAAAAACTTAAAAGGCTGGCGGTAAGAAAAATCTGCCAGTGGGATAAACGGTAGGGCATTGGGTGGAGACTTCATGATTAAAATTCAAAACATCATAACAGTTTTCTATAATATTCACTATAGTCGTATTGATTAACAAAACATGGTTCAAACCCTTGCCCACAATTTTAAAGATCATATGCCTCAGCCTGATGTTCGGCATCGCCCTGCCCCTTCCCGTCAAAGCCCATGAGTTTTGGATTATGCCGCAACAATGGCACGCTAAATCAGGGCAAGACCTCTCTATATTCCTTAAAGTGGGGGAGAGGTTTAAAGGGCTGTCTGAATTTTATCTTCCGCAAGATATTCAGCAATTTGACCATATCAGCCCCCATGACATCACCCCTATCAAAGGCCGTTTGGGGGATATGCCCCCGGGGAAAATCACCCCCAATGAAAGCGGTATTCATCTGATCCGTCATGAAACAAAAGACAAATTGATCATCTACAAAACGCTGGAAAAGTTTAAATCCTTCGCCGCGAAAAAAGGCTATCCCGATGCCGCCCAACAGCATTTGGAACGGCAACTGCCCGATGTTTATTTCAATGAGATTTATCGCCGATACGCAAAAAGTATTTTCACCGTTGGGTCATGCCAAGGGGGTGATCGCCGTCTTGGGATGGCGGTGGAGATCATTGCCCTGACCAAGCCTTGTGCCGGCGCGGGTGCGATGGTCTTGCAATTCGAACGGGATGACCAACCGTGGGCTGGGGCTTATGTCACGGTGATGGCAAAGCCGCTTGAAGGCGGGGCGGAGGAGGCGATGGAGAGCCATCACAAAACAGGGGCGGATGGCCAGCTTCGGATCACCACCGAGGCAGGGATGGCGTATTTGATTGACGCGGTCAGCCTTGATGCGATTGATCAAACCGTGCATCCTTCGGGGGCGGTTTGGCAAACCCGCTGGGCATCATTAACATTTGCCACGTCAGAATATTGAAAAACACTCTTAACACCGCCGCCTAAAGCCTTTAACCTGCGGCGATTATTAACCCAAAACTGGATTTGAGCTATGCTGAAAAACGACCAACTTGATCAATGGGATCGTGATCATTTTTTCCATCCATCAACACATCTGGCGCAACACGCCAGGGGGGATACACCCAGCCGTGTGATCACCGGTGGGACAGGTTGTTTTATCGAAGACAGAGAGGGGCATAAACTGCTTGATGCTTTCGCCGGGCTTTATTGTGTCAATGTTGGGTATGGCCGCCAGGACATTGCGGATGCCATCGCCAAGCAAGCCAAAGAACTGGCTTATTATCATGCTTATGTGGGGCATGGCACGGAAGCGTCCATCACCTTGTCGAAAATGATTCTGGATCGCGCGCCAGACCATATGAGCAAAGTTTATTTTGGTCTTTCCGGTTCAGATGCCAATGAAACCAACATCAAGCTGGTTTGGTATTACAATAATATTTTGGGGCGGCCAGAAAAGAAGAAGATTATTTCGCGTTGGCGGGGTTATCATGGCTCTGGCCTGATGACAGGCTCGCTCACTGGATTGTCATTGTTCCATCATAAATTTGATTTGCCGCTGGCGAATGTTCTGCATACCGAAGCGCCCTATTATTTCCGCCGTGAACATCTTAACCAAACCGAAGAAGAGTTTGTCCAGCATTGTGTTGCTGAATTGGAAGCTTTAATCGAACGGGAAGGGGCGGATACAATCGCGGCCTTTATTGGTGAACCAGCTTTGGGGACAGGCGGTATTGTGCCGCCGCCACGTGGTTATTGGGATGCTATTCAGGCGGTGTTGGAACGTCATGATATTCTTTTAATCGCCGATGAAGTGGTGACTGGCTTTGGCCGTATGGGCACGATGTTTGGGTCGGAATATTATGGCTTAAAGCCAGATTTGATTACTATTGCCAAAGGGTTGACCTCGGCTTATGCGCCACTTTCAGGTTCCATTGTTTCAGAAAAGATGTGGGCTGTATTGGAACAGGGAACCGATGAAAATGGCCCTATTGGCCATGGCTGGACATATTCTGCCCATCCGATTGGCGCGGCCGCGGGTGTTGCCAATTTGAAACTGTTGGATGAATTGAACCTGATGCAAAACGCAGGTGAGGTTGGGGCTTACTTAAACAAAGCCATGAAAGACGCGTTGCAAGATCACCCTCATGTTGGGGATGTCCGCGGCGAAGGTCTGTTATGCGCGGTTGAATTTGTCAAAGACAAAGACAGTCGCGGCTTCTTTGAGACGTCTGAAAAAATCGGCCCTCAAATTTCAGCCGCTCTTGTGGAAGACAGTAAGATTATCGCCCGCGCCATGCCGCAGGGTGATATTTTGGGTTTTGCTCCGCCGTTCTGTTTGTCAAAGCCTGAAGTCGATCAGATTGTTGATGGTGTAGCGGCGGCGGTCAAACGCATCTTGGGTTAACTTAAAAGGATTACCCCTTTGGGTAATCCTATCCATGATTTGAGATTTATTTATCCATGCGGTCGCAAATCGCCACGGGAAAATTTTGTCAAAACCTTATAAATCAAGTATAAGAAACATCATTTTGTTGTTTGAATTATTTTTTTTATTTCCCCTAGATGCACAGTTTCAAAAGAAAAAAAATGGGCTTTGCCATGGTTGTTTGTGCGGGGATGATTCCTGCAATCTTAACGCCATTTTTTTCTTTCGCGCAGACGGTAACAACTGCTCAACAACAGACAGAAGAACAAAAATTATCATTGGGACAATTGATGGTGCAATTGTTTCAGAATCCGGCTGACCTTGAATTGAATTTCAAAGTCATGCAGGCGCAAATTGCTGAAGGCAATCTCGAAGGCGCGGAAGCCACCCTTGAAAGGGTTTTGTTTATTGATCCCGAATCCACCATTGCCCGTGTATTGCTGGCGGATATTCAAATCCAACTGGGCAAATTTATTAGCGCCAAGAGAATTCTGGATGATCTGATCCAAGATGAAGATACGCCAGAACAAACGCGGCAACGTGCCCTAGGCTTAGCGGAACAAATTGAAGAAGGACTGGATACCACCGTCATCAGTGGTGGGTATTCCGTCTATGCCGGTCAAACCGAAAATGCCTTTGGCCGATCAAAGGATGATGAAATCCTATTGCTGAATTTACCGCTGGAAAACACCACGAAAGATAAATCAGACCAGTTTTACGGTTATCGCACCTATTTATCAGTATCCGAAGAGTTAGATTATCAAACCCCGACACAGTTAAGCGCGGGCATCAGTTTTTCTGGCCGCGATACCCATGACCCCGCACGTTCAGATGTCGAAAGCTTATCTGTAAATTTCTCCTTATTGCGGGCTGATGAATACCGGCTCAATATTGGTGGATTTGGATCCTATACCGATGTTGGCAAACAAGATTTCAACAAATCAATGGGCCTGTTTGCGGGCATCACAAAACCCTTTGCCAATATCGTATCGGTCAATGCCACTTTATCGGCGGCAAGGAATGTTTATTTTCCTTTTGCGGGCGTGGCCAATAACGAAGGAAAATCAAACAGGTCATATACCGCACGAACAAATATTACAGGGTCAACAGGCTTTGGGTTTTTGCGGTTTGGTCTTAGTGGCGGCATTAACAACGCTGAAAATGAGGTCAATGATTTTCAATTTGAAAAACTTGAGCTCACAGGTTACGCGGCCAATGACATTGTATCGGTCAATGCCACCTTGTCCCGTCAATGGACCCGATATGATGTTGCCGATACGTTTATTTCTTCGGAGCGTCAAAAAACGTCGATCAATGAATTGGCGTTAAATTTTCGTTATCTCGATGTTGTTGATATTTACGGCATCTCTCATGTTCCTTATATAAATCTCTCGATGAGTGACACGGAATCAAACATTCCAAATTATCGGCGTGATGGGGCTGAATTTTCTGTTGGTGTGGAAGCGAGTTTTTAAATGCGAATTCATGATTGTTCAAAATTTCTGCATATGCTGATTGTTGCTGTTCTGGCCATTTCCCTTGGGTCTATGCCATCCTTAGTGAGTGCCAAGGAACGGGTTCTTGTTGGGGTGCTGGCCGCCTCCGCTGGGCAGACAGAACGCCGCGATGAAAATGGCCAATTTGAAGTCATCACAACAGGCGATCAGATTTTCCTCAATGATGAAATCCGCACCCCTCAAGATGGCCGTATTCAAATTTTGCTCATGGATGAAACAACATTTTCCATGGGCGCGGACAGCACCATTGTGATTGATGAATTTGTCTATGATCCGGGCAATCAGGCCGGGGCGGTGAGTGCCAATATTAAAAAAGGCGTGTTCCGATTTATTTCAGGGCGCATTGCCAAGAAAAAACCTGAAAACATGAAAGTCACCGCGGGCAATGCTGTGATTTCCATTCGCGGCACTGAAGTGATCGGGACGGTCTCACCCGAAGAAAGCACGATTGTATTGCTTTCAGGCTTGATTGATATGACATCAATTTCGGCGGGATGTGGCGGCGGCACCAGCTCAGCGGCAGGGTGCCAATCATCATTGGTTCGCCCGGGGTTCGGCGTTGCCATGGATGCTGGCGGTCAGTTTTCGCCGCCAACACGGTTTGAGCCAGAAGAAATTGATGCGGTGATTGATAGTATTGAAACCGCACCGAAAAAAGAGGAAGAGGAAAGCGGCGGCGAAGAAAGCCCCGAAGACGACCAAGCGCAAGACGATACGCCATCTGATGAAGAAGAAGAGTCCACGCAGGAATCTACTCAAGAATCTGGGCAAGAGGAAGCCGGCGCGTCTTCTGAAGAAGAACCAGAAAGTGAGCCAGCAACAGGTGTGGAAACAGATGCCAATGGTGAGCCAAAAACTGATGAAACCCAAACAGGTGAAACTCCGGCAGAAGAAACGCCAATCGTCCTTGCGGCGAATGATGAAGGGGAAAATTTAGCCCCTGACGGCACTGAAAAAATTGAAGACACGCCCGCTTCCGCGCCTTCAGGAACAGCCGAAAAAAAGCAAGAACCGTCTAAGTTTGATCTGATTGTTTTGCGGTCATTCGGCATGATTGATGACCAAAAGGAAGAGGATAAAACAGCCCTTACCAACGAGATGGCTAATCTTTCTAATGATTTGATTGATGACAAAAAGGAAGACGAAAAACCAGCGTCATCAGAGCCTGACACACAGCAAACGGTTGAAGAAGATGTTGATGAACAGGTTGAAAAATTAGAAGACGATAAAAAAGAAGAAGAACAGAAATCAACAAGGGATGAAAGCAATTCAAACCAGTCTTCAACGTCTGAAAATGAAAGCAGCCCTGAACGTGTTAATACCGCCCCGACCATTGGCACATTAGCGGCGATCAATTTTGAAGATACCGATGCCGATGACAGTTTTAATACCAATTCGGCCAGCGCCGATGGCAATGACGCCGATGGCGATACCATTGAATTCAGCATTAATGATATGCAAGCCGATACATCACGCAGCGGCTTTACCCATTCAACAGATGGCTCTTTCGGTAAACTCTTTATCAATAAATCAACAGGGGCTTATGCTTTCGTCCCTGATGATACAGCGATTGAAAATTTGAAAACCGATAGTTCCGAAAGCTTCACCATCACCGTTAATGATGGCCGTGACAACGCCCGTGAAACCCTGACCATCGCGGTCACTGGCGTTAACGACACCCCTGTTTTATCAGCCTTGACCAGTGTTTTGATTGAAGACACAGCCAATGATGACAGTTTCAGCAATTCAAGCGCCAATCTTGATGCCAGCGACCGTGATGACACGGCATTGACCTATAGTTTGACCGATGCCAATACCTCATCATCTCTCGATGGTTTTGATCGTTCTTTGGCGGGGGATTACGGCACGCTCCATCTCAACAGTGAAACAGGGGCCTATACTTATGTGCCGAATGACAGCGCGATTGAAGGCACAACCGAGACGGTCACAGAGACGTTCACCCTAAACGTTCGTGATGGCTCAGACTTTGATCGGCAAACCCTGACGGTGGAAGTCAAAGGGGTCAATGACACGCCTGAATTGAACGCGCTTTCCGGCATAAGTTTCAGCGATACCGATGCTGATGATAGTTTCAGCAATGTTAACGCCAGCCTGACCGCCAGCGATCGTGATACCGGCGCTAGCCTCACTTATAGCGCGGATGGTGCAACAACCAATTCCAGTCAATCAGGCTTTACCCATGCTGTCGATGGAGATTACGGCACGCTTTATTTGAACAGCAGCAATGGTGACTATCGTTATGTTCCTGATGATGCCGCGATTGAAGGCCTGACGGCGGCGGCTTCTGATGAGTTCACTTTATCGGTCACCGATGGCTCCGCTTCTGCCAGCCAGACCCTTACCGCCAGCATCACCGGCGTTAATGACGCGCCTGTTTTGTCCAGCATCTCCAGCTTATCTTTTGAAGATACCGCCGCCGATAACAGTTTTTCAGCGGCCACCGACAGTTTGTCCGCAACGGAGCGGGATAGTGGGCAAAGCCTGACCTATAGCATTGCGGGGGCTTCTGCCGATGACAGTGTTGATGGCTATACCCATGCCGTGGCCGGAGATTACGGCACGCTCTATATTAATGAGACCAGCGGGGCGTTTTCCTATGTTCCTGATGATGACGCGATTGAAGGCATTAAAACCGATCAGACCGACAGTTTCACCCTGACGGCAAGTGATGGTACAGCCTCGGTCAATCAGACGTTAACCGCGAATATCACCGGTGCTAACGATACCCCAGTGTTATCCATCTCGGGCAGCAACAGTTTCACCGATACTTCTGGCGATGACAGCCTTGATGCCGCGTCATTGACCGTGACATCAAGTGACCGCGATAATGACGCGTTAAGTTTCTCTGTATCGGGCATGACAGCAGATGATTCTATTGATGGTTACACCCATGCTGTTGCGGGCACGTATGGGACGCTTTACATCAACAGCTCATCAGGGGCCAACCGCTATGTTCCTAATGACACGGCGATTGAAGAAGCCAAGACAACACAGACAGAAGATTTCACCTTGGTGGCCAGCGATGGCAGCGCAACCGTTTCGGCAACAATCAGCAATACGATCATCGGGGTTAATGACACGCCTAGTCTGGCGGCGTTAACAGGCATCAGCATCACCGATACATCTGGGGATGATACGTTCACCGCCACATCAGCGGCGCTTTCCGCAAGTGACCGTGATGACACATCCTTCACCTATAGCGCGACGGATATGGTTGATGATTCCACCCTTGCTGATTTTGATAAATCCGTTTCAGGGGATTACGGCACGCTCTATTTGAACAGCAGCAATGGTGACTATCGCTATGTTCCTGATGATGCCGCGATTGAAGGCCTGACGGCGGCGGCTTCTGATGAGTTCACTTTATCGGTCACCGAT
Organism: uncultured Alphaproteobacteria bacterium; assembly: GCA_937952245.1. Taxonomy (GTDB): domain Bacteria; phylum Pseudomonadota; class Alphaproteobacteria; order Puniceispirillales; family UBA1172; genus JAGWAQ01. The sequence continues at coordinate 157 of CALFYS010000102.1, read as the reverse complement.
GGCTCCGCTTCTGCCAGCCAGACCCTTACCGCCAGCATCACCGGCGTTAATGACGCGCCTGTTTTGTCCAGCATCTCCAGCTTATCTTTTGAAGATACCGCCGGGGATGATACGTTCACCGCCACATCAGCGGCGCTTTCCGCAAGTGACCGTGATG
>CALFYS010000101.1 GCA_937952245.1 uncultured Alphaproteobacteria bacterium | reverse complement strand
ACGCCGCTGAAAATTGGTTGCAACGCCCCCATGATATGCCGCTTCAAGGGTTTTAAGGCCTAATGACCTGATGATTAACCGATCCGCTTTTGGGTAGTGCTGTTAAAGCTAAGAACACGAGCTTTATCGGCGGTCAGACCAATTTTCTGGCCTTGTTTGAATTTCGAAAGATCTGTTGTCTTAACAATAAATTCCATGCCACCTTCGGTAATGCAATGCACAAGCGCGTTTTCACCCAGATTCTCCACCAGATCAGGTGTTGCCACAATCAAAGCTGATTTAACATCTGTGGTGGTGAAATGTTCTGGCCGAATGCCAAGGCGATCAACATCACCTTTCAGCATGGCTTGGCCTTTTTTTGTCAAGTCTTCGGCCTTGAAGAAATTCATCTTCGGGCTGCCGATAAACTGCGCCACAAACATATTGTCCGGGGTTTCATAAAGTTCAATTGGTGAGCCAACCTGTTCAATATTACCGCCGCGCAAAACAACAATTTTATCGGCGAGTGTCATGGCCTCCACCTGATCATGGGTCACATAGATCATGGTTGTGCCAAGGCGTTGATGGAGGCGCGCTATTTCAATTCTTGTTTGAACACGCAAAGCTGCATCAAGGTTCGACAGCGGCTCATCAAACAAGAAAACAGAAGGCTCACGCACAATGGCGCGGCCAATGGCAACACGCTGACGCTGGCCGCCTGAAAGCGCGCGCGGGGTGCGCTCAAGCAGATCACTAATCTCAAGGATTTCAGCTGCAGCATGGACACGCTTATCAATCTCATCTTTCGGGGTTTTGGCCTGTTTCAGACCAAAGGCCATGTTTTTATAGACCGTCATATGGGGGTATAGCGCATAGGTCTGGAACACCATGGCAACACCGCGTTTTGCAGGGGTGACTTCGTTGACGACAGTATCACCGATGGCTATGGTGCCGCCAGTGATGTCTTCAAGCCCTGCGATCATCCGCAATAATGTTGACTTGCCGCAACCAGAAGGCCCGACAAAGACAACAAACTCACCATCTTTGATGTCAAGATCGATGCTTTCGATGACATTTACGTCAGCGTAGTTTTTCGCTACATTTTTAAGAGTTAAGCCTGCCATTTTTGTTCCATTCTTTGAATTGCTGCCACAAGACCCGGCACAAAATTTTCAAACCGTTCGGGAAGATCGCCCCAAATATGAGGATCGGATGCAATTTCTTCTTCACGGCCTGGTTTGATCTTAGGGGCCATGACATCCCAAAACGGTGCATGATAAGGAATTTAACACTGACCTTCAGTGCATTTCCGCGCATAGATAATCCATGAAGCAACACTGTCATAACCTGCTTCAGGGACAATGCCCTTTTGTAAACACGCTTCAAGGGTTGGTTTGACATAAATGGCCATTTTCGTATAGCCATCCATGCAGATACGTTCTAAGTGATCCGCGATGCCTTGGTTTTCAAATCGTGCTGATATTTCAGCCAGATATACGCTGGTATCAAATGGGATATGCTCACCAAGCCCAGGCAGAACTTCGGTTTCTTCCCAACGGTCAAAATGCATTCCCAATTCAGGGTCACGTTTGGCTTGATCAAAAGTTTTATGCCCCGCCAAAGCTCCAAGATAGGCAAGGCCAGTATGCCCGCCATTAAGAATCCGTATCTTGGCTTCTTCAAAAGGTTCAACATCGGCCACCACTTGAACACCAACTTTTTGCCAATCTGGGCGATCACCTGCGAAATGATCTTGAATGACCCATTGCATAAAGGTTTCTGCATGAATAGGCGCCAGCGCATGATCAGGATAGATGGCCTTAATCTCATCATTAAGGGCAGGGGTGCTACGGGGGGTGATGCGATCAACCATGGAACAGGGGAAAGATACATACCCTTTGACCCAGTCGATCAATTCATCCTCACCCATCGCCGCCAGATAGGCCAATAAAGCGTTTTTTAGCACATTGCCATTGTTGCGCATATTATCACAACACAGAATAGACAGTGGAGCTTTGGTGGTATTGAAACGCTGCTTTAACGCTTTCGCCAAATAGTCATAAATGGTTTCAGTATCTTCACCGGCAAGGCCAGCGGCAATCGGCGCGGCATCAAAGTCAAGCGCCCAATCGTTATTCAAATAATACCCAGTTTCAGTGACAGTAACAGTTGCTATATGCACGCTTTCACGAGTCAGTAAATCATAGGCATTTTGCGGATTATTTGGGGCATCAATAAATTCAAGATGCGACCGAACAAGACGATAGTAATTCTCACCATCGGGCGCGATTGATTTGATGACATAACCGTCTTTAATTTTGGCGGCTGTGTTGAAACTTTCAGACTCACTCTGCCGTAAATTGACGGCAGCAATCCCCCAGCGAAGATCTCCAGTTTCTTGCATAATGTCATCAAGGTAAATCGCCTGATGCGCCCGATGGAAAGCACCAAAACCAATATGGACAACTCCAACACTACAGTCTTGACGGTTGTAGGTTGTCTGATACAGGTCTTCAGTCATTAATTTCTACTCGCATGGTTTGCAATTCAGCCCGTGTAAAACTTCGGTAGGCTGAAGGTGTTGTGTTTTTAATTTTAAGAAAGTGACGGTTGAAATTAGCCAAGTTTCTAAAGCCAACTTCATGGCAAATGGTGGCAACTTTCTCATCAGTGGCCTGAAGCATAGAGCAGGCTTGACCAATGCGAACACGGTTTACAAATTCGGTAAAACGGCTGCCTGTTAATTTCTGGAAATTGCGTGCAAATGCTGTGGTGCTGAGATTGGCCATTTCAGCTGCTGTCTCAAGGCTGGTATCTTCAGCAAAATTTTCAGTGATGTGGTCAATAACCCGCGTGATATTGGAATGTTTTGCCATATAATTGGGCAGGGCAACATTGGCAACGGAAAGACTTTTCTGATGCGCATGTCTGTTGACCAGCAGTAAAAAGGATAGAAACTTTATCACGCGGTCACTGCCTTTAGCTTCTCTAATTTCAGCGAACATACGTTGCGATAAATCTTTGTCAAAATTGATAAATTCCAACCCCACCACCGCGCGTTGAAGCAAGCCATCCAATTCCCGAAATTCTGGAAAAGCTGATTTCATATCTGAGATGCTCTCAAGATTGAACTGAACCAGCATATCCCGCAATTCAACGGATTTATTGGACCGAAAATCATCGGTGATCCAATTGTGGGGCAGATTGGGCCCAATCAAAAACAAAGACCCTGGGCTGAATTCACCGATATAATCACCCACAAAGGCTTTGCCATGGGTTTCAACAATCAGATGGATTTCCAATTCTTCATGGCTATGCCAACGGCACAGGTTACTTGGCCAACCATGTTCAAGATAGCGAAGGCTTTCGGTGGTGCGATCAACAAATTCAATTTCAGGGGTAATAATCGACAAATTATCCCTCCATCCCTTTGCCTGCGAAGGCAAAGATTGATTGATTTGAATTTTGATGATGACTCATGGGTGACATTATTTCACCGCTCCGAAAGTCAGGCCTCTGACCAATTGTTTTTGGCAAAACCAGCCGAGCACAACAATTGGCCCTACTGCTGCGGCTGATACAGCAGATAGCCGTCCAAAGAACAGGCCTTCAGGGGCACGGTTGCCTTCGATCAGCTTTGACAGTGTTGCGGCTTCAGTGGTGGTTAATCGAACTGTCCAATAGGCCTCATTCCAGCAAAAGATAAAACAAAGCAGAGCTGTTGATGCAACACCGCCCCAAGCCAATGGAAGCAGAATATCTTTGATTTCACCCCAAGTGTTGACGCCATCCATTTTACCCGCTTCGATAATTTCTTTTGGGATCTCTTTGAAATAAGTAAACAGCATCCAGATCACAATCGGCAGGTTGATCAAACTCAAGACGATGATCACCAAGAAATGCGTGTCAAAAACGCCCAAGAAATTCTTGGTCAAAAATGTCATAGGGTATAGCACCGCCGCCGCTGGCAACATTTTGGTGGACAGCATCCACATCAAAATATCTTTGGTGTGACGACTGGGATTAAACGCCATGGCATAGGCCGAAGGAATGCCAACAAAAAGGGTGAAAGCAGTAGCAAAAACAGACGTGATGATTGAGTTTTTAGCAAACCGCCAATAATCATAATTTTCAGTCATATTCATGTAATTTTCCAAAGTTGGCTGGAAAATAAATAAATATTCAGGCTTCACCGCATCGGCATCGGTTTTGAAACTGGTCAAAACCATCCAGAAAATCGGGAAGAAAAAGATGATCGCAATTGTCCATGCCAGTGTTGGCAGGAAAATGCGGTGGAACGATGTTTTAGGCTCAAGTACTGACATGATCGTGCATCAATCCATTAAGTTCTTGCCAACAATCCTAAGCAGGAAGATGGCAACAATATTTGCAAGAATAACCGCCAAGATGCCTGTGGCGCTGGCGGCACCAATATTGTTGGAGGCAAATTCACCAATCAGATAAGGCAAGTTTTTATTGCCATTGCCGCGGCTGACAATTTCAATTTCAGCATACAACGACAGATGGAAAATCGCTTGAATCATCACCACGATCGCAATCGGACGCGCCAAATGCGGTAAGGTTAGATTGCAAAATTGTGACCATGTGCTCGCCCCATCTAAGATAGCGGCTTCTTTTTGCTGTTGGTCTTCTGATTGCATTGATGTCATGAAGATCAAGACCGCAAATGGCGTCCATTGCCAAGTTACCATGATGATCACGGCGATGGCCGATGTCTCGGTACCGCGGAAAGAAATAGGCTCAATCACAGGCCAGAGCGCAAAGAACCACCCCACCAAAGGCGCATTGGCCAGAGAGGCCACCATATTATTAATTCCGCCAATGGCAAGGCCGTTCAGCCCCAAGACAGGATCAAGGATCATATTAATCCACAACACAGCATTAACCGCAGGCATAATGAAAAACGGTGAGATCAATAACACCCGAACAATCCCACGACCAGGGAAGGTACGGTTGATCAAAACAGCAATGGCAAGGCCAAGTACAACCGTAAAGACAATAATGCTGCCAACGATGATCAGGCTGTTTTCAACGGCAAACCAAAAATCTTTGGCTTTATAAAGGACATATTCATAATTGCCCCAACCCCGCCAATTATCAATGCTGGGGGTTGTCCATTCAGGCTTTCTGAGGTTGTTCAGCACATAGCGGATGAATGAAAAAAACAGCGTCATGCTGAGCGGCACAAGCATCCAAGCCAACAACAGCAACACCGCAGGGGTTTGCAATAATCTTGGTAGTGTACGATTGCCCATAATACTGGCCATCCCCGCATTCGTTTGTTTCCGTTTGGCCGGAAACTTTCGTAATTGTTTATTGAAAAAGTTTATTTTTTAAAATTTTTAAAGAGAAGACCCAGTTGCCTGGGTCTTCCAAATTTGAGTGCTACTAGTAGTAACCAGCTTCTGACATGATGGCGTCAGCAGCAGCCTGTGAAGCAGCCAATGCGGCATCAACAGACTTTGCACCTGAAAGAGCAGCAGCCATTTCCTGAGCAACAGCAGAACCTACTTCTGGGAATTCTGGAATAGCAGCGAACTGAACACCAACATATGGCTTCAGGTCAGTTGCTTCAGGAGCAGCAGATTCGATCGCAGCCATTTCAGCAGCGGCAAAACCAGCAACAGCCTGGAATTCTGGGTAAGCGTAGGTTGATGAACGTGTACCTGTTGGTACTGAACCCCAACCAAATTCTGGGTGGTTAGCAACAGCTTTGATGTAGTCTTTTGAAGTTGCCCATTCGATGAACTTCTTTGACTCAGCAGCGTTTGGTGAACCAGCAGGTACAGCCATCGCCCATGCCCAAAGCCAGTTTGCACCAACTGGGTTACCAGCGTTTGGTGACTGAGCGTATGCAACACCGTCAACTTTCAGGAATGAAGCAGCGATTGTTGCGTCAATCCACATGCCACATTTGCCTTCATTGTACAGAGCAAGAATTTCGTTGAATGAGTTGCCTTCTGAACCTGGAGGGCCATAGTTACCCAACAGATCGACGTAGAAGTTGATGGCATCTTTCCATTCTTTTGAGTTGATGGTTGGACGCATATCTTTGTCGAACCAAGCACCACCGAATGAGTTCACAACTGTGGTGATGAACGCCATGTTGTCACCCCAACCTGGCTTACCACGCAGACATGCGCCATAAACGCCAGCGTCTGGGTTGTGGATAGCAGCAGCGGCCTTCTTGATATTGTCCCAAGAATCGTTGTCTTTAACAGAAACGCCAGCAGCGTCGGTCAGATCCTTGCGGTACATTACCATTGAAGATTCACCATAAAATGGTGCGGCATAAAGTGTGCCATTATGTGACAGGCCATTACGGATGGCTGGCAGCATATCATCAACGTCATAAGCAGCACCGAAGTTCAGTGGCTCAATCCAGCCAGCAGCGCCCCAAATTGGTGCTTCCTGCATACCGATGTTAATCACATCGTACTGACCGCCACCTGTGGCTGTGTCTGAAGTAACCTGCTCACGCAATACACCTTCTTCAAGTGAAACCCAGTTCAACTTAACACCAGTTTCAGCAGTGTATGCTTCAGCAACTTTTTGCATGTTAATCATGTGACCGTTGTTCACGATCGCAATGGTCAGCTCGGTTGCGCTTGCATAACCGGCAAAACCTACAGCAGTGGCCATCGCCAGTGCTGATAAACGTAACGCTTTCATAAAACGTCCTCCCTTGATGGTCAAAACGGGACATCCCGCATAATCACCATGGCGAGATATGTGTATTTCTATCTAGTACAATGCCGCCTGCAAGTAATACAAAAATTATACCCTGTATCTAAATATATAAAAAAAAATACTTTTTTCTATTAGAATATATAAAAAAAGTAGTTTTTTTATTATTTATTTTTGTTTTAAGACATATTTGAAAGGTAAATTATGCTTTAAATGTATTAAAATTATTATAATCAGCCTTAATCAAAAGAATGT
>CALFYS010000100.1 GCA_937952245.1 uncultured Alphaproteobacteria bacterium | reverse complement strand
GCTTCATCCGATGCGCTGTTTGTTGTATCCGCATCATCTTCGTCTTCCTGAGCGGCAACACGTTCAGCGGCTTCCTGCGCGGCGGCGGCGGCTTCTTCACGCTCACGTTCAGCAACATCGCTGATGATGGCGCGGCCAAGACGCTGCTGTTCCGCGGCTTCATCAGCAGAACGGGCAATATTGACAGTCACTTCAACCGCAACTTCAGGGTGCAACACAACACGGACAGGGAACAGACCCAATGTCTTAATCGCGCTGTTCAGGTCAACCTGAGTCTTGCTGACGGTAAAGCCGTCTTCGGTGATCGCTTGGGCAATATCACGGCTGGATGCTGATCCATAAAGCTGACCCATTTCAGAAGCGGCGCGGATCAGCTGGACGGTCAGGCCTTCCATCTTTTCAGCAACCTTATCGGCTTCACCTTTTTTGGCGAGGTTTTCGGCTTCGAGTTGAGCGCGATCAGCTTCAAATTTTTCACGATTTGCAGCAGTGGCGCGGATCGCTTTGCCTTTTGGCAAAAGGAAGTTGCGGGCATAGCCTGGCTTGACGGTGACAAGATCACCCATCTGGCCGAGGTTTTCCACGCGTTCGAGAAGGATAATTTCCATAATGTTATCTCCTAGCTCAAGACATAAGGCATCAGCGCAAGATGGCGAGCCCGCTTGATGGCTGTGGTCAATTCACGCTGTTTCTTAGCAGAAACGGCAGAAATGCGGCTTGGAACAATTTTGCCACGCTCAGTGGTGAAACGCTGCAGCAGTTTGACATCTTTATAGTCAATCTTCGGCGCGTTTGGGCCTGAAAATGGGCAAGACTTCCGACGACGACCTTGGGGACGGCGAACGGATGCACGTTTAATCTCAAGTTGAGCCATGGTCTTTACTCCTTGTCTTCGGTGCTTGTTTCAGATTTGCTGTCAGCGCTTGGGCTTTCAGCGGCGCTGTCATCGGAATCACGATGCGGGCGATCTGATTTGGACTGCATCATGATGGATGGCTCATCGCTAACCTCTTCGGTTTTGATGGTCAGAACACGGATCACATCTTCATTCAGCCCTAATTTACGGTCATATTCATCCATTGTTGCGGCATCGGCTTCAATGTTGAACAGAACATAATGGCCTTTCCGGTTCTTTTTGATCCGGTAAGCCAAGGTCTTCAGACCCCAATATTCTTTTTTCAGGATTTTACCACCACCTGATGTGATGATGCCTTCAAATTCTTCACACAGAGCATCGACCTGACCTGTGGAAATATCTTGACGCGCAATAAATACGCTTTCATAGAGACGCATATCGACTCCCCTTATGGCTAATTGGATGGTTGCCCATCCGAGCTGGTGGTATATCGAAATCCACCAGCAAGAGGTTTAATGTAAGCCGCCATGGGCGGCTGGATGTGAGCGGGTTATAGGCTGTTCCTATATAAGATGCAAGTTTTATTCTGCCCTTGCTTCCCGCCATGATGTTGTGTAGCCATATATAGTCTAATAACAGCAGATCATCATCACCTTTAGCCTAAGGATTTGAACCCATGCCCACCGCGAAATTAAAAGGCCTTATTTCCCCTGTACTGACCCCGTTTAACGACGATCTCAGCGTCGCCACTGACCTTTATGTGGATTTCGCCAAGCAATTGCTTGCAACAGGGGGCTGCGCGGGGCTTGCGCCTTTCGGCACGACAGGGGAAGCGCTTTCGGTCAGTATTCGTGAGCGGATGGAAAGCCTTGATGCGCTTGTTGCAGCTGGGGTTGATCCGAAATTGATGATGCCGGGGACAGGGCTGACCAATCTGGAAGATACCGCCACCTTGACCCGCCATGCCGCTGAACATGGCTGTTATGGCGCGATGACCTTGCCTGCCTTTTATTTCAAAGGCGTTTCTGATGATGGGTTGTTTGATTATTATTCGCGGCTGATTGATATGGTGAACCATGATGATTTGCGGATTTTCCTTTATCATATCCCGCAAGTTTCCGGTGTTGGCCTGTCGATTGATTTGGTGCGCCGTCTGCATGAAGCTTATCCGGAGATTATCGTTGGCATTAAGGATTCGTCCGGCGATTGGGATAACACGGCGGCATTGCTGGATATTAAAACATTGATCACCTATCCCGGGGCAGAACTGCCGGTGATTGAAGCCATTAAATTAGGCGCGCCGGGCTGTATCTCTGCCACGGCGAATCTGAACGGCAATGGCATCGCTAAGGTGATTGATCTCTGCCACGCGGGGGATTTTGACCAAGCCGAAGAGGTGCATAAGACGGTCAAAGAAATCCGCTATCTTTTCCAAGATTACGCGCCGATTCCTGCCCAAAAAGCATTATTGGCACGGGGGACAGGGGATTCCCGCTGGAACAACCTGCGCCCACCGATGATGGCCATGGCACCTGAAAAAGTGGCTGATTTGGAAAAAACCTTAAAAGAAAACTATGACTTCACCATCGGCGGGTAAGGTCTTGCCATTGGTTCTAGTTTAGAATTAATATAAATTAAATTTTCGCTATATTACGTCTTGTCTTTTGGCGCAAAATTTAGTTTAAGAGCGTATAGATTTTAGGGGGTTCGCATCATGGATGCATATCTACAGGAATACCTTCCGATTGCCATTTTCCTCGGTATCGCTGTCGTTCTTTCCGCTGCATTTGTTCTTGGCTCTGTATTATTAGGGGCGCAGCGTCCTGATCCTGAAAAATTAAGCGCTTATGAATGTGGTTTTGAAGCCTTTGATGATTCTCGAAGCCGCTTTGACATCCGGTTTTATTTGGTCGCCATCCTCTTCATCATTTTTGATCTTGAAGTGGCGTTTTTATTCCCATGGGCGGTCTCATTAGGTGAGATTGGCGCTTTTGGGTTTTGGTCGATGATGGTGTTTCTCGGCATTTTGACTGTTGGTTTTGTTTACGAATGGAAAAAGGGAGCCCTTGAGTGGGATTAACGATATGGGTTTGATTACCTCACCACACGGCCAGCCAATTCCCCCCGGTGCTGATCAAGACATGATCTTGAACGCGGTGGGTGAAGAAATCGCCAATCGTGGGTTTGTTATCGCGCAAGCCGATAAGCTTTTTAATTGGGCGCGGTCAGGTTCGCTTTGGCCGATGACTTTTGGTCTGGCGTGTTGCGCTGTTGAAATGATGCATTCTGCCGCCAGCCGTTATGATATGGATCGTTTCGGGATGCTGTTCCGCCCCAGCCCTCGTCAATCTGATGTGATGATCGTGGCGGGGACGCTGACCAATAAAATGGCGCCTGCCTTGCGCAAGGTTTATGACCAGATGGCCGAACCTCGTTGGGTTTTATCCATGGGGTCTTGCGCCAATGGCGGCGGTTATTACCACTATTCCTACGCTGTTGTCCGTGGATGTGACCGCATTGTTCCGGTTGATGTTTATGTCCCGGGATGCCCGCCTACCGCCGAAGCCTTAATCTATGGCTTGCTCCAACTTCAAAAGAAAATCAGACGTACCTCAACCATTGCCCGATAAAGCCGATTTGTGCTGAAACTTGTGATTAAAAATGACTGACTCAAATCAACATCAAGCCATCTCAAATGATGTGCTGAAAGATCAAGCGGCAAAATTGGAAAGCCTGCAATTGCAGGTCAGTGCTTTATTAGGCACCCGCGTTCTTGGCATTGAAACCTTCCGCAATGAATTATGCTTCACCGTCAATATCGCGGATATTCCCAGCATCTTGATTATGCTGAAAGAAGACAGCGGCGGGGCGTTTACCCAATTGTCTGAACTGACAGCGGTTGATTACCCCAGCCGTCCGCAACGGTTTGACCTGATCTATCAGCTGTTGAGCGTCACTTATAACCGCCGCATCCGTTTAAAGGCGGCGATTGGTGATGGTGAGGTTGCCCCATCGGTGAGCCATATCTTCACCACCGCGGTTTGGTCTGAACGTGAAGTGTGGGATATGTTCGGGATCTTCTTTAGCGATCACAATGATCTGCGGCGGTTGCTGACCGATTATGGGTTTGAAGGCCATCCGTTGCGGAAAGATTTCCCGCTGACGGGTACGGTTGAAACCCGTTATGACGACCAAGAAAAGCGCGTGATTTATGAACCTGTGTCCCTGACACAAGAATTTCGCGATTACGATTACATGAGCCCTTGGGAAGGTGTCCAGACCGCCATGCGTCAGGATGATCCTAAGCCGGCAGAAGATAACGAATAGGGGGATAAAATGGCAGAAGCACAAATTAAACCCTTAACCATGAACTTTGGCCCCCAGCACCCAGCGGCGCATGGGGTGTTGCGGTTGGTCTTGGAAATGGACGGTGAGGTTATCGAGCGTGCTGACCCGCATATTGGCTTGTTGCATCGCGGCACCGAAAAGCTGATTGAACATAAGACCTATCTTCAGGCCTTGCCTTATTTTGATCGCCTTGATTATGTCTCGCCGATGAACCAAGAACACGCGTTTGCGCTGGCTTGTGAGAAACTCTTACAGGTTGAAGTGCCGCGTCGGGCGCAGTTTATCCGCGTCATGTATTGTGAAATTGGCCGTATCCTGAACCATCTGTTGAACCTCACCACCTTTGCTATTGATGTTGGCGCGATGACGCCATTGCTGTGGGGTTTTGAAGAACGTGAAGAATTGATGGGCTTTTATGAGCGGGCATCAGGGGCGCGTCTCCACGCCGCGTATTTCCGCCCCGGCGGTGTTCATCAAGACCTGCCCGAAGGCTTGCTTGACGATATTCTCGATTGGACCGAACGCTACCCCGCCTTTATTGATGACCTTGAAACCTTATTGACCGAAAACCGCATCTTTAAACAGCGGACGGTTGATATTGGCGTTGTCAGCCTTGAAGAAGCATTGGATTTGGGCTTCTCAGGCCCGTGTATTCGCGCGTCTGGCCTGCCTTGGGATTTGCGCAAGACCCAGCCCTATGATGTTTATGAAGAAATGGATTTCGATATTCCAACCGGTAAGACAGGCGATTGTTATGCCCGTTATCTGGTGCGGGTTGAAGAAATGCGCCAATCTTTAAAAATCATCCGCCAGTGTATTGCTGAAATGCCGGAAGGGCCGGTGATGTCGGAAGATCATAAAATCACGCCGCCACGCCGTGATGAGATGAAGACCTCAATGGAATCCTTGATCCATCATTTCAAATTATACACCGAAGGGTTCCATGTCCCCGCGGGTGAAACCTATACCGCTGTTGAAGCCCCCAAGGGTGAATTCGGCGTCTTTATCGTATCCGATGGCACGAATAAGCCGTATCGCTGTAAAATTCGCGCCCCGGGATTTCCGTTCATGGCTTCCATTGATCAATTGTCACGCGGGCATATGCTGGCGGATAGTGTTGCGATCTTGGGGTCTCTTGACGTTGTATTTGGTGAGATTGACCGATGAGCATCAACAGCCGCATTGCCGAAGACCAGCCGCAATCCTTTGCTTTTAACGCCGAAAGCAAAAAGCAAATCAAAGCGATTTTGGCGAAATACCCAAAGGATCGCAAAGCCAGCGCGGTGATCCCGCTGTTGGATTTGGCTCAGCGTCAGCATGACAATTGGATTCCCATGAAAGCGATTGAATTGATCGCGGAAACCTTGGATATGGCTGAAATTCGTGTTTTGGAAGTGGCGACTTTCTACACGATGTTTAACCTGCGTCCCGTGGGGAAATACTTTATTCAAGCTTGCGGCACCACGCCATGTTGGTTGCGCGGCAGTGATGATGTCATGCGCTGTATCCATGATAAATTGGGGATCAAATCCGGCGGCACCAGCGCTTGCGGTAAGTTCAGCCTGCTTGAAGTCGAATGTTTAGGGGCTTGTGTGAACGCCCCTATGGTTCAGATCAACGATGATTATTACGAAGATCTGGATTACGACAGCACCTCAGAATTGATTGACCGTCTGGCACAGGATGACGTGCCGCCCGCCGGTTCTGTCAAAGGACGTCAAGGCTCACAGCCGGAACCCGGGCCAACAAGCCTTGGCGATGTCATTGATTTTAAGAAAGCGAAGTCCAAAACATCAACATCCAAAACATCATCAAAAAAATCCGCGGGTAAGACCCGTCAAGGAGGCGCATGATGCTGGCTGATCAGGATCGTATTTTTAGCAATATTTATGGCTGGTCTTCTGCTTCATTGGCAGAGGCGAAAAAGCGTGGCGATTGGGCGCGTACGGCAGGGCTGATGAAAAAGGGGCCTGATGCCGTGATCGAAGCGGTGAAAGCGTCAGGTTTGCGGGGGCGCGGCGGTGCGGGCTTCCCCACTGGATTAAAATGGTCGTTTATGCCAAAAGAAGTGAAAGATCGCCCCCATTATTTGGTGGTTAATGCCGATGAATCAGAACCCGGCACTTGTAAGGATCGGGATATTCTGCGCCATGAGCCGCATAAATTAATCGAAGGCTGTTTGCTGGCGGGTTTCGCCATGCGCGCCAACACGGGCTATATCTATATCCGTGGTGAGTTTGTTAATGAAGCGATTGCTTTGCAAAAAGCCATTGATGAAGCCTATGCCGATGGTCTCTTGGGCAAGAACGCCGCCAAATCAGGGTGGGATTTTGACCTTTATGTTCACCGTGGGGCAGGGGCTTATATTTGTGGTGAAGAAACCGCGTTGCTGGAAAGCCTTGAAGGCCGTAAAGGCCAGCCACGGTTAAAGCCGCCATTCCCTGCTGGTGTTGGTCTTTATGGCTGCCCGACCACCGTCAATAACGTAGAAACCATTGCTGTTGTGCCGACCATCCTGCGCCGTGGGGCGGATTGGTTTGCGGGGCTTGGCCGTGAAGGCAATACAGGCTCAAAGCTTTTTTGTATCTCTGGTCATGTCAACAACCCTTGTAATGTTGAAGAAGAAATGGGCATCCCCTTGCGGGAGCTGATTGAAAAGCACGCGGGCGGTGTTCGTGGCGGCTGGGACAACCTGTTGGCGGTCATCCCCGGCGGTTCATCCACCCCATTGATGCCGAAACATATTTGTGACGATATGTTGATGGATTTCGACAGTTTGAAAAATGCCGGAACTGGCTTGGGGACAGCGGGGATTATCGTGATGGATAAATCCACGGATATTGTTCAGGCCATCGCGCGGATTTCATATTTCTATAAGCATGAATCATGCGGCCAATGCACCCCTTGTCGTGAGGGTACGGGCTGGATGTATCGGATGATGGATCGTCTGGTGCGGGGTGATGCCGAAGTTGATGAAATTGATGTCTTGCATGATGTCACCAAACAGGTTGAAGGGCATACGATTTGCGCCCTCGGTGATGCGGCGGCTTGGCCAATCCAAGGGTTGATCAAGCATTTCCGCCCTGAAATCGAAGAGCGTATCGCCGCCCGCAAATCAGCGGCTGTGGCTGAATAGGGGGAAGACATGATCACCTTAACCGTTGATGGTGTTGAAGTCGAAGTTGAAGACGGCGCGACCGTGCTGCAAGCCTGTGAAGCCGCTGGCAAAGAAGTGCCGCGTTTCTGCTATCACGAACGCTTGTCGATTGCGGGCAATTGCCGGATGTGTCTGGTGGAAATGGAACGCGCGCCCAAGCCGATTGCTTCCTGTGCGATGCCCGCGGGCAATGGCATGGTGATCAAAACAGATACGCCCGTTGTTAAAAAAGCCCGCGAAGGCGTGATGGAATTCATGCTGATCAATCACCCGCTGGATTGCCCGATTTGTGACCAAGGCGGTGAATGTGATTTGCAGGATCAGGCCATGGGTTATGGGACAGCGGAAAGCCGCTATCTTGAACCGAAACGTGCCGTTGAAAACAAAAACATGGGGCCGTTGATTTCCACCATCATGACCCGCTGTATTCATTGCACCCGCTGTGTTCGTTTTTCTACCGAAGTCGCTGGCGTTAATGATATGGGCGCGATTGGCCGTGGTGAGAGCATGGAGATCACCACTTATCTGGAAAAAGCATTAGGGTCTGAGTTATCAGGCAATGTTGTTGATCTTTGCCCCGTGGGCGCGCTGACCAACCGGCCTTATGCGTTTAACGCGCGGTCATGGGAATTAAGCCATACCGAAAGCTTTGATGCCATGGACGCGGTTGGCTCTGCCATTCGGATTGATACCCGCGGCAATGAAGTGATGCGGGTTTTGCCTCGGGTTAATGATGACGTCAATGAAGAATGGATTTCAGATAAAACACGTCATGCGATTGACGGGCTGAAAAGACAGCGGATTGATCGGCCTTATCTGCGCCAGCGCAATGGTCGTTTGGCGGAATGTTCTTGGGAAGATGCTTTTAAAGCCATCCAAACCAAGATCAAGAAAGCCAAGCCTGATGCCATTGGCGCGATCATGGGGGATCAATGCGACGCGGAAAGTATGTTCGCCCTCAAATCATTGATGGAAAATCTGGGCAGTGCCAATATTGATTGCCGTCAAGATGGCTCTGTTTTGGGTGGTCAAGGCCGCGGCGGTTATATTTTCAACAGTGGTTTCAATGGTTTAGAAGAAACCGATTACGTTCTCTTGGTGGGCAGTAACCCGCGCCATGAAGCGGCGGTGATCAACGCGCGTTTGCGTCGCCGCTGGCTGAATGATGGGCTTGAAGTGGCACGGATTGGCGCGGAGGTTGACCTGACCTATCCGGTGAAAGAATTGGGGGATGACCCTTCTCTTTTGATGGCCATGGATGGCGGCAAATCACCGATCTTGAGCAAATTGAAAAAAGCCAAAAAGCCGATGATTATCATTGGGCAGGGGGCGCTGAACCGTGCTGATTCCAGTGCGATTTTGGGGGCGTTGTCTCGGATCGCTAAGGATGCGGGTGTTGTGACAGCAACATGGAATGGCTTTAACGTCTTGCATACCGCCGCGGGGCGTGTGGCGGGGCTTGATATGGGCGCTATTCCGGCACGTGGGGGCAAAGACACCGCCGCGATGCTGAAGGCCGCGAAATCAGGCGATATGGATGTGCTGTATCTCTTGGCGGCGGATGAATGTGACCTCGCTGGGATCAGCGATAAGACTTTTGTGATTTATCAAGGCAGCCATGGTGATGCCGGGGCACGGATCGCCGATGTGGTTCTGCCCGGGGCGGCATGGTGCGAAAAAGACGCGATTTTCGTCAATTCAGAAGGCCGGGTGCAATACGCCAGCCGCGCGACCTTCCCGCCAGGGGATGCGCGTGAAGATTGGTCGATTATCCGCGCTTTATCCGCGGTCTTGGATGCCACCCTTGGTTTTGATGATCACAGCCAATTGCGTTCCGCGTTGATCAACGCGGCACCTGTGTTCGGCATTGCTGATGAGCTGACCGAAACCGCGTTTAAAGCGGTTGGCGGCAAAGGCCAGATCAAATCAACCGCGCTTCAATACGCGATGGGTGAGGGGACGGCGACCAGTTTCTACATGACCTGTCCGATCAGCCGGTCTTCCGTGACCATGGCCGAATGTATTGAGGCCTTTGAGCAGAATGGCCTGAAAGGGGCGGCAGAATAATGGATCAAATACTCGCCATTTTGACCAATCCCATGGTTCTTGAATTGATGTGGATTGTTGTTCAGATTTTTGCCGTTATTGGCCCGCTGTTGATCGCTGTGGCTTACCTGACCTTGGCGGAACGCCGTGTGATCGGCCTGATGCAATTGCGCAAAGGCCCGAATGTGGTGGGGCCGTTTGGATTATTTCAGCCCTTTGCCGATGCGCTGAAACTTCTGTCCAAAGAAACGATTTTGCCGTCGGGCGCGTCCAAAACGGTCTTTGTGATCGCCCCGATGCTGACCTTTATTTTGTCCTTGGTGGCATGGGCGGTAATCCCCTTTGGTGAAGGGCTTGTGATCGCTGATGTGAATGTCGGGATTCTCTATCTCTTTGCGATTTCATCTTTGGGCGTTTACGGCGTGATCATGGCGGGGTGGTCATCCAATTCCAAATATCCGTTTTTGGGGGCGATGCGTTCCGCCGCGCAAATGATTTCCTATGAAGTGTCTTTGGGGCTGGTGATTATCACCGTTATCATGGCCGCGGGGTCATTGAACCTGTCTGATATTGTTGAAGCCCAGCGGGGGCTGTGGTTCTTTATTCCGCTCTTCCCGATGTTTATCGTCTTCTTCATTTCAACATTGGCGGAAACAAACCGGGCGCCATTTGACTTGCCTGAAGGCGAATCTGAACTGGTGGCGGGGTATTTCGTGGAATATTCATCCATGTCATTCGCCCTGTTCTTCTTAGGCGAATACGCCAATATGATTTTGATGTCAGGGATGACGGTTACATTATTCCTTGGCGGATGGTTGCCACCGTTTGACATCGCGCCGTTTAATTGGATTCCAGGCCCGATCTGGTTCGCCATCAAAGTGGCATTGGTCTTGTTTGTCTTCTTATGGGTACGGGCAACAACACCACGTTATCGTTATGACCAATTGATGCGTTTGGGCTGGAAAGTCTTCCTGCCCTTTACATTGCTTTTCGTGGCGATTTGCGGTGGCGTGATGATGGCCTTTGACTTATTGCCGGGGGCTTAAGGGGGAAAGATATGAACGCTGTATTTAACGCTGCACGATCATTTCTGTTGCTTGAAATTGTGCGTGGCATGGCGCTGACGCTGAAATATTTCTTCAAGCCGAAAGTGACGATCAATTATCCTTACGAAAAGGGCAGTCTTTCTCCACGGTTTCGCGGGGAACACGCGCTCCGCCGTTATCCAAATGGTGAAGAACGCTGTATCGCCTGCAAATTATGCGAAGCGATTTGCCCTGCCCAAGCCATTACCATCGAAGCCGAACCTCGCGATGATGGCAGCCGCCGCACCACCCGTTACGATATTGATATGACAAAATGTATCTATTGCGGTTTCTGTCAGGAAGCCTGCCCTGTGGATGCGATTGTCGAAGGCCCGAATTTTGAATTTGCCACGGAAACCCGCGAAGAACTTTATTACGATAAAGAAAAACTGCTGGCCAATGGTGACCGTTGGGAAGTTGAAATTGCCCGCAACCTTGCCGCTGATGCGCGGTACCGATAGGGGGGCATGATGATCACCGGATTATTTTTCTATCTCTTTGCCGCCATTACCATCGCTTCAGGCTTGATGGTGATCACCGCGCGCAACCCTGTTCATGCGGTGTTGTTCCTGATCTTGGCGTTTTTCAACGCCGCCGGATTGTTCGTGCTGATGGGCGCTGAATTCTTGGCCATGCTGTTGGTGGTGGTTTATGTCGGCGCGGTCGCGGTGTTGTTCTTGTTTGTGGTGATGATGCTGGATATTGACTACGCCAATATGCGCGAAGGCTTTCAGCGGCATTTGCCCTTGGGCTTGATTGTCGGCGGGATTCTGCTGGTTGAGCTGCTGGTGATTTTCGCAGGCCCCGGCACAACCATTGGCGTGGCGGATGTTGATCTGACCCGTTCCAATACCCAGCAATTGGGCGATGTGATTTATACCGATTACCTGTTCTTGTTCCAATTGGCGGGGATGATCTTGCTGGTGGCGATGATCGGCGCGATTACCTTGACCATGCGTCACCGTGAAGGCGTCAAGCGCCAGTCTATCGCTTTGCAAAACGCCCGCACACGGGAAGAAACAGTGGCTTTGGTTTCCGTTGAAAACAATCAAGCCCCTGAATCGATCCTGCCGAATAACAAATCTGAATCAAAGGTGCTGCGCTAATGGGAACGATTACTCTCTTTCATTATCTTGCCGTGGCGGCAGTGCTGTTCACCCTTGGGGCGGTTGGCATTTTCCTTAATCGGAAAAACGTCATCACCATTCTGATGTGCATCGAATTAATGTTATTGGCGGTGAATATCAATTTGGTGGCTTTCTCAACCCATTTGGGGGACTTGTCAGGCCAGATTTTCGCCATGTTCATTCTGACCGTTGCGGCGGCGGAAGCGGCGATTGGCCTTGCCATTCTGGTGGTATATTTCCGAAATCGCGGCAGTATCGCCGTTGAAGACATCAACGTGATGAAAGGCTAGTTGTGATGATTTCTGCTATTGTCTTTCTACCGCTCTTAGGCGCCATTGGCGCGGGCATTTTCTCGCTGACGAAAAATGATAAAGGCGGGTTTATCGTCTCTATTTCAGCCATGATTTTATCAATGCTGTTGGGCTGGTATGGGTTCTTATTCATGGCCATCCCGGGGCAGGATGTCACCGTGCCGCTGGCAACATGGATTTCATCTGGCGGCTTCCACGTCGATTGGTCGCTTCGCTATGATGCTTTGACAGCGGTGATGGTGATTGTCGTGACCACGGTTTCGACCATGGTGCATATTTATTCCGTTGGCTATATGTCCCATGACAATGCCAAGCCGCGGTTTATGGCATACCTCAGCCTCTTTACCTTTGCCATGTTGATGCTGGTCACGGCTGATAACTTGGTGCAGATGTTCTTTGGCTGGGAAGGCGTTGGTGTCGCGTCATACCTGCTGATTGGCTTCTGGTATCACCGCGAATCTGCCCATACCGCGGCAATGAAGGCCTTTGTTGTGAACCGTGTTGGTGACTTTGGCTTTGCCTTGGGGATTTTCGGGGTGTTTGCGCTGACTGGCTCCATTCAATTGGATGATATTTTTGCCGCGACCCCGGGACTTGTGGGGACGAATATTGAATTTTTAGGGATGAGCTTGCCCGCCTTGGAAGTCGTGGGGATTTTGCTCTTTATCGGCGCGATGGGCAAATCAGCCCAATTGGGGCTGCACACATGGTTGCCTGACGCTATGGAAGGCCCAACGCCTGTATCCGCCTTGATCCATGCCGCGACAATGGTAACGGCAGGGGTGTTTATGGTTTGCCGTCTTTCACCAATGCTGGAATTCGCGCCATTCACCCTTGAGTTTATCACCATTGTGGGCGCCTTGACCGCGATCTTTGCGGCGACCATTGGCTTTACCCAATTTGATATTAAGCGCGTGATCGCGTATTCCACCTGCTCGCAGTTGGGGTATATGTTCTTCGCGGCTGGGGTTTCTGCTTATCCCGCGGCGATGTTCCACCTGACGACCCACGCGTTCTTTAAGGCTTTGTTGTTCTTAGGCGCAGGTTCGGTCATCCATGCCATGTCCGATGAACAGGATATGCGGAACATGGGGGGGATTTGGAAAAAGATCCCCGTCACCTACGCGATGATGTGGATTGGCTCGCTGGCCTTGGCGGGCGTGCCGTTATTCGCAGGCTATTATTCAAAAGACATGATTTTGGAAGCGGCTTGGGCACAGCAAGGCGCAACTGGCCAATTTGCCTTCTATATGGGGGTTTTGGCGGCGTTCTTAACAGCGTTTTATTCATGGCGTTTGCTGATCATGACCTTCCATGGCAAGCCGCGGGCTTCCGCTGAGGTGATGAGCCATATCCATGAAAGCCCCATGGTCATGCTCTTTCCGTTATTCGTGCTGGCGGTTGGGGCGATTTTCTCAGGCTCCATGTTGTTTGAGCTGTTCGTCGGCCATCATTGGCAAGATTTCTGGCGGTCATCCATCATGATCCTGCCGGAACATACGGCGATGGAAAACGCCCATCATGTGCCGAAATTGGTTAAGTTCGCGCCATTGATTGTGGGTGTCTTGGGGATTGGCCTTGCTTATCTCTTCTATCTGGTGATGCCTGATCTGCCATCTAAGATGGCTCGGTTGTTCCGCCCGATCCACGCTTTGTTCTTCAACAAATGGTATGTCGATGAATTGTATGACGCGATTTTCGTCAAGCCTGCTGTTGCGTTGGGGCGTGTGTTCTGGACAAAAGGCGATATGGGGACGATTGATGCCTATGGGCCTGATGGCGTGACCAGCCTTGTGGGACGGTTTTCAGCATTCTGCAGCCGCTTGCAGACCGGTTATGTATTTCATTACGCCTTCGCGATGTTGATTGGCGTTGTTGCGCTGATCACATGGTACGCGCGTGGATTTGGGGGTTAATATGGAAACGACATGGCCAGTGCTGACGGTACTGACATTCTTACCGCTGATCGGTGTTGTTTTTCTCTTATTGATTCGTGGTGACGAAGAGGTGGTGATCCGCAACTCGCGCAATGTTGCGCTGTGGGTTTCTGGATTTACCTTCCTGATCTCATTGCTGATTTTCTGGCATTTTGACCCAAATGTGACCGGTTATCAGTTCCAAGACCGTGGCGAATGGTTGATGCGGGATGGCATTGGTTATCACATGGGGGTTGATGGCATTTCGATGCCGTTTGTGGTGCTGTCCGCTTTCTTAACGCCTTTGGCCATCTTGGCCAGCTGGCATTCGGTTAAGTTCAGAATGCGCGAATATATGATCGCCTTCTTGGTGCTGGAAACACTCATGATCGGGACGTTCTGTGCCCTTGATATGGTGATGTTCTACCTGTTCTTTGAAGCGGTGTTGATCCCGATGTTCCTGATTATCGGCATTTGGGGCGGCGCAAGACGGGTTTATGCTTCGTTCAAATTCTTCTTATACACGCTGTTTGGTTCTGTGTTGATGCTGGTGGCGATGCTGGTCATGTATGGTGAGGCTGGCACCACCAATATCCCGCAATTGGCCGAATACGCGTTTGATCCATCGGTGCAGACGTGGTTGTTCTTGGCGTTCTTTGCATCATTTGCGGTGAAAGTGCCGATGTGGCCTGTTCATACATGGTTGCCGGATGCCCATGTGGAAGCCCCAACAGCGGGGTCAATGATTCTGGCGGGGATCTTGTTGAAGATGGGGGGGTATGGCTTCCTTCGCTTCTCCTTGCCGATGTTCCCTGATGCGTCTTTATATTTCGCGCCATTGGTCTTTACCTTATCGGTGATCGCGGTGATCTACACGTCATTGGTGGCTTTGGCGCAAAGCGATATGAAAAAATTGATCGCTTATTCTTCGGTGGCGCATATGGGTTTCGTGACGGTGGGGATTTTCACCATGACCGAACAAGGCATTGCCGGCGCGATGTTCCAGATGATCAGTCATGGTCTTGTTTCCGCGGCGCTGTTCTTCGCGGTTGGCGTTGTTTATGACCGCCTTCATACCCGTGAGATTTCAGCCTATGGCGGGGTGGCCGATTCCATGCCGCGTTATGCTGTGTTCTTCATGTTCATGATGCTGGCTTCGGTTGGCTTGCCTGGAACAAGCGGTTTTGTTGGTGAATTCCTGGTCTTGGTTGGCGCGTGGCAGGCCAGCACATGGTTGGCCTTCTTCACGGCCACTGGTCTGGTCTTGGGCGCAACTTATATGCTTTGGCTTTATCGCCGTGTTGTTTTTGGCAAGGCGGAAAAAGCTGAAGTCATTGGCCTGAAGCCGATGAACAGCCGTGAGATTTTCATCTTTATGCCATTAACAATTCTGGTGCTGTATTACGGGGTCTTCCCCACAGGGCTGTTAGATTTAATGCAACCTGCAATCCTGAATGTGATTGATCAGGTGACAGGCGTGGCGACTGCCGCTGCTTCTGAGGGGGCAAACTAATGGGTGGTTTTGAATTTTTCCCTGCGATTGCTGAGATTTTCCTCGCGATTGTATCCATTATTCTGGTGCTGGTTGCCGCCTTTGGTGGTGAAGATGCCAAAGCATCGGCCTTGATGCGCAAATTGGCGGTGGCCAGTTTGGTGGTCACCGGCCTTTTGGTGGTCTCTTACGGCAATACCCCAAGCTTTGCCTTTGGCAATTTGTTCATGACCTCACCGTTCATGGTCTATATGAAACTTTTGGTGTTGTTTGGGGCGACGATTATTCTTCTGATGTCGCGCGGTCATGTGGCGCGGGATAACATCAACCGCCCTGAGTTTCCATTGCTGATCCTTCTGTCTGTCTTGGGCATGATGGTGCTGATCTCATCAAATGATTTGATGGTGCTTTACATGGGGATTGAGCTGCAATCGCTGCCGCTTTATGTGATCGCGGCGATGCGGCGGGATTCCGTCCGTTCTTCTGAAGCGGGGCTTAAATATTTCCTTCTCGGCGCGTTGTCATCGGGCTTGTTGCTTTACGGCGCGTCCTTGATTTACGGCTTCACCGGTTCCACCAATTACGGTGAGATCGCTTCATCGCTTTCGCAAGGCGTGTCCAATGGCGCGGTGATTGGGATTGTCTTCTTAATCTCAGGCATGGCGTTTAAGATTTCCGCCGCGCCGTTCCATATGTGGACGCCTGATGTTTATGAAGGCTCACCCACGATTGTCACCGCGTTCTTTGCGGTTGTGCCGAAATTGGCGGCGATGACGCTGTTCCTGCGGGTCAGTTATGGGATGCTGGGTTCGGCCTCTGATTCATGGCAACAAGTGGTGGTGGCTATTGCCATGGCATCCATGATCATTGGCGCGCTTGGCGCGATTATGCAGACGGATTTGAAACGCCTGATGGCGTATTCGTCAATTGCCCATATGGGATACGCTTTGGTGGGGATGGCCTCTGCTCAAGCCGAAGGCATCAGCGCGGTGATGGTCTATATGGCGATTTATATCGTTTCATCCATTGGTATTTTTGCCCTGATCCTAACCTTGTCGCGTGAAGGCACTGCTGTGACCAAGATTAATGATCTAGCGGGGTATTCGCGCACCCATCCGTTATACGCGGCTTGTATGCTGATCTTCCTGTTTTCCATGGCAGGCATCCCCCCATTGGGCGGCTTCTTTGGCAAATGGTTTGTTTTCTCCGCCGCGGTCAATGCAGGCTTAGTGCCATTGGCGGTCTTCGGTGTATTGAGTTCAGTGATCGGGGCGTTTTATTACATCCGCATCATTAAAGTCATGTATGTCGATGACGTCAGCGATGCGCTGGATCAACCGGATCGCCGCACCAATGGGCTGATTATTCTGTCGATGGCGGTGATCACAGCCTTGATGGTCTTTGTACTGTCAAGCTTGCGTGAAGGCATTATGGGGACATTGCCGTATATTGCCTTTATCGCCGGGTAGATGAACAGGGCTGGCATGATGGATGGGCTGATCATCTCATCCCATGAGGTGGTCACGTCAACTTCTGATTTGGTGTTTGAAGCGGCGAAGGCAGGCGCGCCTCACGGCACGGCGATCACCGCTTCTGTTCAGACCAAGGGGAGGGGACGGCATGGTAGGTCATGGCATTCGCCTGAAGGCAATTTTTATATCTCAGTTTTATTAAGGCCAGAACGCCCCCGCGCCGATTGGCCAAGCCTTTCTTTAATGTCAGGATTGGCGCTTTACGCGGCGGTGGTTGAGTGGCGGGATGCAAAAGATTTAGGCCTGAAATGGCCGAATGATTTGCTTTATCAAGGCGGCAAAACAGCAGGGATATTACTGGAAGCCCAAGATGATGTTGTGGTGTTGGGATGCGGGGTGAACCTCAACGCCCCGCCGGATCAGGTGGAAGGCTGGGCGCCCTCGGCGTTAAACCAATCGCCAGACCTCCCCGCCATCACAAAAGACGGGCTGATGGCTGGTTTTGATCAAGAGATTACCCGTTGTTATAACCTTTGGTCAGCGTCTGGCTTTGCGGGGTTAAAGTCAGAATGGTTAAACGCCGCCGCCCATTATCAAGCCCGATTGGTGATTGACCAAGGCCATGCCACGCCGCTGGAAGGGGTGTTTTCAGACCTGACCGATGACGGTAGGCTTTGTCTTCGTGACGATAATGGTGTAGATCATGTGCTCAGTGCAGGTGATGTGATGCGCGCACGCCTCGCTTAAACATTTGGCAAGATAAGTTTGGCATAAACAGGACGACAAATGCTTCTGACCATTGATTGCGGCAATACCAACACAGTGATTGGCCTCTTTAAGGATGGCGAAAAGCTGATGCAATGGCGGATGGCAACGGATTCCAACCGCACGGCGGAAGACCATGCCTATTGGCTGCATCACCATATGGAAAAAGCAGGTTTTAACGACAGCGCCATCACCGGGGTGGTGATCTCAACGGTGGTGCCATCATGCTTGCGGGCGTATCAAGGGCTGGCGCAGGATCATTTGAAGGCGGATGCCTTTGTCATTGACCCGTCCAATGATGACCATGGCATCGCCATTCGCATTCCTGAGCCAAAACAAGCGGGGGCGGACCGGATTGCCAATACCGCTGGCGCCAGCACCTATCCATTGCCCGCCATGGTGATTGATTTCGGCACCGCCACAACCTTTGATCTTGTTGACGCTGATGGGGCGTATATCGGCGGGGCGATTGCCCCGGGGGTTAATCTTTCCATCCGTGCTTTGGCCGATGCCGCCGCCCGCCTGCCGATGATTGAAACAGGGGAATGGTCAGAAGAATTGCACGTTTTAGGCACAACAACGGTGGACGCTATGAATTCTGGCCTATATTACGGTTACGTCAGCCTTGTTGAAGGCATGATCAAACGTCTGCAAACCGCTTATGGCCAAAAGATGACCGTCATCGCAACTGGCGGGTTATCGCAATTGTTTTCAGAAGCCATTGATGGCGTTGACCATCATGACCCTGATTTGACCATTAACGGCATGGCCATCATTTACGCCAATCGAAAGGCATCAAATGTCAAATAAGTCCGCACAAAAAGAAACCTCTCAACACCTTGGCCAGTGGTCCGCGCAAGATTTGATGTTTGTGCCGCTGGGGGGATCCGGTGAAATTGGCATGAACGCCAATCTGTTCCATTATCAGGATCAATGGCTGATGGTTGATCTGGGGATCAGCTTCCCTGATGAGACCATGCCCGGGATTGATGTGGTTCTGCCTGATTTAAGCTTTATTGAAAAACGCCGGAAATCATTGGCGGGGCTGGTGATTACCCATGGCCATGAAGATCATTTAGGGGCAATCCCTTATTTATGGGAACGTCTGAAATGCCCAATTTTTGCAACGCCGTTTACCTTGGCGTTGGTGCGGGCAAAATTGCGGGAAAACCTCCCCGATGCTAAGGTTGAATTGATCGCCCTGCCGTTTAACGCGCCGGTTGATATTGGCAGTTTTTCGGTGGAAATGATCTCATTAACCCATTCTATTCCTGATCCCGCGGGGCTGGTCTTGCGGGCAGGGGGCAAGACCATTTTCCATACCGGCGATTGGAAATTTGACGAAGACCCATTATTAGGCCCGGTCAGCGATCAAAACGCCTTGAAAGCCCTCGGTGATGCAGGTGTTGATGTCATGATTGGTGACAGCACCAATGCCATGGTTGAAGGCCGAACAGGTTCAGAAGCGGACGCGCGCGATGGCTTGATCAAAGAGATTAAAAAAGCCACAGGCCGTGTCGCGGTGACGTGCTTTGCCTCTAATGTCGCGCGGGTCAATACGCTGGTTCATGCCGCTAAAGCCACTGGCCGCAGCCCAATTTTAATCGGGCGGGCGTTGCACCGGATTACCGAAGCGGCGCGGTCATGCGGTTATTTGCAAGATTGGCCGGATTTATTATCTGAAGATGATTATGATCTGGTGCCGCGGGAAAATGTCTTGATGATTTGCACCGGCTCACAAGGGGAGCCGCGGTCGGCCATGTCGCGGATCGCATCGGGCAGTCACCATTCCATCAGCCTTGATAAAGGCGATACGGTGATGTTCTCATCGCGGCAAATCCCGGGGAATGAACCAGCGATTGCGAAAGTGCAGGATAATCTGATCCGGCGGGGCATCCATGTCGTGACCGATGATGATGCGCCTATTCATGTCTCGGGTCATCCCGCGCGTGATGAAATGGCGGAAATGTATCAATTGATTCGCCCGCAATTGGCGATCCCTGTTCATGGCACGGCGCGTCACCTTAAGGCGCACGCGGCTTTGGCAAAATCATGCCAAGTGCCAGCAACATTGATCCCGAATAACGGCGATATGATTGTCTTAAATGATGGTGAAGCCGCCATGATTGGCACCGCGGAAACAGGGTTGCAAACCTTTGAAGGCGGGGAAGTCATCAGTATTGATAGCGATACCATGCGGGATCGCCGCCGGATGTTATGGAACGGTTCGGTAACCGCGTCAGTGGTGTTGAGCCTGTCCGGTGATCTTTGCCTTGCCCCGCAAATCAGCCAATCTGGCCTTTCCGAGGGCTATCGGGCGGATGATTATTTGGCCGAAGCTTCAATCCGGATTGAAGACGCGATCTTGGGGCTGTCTGATGAAAAAGTCTTGGATGATCAGCGCGTCACTGAAGTGTGCGCCCAAGCCCTGCGCGGTTTGGCAAAATCCATGTTCAAACGCCGACCCATGGTGCAAGTCCACGTCTTGCGGGTTGATGCGCTGTCGGTCACTGGCGAATAAATCAAAAGGGGGGCATGATGATTGGACGTCTAAACCATATTGCCATTGTGGTGGATGATCTCAAAGCGGCAACGGCGCGCTGGCGTGATGTGTTGGGGGCTAAAGTATCCCAGCCTCAACCCTTGCCCGAACATGGGGTGACCGTTGTCTTTATTGACAGCGGTAACAGCAAGATCGAATTGCTTGAGCCATTGGGGGAGAACAGCCCCATTGCCAAATACCTTGAACGAAGCCCTGATGGCGGTATGCACCATATGTGTTTTGAGGTTGATGATATTCTGGCGGCGCGGGATCAACTCTTGGCCGAAGGCGCGCGGGTTCTCGGTGATGGTGAACCTAAGATTGGCGCTCATAATAAGCCGGTGTTGTTTTTGCACCCGAAAGATTTTAACGGCACGTTGATTGAATTGGAGCAAGCCTAATGGGAACGGTTTCCGGCATTGTTGTTTATATTCTGCTATGGTGGTGGGTGTTTTTCATGACCTTGCCTTTTGGCGTCAAAAGAACCGAAGTGGTGGAAGACGGCCATGATGCCGCCGCCCCGCAAAAACCTCATTTGTGGAAGAAGGCCGCCGCCACCACGGTGATTGCTTTCATCCTATGGCTTGGGGTGGACGCGTTGATCACGGCGGACATTTTTTCATTCCGCCGCATGGCGCAAGATTACTGATCGTTATGGTGATTTGCTGTGGATGGGTGTTTATACGCCCTGATCAGGATCAAAAAAAATGACGGGGCAGAACCCGTCATTTTATTCATCATGTTATTTTTAACATGCAGCGCTTTTACGCTATTGGTTTTGACCTCCCCAACCTCGGTCAATATAAAAACCTTAAGTAAGAAATTTTGCCTTGTCACCTAAAAATTACACTTTTTATAATTTTCTTTTTATTGTTAGGCGTAATTTAGACATAAAATTATAATATTTTGATCAAAACTATACATAATCGTGCTTTGGGGCACGTTTTGTCGCATTGTTTTTGGTTCGGTGATCTTACAACCTTTAAAGATAAATAATGAAGCGTGAATAAAGTAATGACACATTTGGAAATATATATGGCATCCGACCACGCGGGGGTTCAACTGCGCCAATCATTGGCGGCGGTATTGACGGAGCTTGGCCATATTGTGCATGATTTAGGACCTGAGCGTGATGAACGGGTGGATTACCCCGATTATGGCGCGGCATTGGCAAAAGCCATGAAATCAGTTCCTGATTCTAAAGGCGTATTGGTCTGCGGCAGTGGCATTGGCATATCAATTGCCGCCAATCGCTTTCCATGGATCCGCGCCGCCCTATGTCATGATGAGACAACGGCAAAATTAAGTCGCCAGCACAATGACGCTAATGTCATTGCCTTTGGTGAACGCTTGATCGGGGAGACAACGGCAATTGAGGCGTTAAAAGCCTTTTTGACGACAGAATTTGAAGGTGGCCGCCATGCGGCTCGTGTTGAAAAGCTCAACACAATTTCGAATTAATGAATTGGACCAGATTAATCATTGGGAATAGAGGATTGAACAATGAATGAAATGAAATCTTTTTTCACATCGCATTTGATGGATACAGACCCAGCGCTGTTTTCTTCACTTGATCAGGAATTAACACGCCAGCGCGATGGCATTGAGCTGATCGCATCGGAAAATATTGTCAGTAAGGCTGTCTTGGAAGCGCAAGGTTCAGTCTTCACCAATAAATATGCCGAAGGTTATCCTGGTCGCCGTTATTATGGCGGGTGTGAATATGTTGACGTCGCTGAACAGCTGGCGATTGACCGCCTGAAAGAACTTTATGGTTGCGCATGGGCCAATGTTCAGCCGCATTCAGGGGCGCAAGCCAACCAAGGTGTGTTTTTGGCACTTCTTCAGCCCGGTGATACCATTTTGGGGATGTCGCTGGCGGCTGGTGGTCACTTGACCCATGGCGCGGCGCCCAATATGTCCGGCAAGTGGTTTAACGCGGTTCAATATGGCGTGCGCCAAGAAGATGCCCGCATTGACTTTGATGAAGTTCAGCGTCTGGCCGATGAACATAAGCCGAAGATGATTATCGCCGGTGGTTCTGCTTATCCACGTGTTCTTGATTTCAAAAAGTTCCGTGAAATTGCGGATAGCTGTGGCGCGTATCTTTTGGTGGATATGGCGCATATCTCTGGTCTGGTGGCGGCTGGTGCCCATCCAAGCCCGATTGAACACGCCCATATCGTGACTTCAACAACCCATAAAACCCTGCGCTGTGGCCGTGGTGGGATGATCATGTCAAATGACCCTGAATTGGGCAAAAAGATCAATTCAGCCATGTTCCCTGGTCTTCAGGGCGGGCCATTGATGCACGCGATCGCCGGTAAGGCCGCTGGTTTCGGTGAAGCGCTGAAGCCTGAATTTAAGACCTATATCAATCAAGTGATTGAAAACGCCAAGGTCTTGTCCGAAACCTTGATCGAATGTGGTTTTGATATTGTCTCCGGCGGGACCGATAACCATATCGTTTTGGTTGATCTGCGTCCAAAGGGGCTGACAGGGAATATCTCTGAAGTGGCGTTGGAAAATGCCAATATGACCTGTAACAAAAATGGCGTGCCGTTTGATCCGGAAAAGCCAATGGTCACCTCAGGTATTCGTTTGGGAACGCCAGCGGCAACAACCCGCGGGTTCGGGACTGATGAATTCCGTCAGGTCGGTCTGATGATTGGTGAAGTCCTTGATGGCCTTGCCAGCAACCGCAATGACAACAGCACCGTAGAAGCGGCAGTGGCAGAAAAAGTACAGAAATTGTGCCGTGCCTTCCCAATCTACTAGATTTAGTATATAAAAGGGCAATCTTGTTGTTGGGAGTATACAACCATGGATTGCCCTTTTTGCGGAAACGCAGATACCCAAGTGAAAGATTCGCGTCCTTGTGAAGATGGGGCTGCAATTCGCCGCCGCCGTCTTTGTGGGGAATGCGACGCGCGATTTACCACGTTTGAACGTGTCCAGCTGAGAGAGTTGGTTGTCGTCAAACGCAACGGTAAAAAATCACCCTTTGATCGAGATAAGCTGGAACGCTCGCTGAATATCGCGTTGCGCAAACGTGATGTTGACCCTGAAGTCGTATCCCGCGCCATCAACGATATGATCCGCAAGCTTGAACAGCGTGGTGAGGCGGAAGCGACCACTGAAACCGTTGGCAAATTGGTGATGGAAGTGCTGTCACGCCTCGATAAAGTGGCGTATATCCGTTACGCATCTGTTTACCGGAATTTCGCTGAAGCCAAAGATTTTGAAAACTTTGTAGAGAATGAACTCGGCGGTGAGTAAAGCAAACCCTGCTGATGATCAACGCTGGATGCGGGCGGCATTATTGCAAGCCCGCTATGCCCTTGGGCAAACCGCGCCAAACCCCGGGGTGGGGTGTGTTCTTGTCAATAATGGCGTTCTGGTGGGCCGGGGTTTTACCGCCACAGGGGGAAGACCCCATGCCGAAACCGTCGCCATTGCCGATGCTGGTGATGCCGCTAAAGATGCCACCGCTTATGTCACGCTAGAACCGTGTAGCCACCATGGCCAAACGCCGCCTTGTGTTGATGCGCTGATCACCGCAGGGGTCAGCCGTGTCGTGATCGCTTTGGGTGATCCAGACCCAAGGGTGAAAGGCCAAGGGGTAAGCGCATTACGCGCGGCAGGGATTGATGTCACCGAAGGGGTGTTGGCGGCAGAATCAGAAGCTATTCTTGAAGGGTATTTAAAAACGCGTCTTCACGGCAGGCCGATGGTGACGGTTAAAATCGCCTCCAGTCTTGATGGCCGGATTGCCTTGGCCAATGGTCAGTCAAAATGGATCACAAGCCCGCGCACCCGTGATTATGTCCATTTGCTCCGCAGCCAGCATGACGCGATCTTGACCGCCATGGGGACTGTCCGTGCTGATAACCCGTCATTGACCTGTCGTTTGCCCGGGTATCAAGGCCGCCAGCCGTTGCGGGTGGTCAGTGCCAGCGCAAATCATATCGCCGCTGATTCTATTCTGGCGACAAGCGCTGACCAAGCTGATGTATTGGTCTATGCCAGCACGCCTGCCGCCCAACAGGTGAATAATTTGGAAACCGTGATGATCACCGCCAATCAAGAGGGCTACCCCGACCCGAAATTGATGCTGGAAGATTTAGCCGGTCGCGGCATCACCTCCGTCATGGTGGAAGCTGGCGGGCGGTTTATCGCGTCTTTGTTATCCCAAGGATTAATCGACCGTTTGATCTGGACACGTTCCGCGGGGTTGATCGGCGGTGATGGTTTGGCCGCCATGGCATCACTTGGTCTTGAAGATTTATCAGATGGCCGTATCTTTAAACGAGAAGACACTCGGATGATTGGTGATGATGTGATTGAAATCTTTAAAACCTAAAGTTTTCCCGCTATCACCATTCTCAACACCTAATTTTTGGGCCTAATTTTTGGAAAGTGCAATCATGTTCACAGGGATCATTACCGCTATTGGATCGCTCACCAGTATGGAGCATAAACCGGACGGCGGCGCTCGGGTTAAGATCAACACCCCTTGGGATTGTGAAAATATTGATCTTGGGGCGTCGATTGCCTGTAATGGCGTTTGCCTGACGGTGGTTGAACGCGACAAGTCCCATTTCAGCGTTGATGTTTCCGAAGAAAGCCTTGCGGTGACCAGTTTGAAATCATGGGGCGAGGGCAGTTCTATCAACCTTGAACGCGCGCTCGCCATGGGTGATGAGCTGGGCGGGCATATTGTCTCCGGTCATGTCGATGGTCTGGCTGAAATCATGGATATTCACCAAGATGGCGATAGTTACCGCGTCAAATTAGAAGCCCCAAGCCATCTTGCGCCGATGATCGCGCCGAAAGGCTCGGTGGCTTTGGATGGCATTTCCTTGACCGTCAATGAAGTCGAAGGCAATCAATTTGGAATTATGGTGATCCCCCATACTTGGACGCATACCACCCTTGGTGAAAATAAAGTCGGGGATAAGATCAACCTTGAAGTCGATATGCTGGCTCGCTATGTTGCGCGTATCATTTCCTTTCACGGAGGCCAAGATGGCTGACGCGCAATCCTATGAATTGTCATCAATTGATGACATTATCACCGCCGCTAAAAACGGTGAGGTGTTTATTCTGGTTGATGATGAAGATCGCGAAAATGAAGGCGATGTCTGTGTTCTGGCCGAATACGCCACCCCTGAAGCGATTAACTTTATGGCGAAATATGCCCGTGGGTTGATCTGCCTTGCCATGGAGCGGGCGCGGGTGGAACAATTGGGCTTGCCGTTGATGCAGAAACGCCATGAATCCCGCCATGAAACAGCCTTTACCGTGTCTATTGAAGCCCGTGATGGCGTCACCACGGGGATTTCCGCCCATGATCGGTCGCGCACCATTCAAGTGGCCAGCAACCCCCAGTATGATGCCAATCATATCACCACCCCCGGTCATATCTTCCCGCTGATGGCACGCGATGGCGGCACATTGGTGCGCGCTGGCCATACCGAAGCGATGGTTGATATTGCGCGGATTGCGGGTTCAACCCCTGCTGGCGTGATCTGTGAGATTATGAATGACGACGGCACGATGGCGCGTCTGCCGGATTTGATTCCCTTTGCCAAAGAACATAATCTTAAAATCGGAACGATTGCTGATTTGATCGCGTGGCGGCGGGAACGTGAAACCATTGTTAAACGTGGCGCGGAAACGCTGATCCATTCCAAGATTGGCGGCGATTGGCGGATGATCGTTTACATCAACACCGCCAGTTATGCTGAACACGTGGCCTTGATCAAAGGTGATATTTCTTCCAGTGATCCGGTGTTGGTGCGGATGCACGGGATGAATATCATGACCGATGTCTTGGGTGAAACCGGGGCAGGGCGGACAGGTTCTGAAATTCAATCAGCGATGAAAGCGGTGGCGGATGCTGGCCGCGGTGTTGTGGTGATGCTGCGCGAGCCAAGCCCAACCACGCTATCTGATTTGGTCAAACAACGTTCCATGGATGATGGGTCAGGCGAAGGCCAGATCAGGAATTATGGGGTTGGCGCGCAAATCCTGTTGGATTTGGGCATTACTGATATGATTTTGCTGTCAAACACCCAGCGTAATATCATTGGTCTTGACGGTTATGGCTTGACCATCTCCGGTTACCAGTCTATCACCCCCAGCAGTTAAGGGGATCGTTTATGGCAACACCACTTCGTTTTTTGATTGTTGAAGCGCGCTTTTACACTGACCTTGCGGATGCGCTTGCGGCAGGGGCAATGAAAGCTTTGGATGAAGCCGGCGCGGTTTATGACCGAATTTCCGTGCCCGGGGCATTGGAAATCCCGTCGGCTATTGCCATGGCCTCGCAACGTCAAGATGCCGCCCCTTATGACGGTTATGTTGCTTTGGGCTGTGTTATTCGTGGTGAAACCTATCATTTTGAAATTGTCTGCAATGAAAGCGCGCGTGGGATCATGGATCTGACCACCGCTGAAATGCTGGCGATTGGCAATGGTATCCTGACGGTTGAAAACGGCGACCAAGCGTGGGAGCGGGCTGATCCTGCCCGCAAAGATAAAGGCGGTGATGCGGCGCGTGCCGCCCTTGCCATGGCACAATTGGCGCAATCTTACGGCATTGCCGGGGATGACCATTCATGAGCGGGTTTGATTCTCGATTTGACACGGATCAGGCCGATGATGCGGATGATGCCAATAAACGGCCAAAATCATTGCGCCGCCGTGCCGCTTCGCGCCTCGCCGCTGTTCAAACGCTTTTCCAATGCTGGGCCAGCAAAAAAGACCCCACCCAGATTGTTCCTGAATTCAAAACTCATTTCCTGCCGCAATTGCTGAAAGAATTTGAAATCACCAGCATTGATGAAGGCCATTACACCAAAATCGTCTTTGGGGCGAGCCATGATGCTGCTGAAATTGACCAAGCCATCGCGCCGTTGTTGAAGGATGACTGGACGATTGAACGCTTGGGCGAAGTCGAACGTTCCGTGATCAGAGCCGCCTATATTGAGTTCAGAGACACGCCCAATATCCCCGCCCGCACGGTGATTACCGAATATACCGCCATTGCCGATAGTTGCGGCGGCGACAGCAATTTCGTCAACGCGATCCTTGATCGTTTTTCACGAAACTATCGTGTTGTTGAGATGTCGGAGCGAAACTGACGATTTTGCCGCAGTTTTTCAGCCTTTAAGGGCAATTATTTCATTGCCTTCACGATAGTGTTTCATTATATACAACCCTAAGTTTCATGGGGCCGTTATAACGGCCTTTTTAACAGGTGGTGCATTGGCATTGTTAAATAAGCCTTTTCACCAGAAACCAGAAACAACATCGCAAATTGGGGGCATGTTGTTTTTCCATCCCATCCCAAAGGGTAAATATGATGAACATTGTTGATTTAGCCATTGTCTGCGGCGTCATTGCGCTTGCATATGGTATCTGGGCCGCACGAAGCGTTCTGGCTGCTGATGCTGGTAACGCTCGTATGCAGGAAATTGCAGGTGCTGTTCAGGAAGGTGCTCGCGCATACTTGAACCGCCAGTATTCAACTATCGGTATTGTTGGTGTGATTGTCACCATCATTCTGGTGATGACACTTGGCCAGTATGTGGCCATCGGTTTTGTAATTGGTGCTGTTTTCTCCGGTATCGCCGGCTACATTGGTATGAACGTTTCCGTTCGCGCCAACGTCCGGACAACACAGGCTGCTCGCTCGTCTTTGACAGGCGCGCTTGACATCGCGTTCAAATCTGGCGCGATTACAGGGATGCTTGTTGTTGGTTTGGGTCTGTTGGGCGTTGCGATTTACTATCGCGTGCTGAACGGCATGGACCTGAGCGAACGTCAAATCATGGAAGCGCTTGTTGCTCTGTCATTCGGCGCATCACTGATTTCAATCTTTGCCCGTCTCGGCGGCGGTATCTTCACCAAAGGTGCTGATGTCGGTGCTGACCTTGTGGGTAAGGTTGAAGCGGGTATTCCTGAAGATGATCCCCGCAACCCTGCTGTGATCGCCGATAACGTTGGTGACAACGTTGGTGACTGTGCGGGTATGGCGGCTGACCTTTTCGAAACCTACGCGGTAACATTGGTGGCCACCATGCTGTTGGCATCGATTTACGGTCTGGGTACAGGCGCTCTTGAATTGCCATTGGCGATTGGTGCTGTTTGTATTGTAACGTCAGTGATCGGGACTTTCTTTGTTCGTCTTGGTTCTTCAAACAACATTATGGGCGCGCTTTACAAAGGCTTTATCGCAACCGCGGTTCTTTCTGCTGTTGCCATTTACTTTGTGACCAACCATATGTTTGCTGGTCAGGATGTGATGATGCCTTACTTCATTTCAGCCATGGTTGGCCTTTTGGTGACTGGTGCGCTGGTATGGATTACCGAATATTACACATCAACTGAATACCGCCCTGTGCGCGTTGTTGCTAAAGCCTCTGAAACAGGCCACGGCACAAACGTGATTTCAGGTCTGGCCATGTCCATGGAAGCTTGTGCGGTCCCAGCGATCATCATCGCGGCGGGTATCGTGGTGTCATTCCAGATGGCTGGTATTTACGGTATCGGTATCGCGGCGACCACAATGTTGGCGCTCGCGGGTATGGTTGTTGCGCTTGATGCTTACGGTCCAGTGACTGATAACGCTGGCGGTATTGCTGAAATGGCTGAACTTGATGACTCTGTCCGTAACGTCACTGACGCGTTGGACGCTGTTGGTAACACCACAAAGGCTGTCACCAAGGGTTATGCGATTGGTTCTGCTGGTCTGGCGGCACTGGTTCTGTTCGCGGCTTATACCGAAGACCTGAACCATTACTTCCCGAACCTGACCGTCAACTTTGACCTGAAAGACCCTTATGTGGTTGTTGGTCTTCTGATCGGTGGTATGTTGCCATACCTCTTTGGTTCATTGGGCATGCAGGCTGTTGGCCGTGCTGGTGGTGCTGTGGTGGAAGAAGTTCGCCGTCAGTTCCGTGAAATCAAAGGCATCATGGAAGGTAAGGCGAAGCCTGACTATTCCCGTGCTGTTGATCTTCTGACCAAAGCAGCGATTAAGGAAATGATTATTCCTTCACTTCTGCCTGTTCTGGCTCCTGTTGTTGTGTATTTCATCATGGCATGGACCGTTGATCAGGCGGCAGCCTTGACCGCTGTTGGTGCGATGCTCTTGGGCACAATCGTGACCGGTCTGTTTGTTGCGATCTCAATGACCGCCGGTGGTGGTGCATGGGATAACGCCAAGAAATACATCGAAGACGGCAACCATGGCGGTAAGGGTTCAGAAGCCCATAAAGCCGCGGTGACTGGTGATACTGTTGGTGATCCATACAAGGATACAGCAGGCCCAGCCGTTAACCCGATGATTAAGATCATCAACATTGTTGCGATCTTGATGCTGGCCGCGCTGGCTCACTAATCGCCACAATATATCGAATAAAAAAGGCCCTTCTTCGGAAGGGCCTTTTGTTTGGGTCAAGAAATAATAATTGAGGGATTAATTGCCGATATTGCCGCGGCTGATGTTGCGGAAAATCTGATCCAGAACGCCGAAATTATCCCCAGGGGTAGGGGTGCGGGCATCAAGCGTGTAAATCGTCTTGCCGCTGGTTTCATCGGTGATTTCCATGGAATCAACAATCCCGCGATCATCAATCTTGAATTCAACAATCGTGCGGGCAATTGTTTCTTTCTTGCCGCCGGGGGCTTCTTCCATGATCTGCCCGATATAATAGATAGAACCGCTATCAAACGCGCCTTCCGCGCTGGGGCGGCCAAAAAGCGCTTCGATTTCAATCAAACGCGTCTTGCCCGGCACAACTTTGGCCAAATCATATGGGTCAAGCTGGTTGCCATGGGCTTGGATTTTGCTGCTGCACCCTGATAAAATCAGGCCAGAAAGCACGCTGGCGATTAAAAGTGTTTTCGGATGTTTACGTATCATGGTATCCACTTTTCTATATTTACAGTTATGTATTGCCTGATCTGCTGTTCAGGTCAATGATTGTTGAAGTTTAATTCAAAGTTAAATGGTGTTTTCATGACAAATTGGTTGTCAAAATTGGTTGAGAAATGGGCGCGCCCCGGCACAGATGAAGCGTATCAAATCTATGAAGTGATCGCATCATCGGCACGGCAGGCGGAGCTGTATCAGCGGTTTGACATCGCCGATACATTTGATGGCCGGTTTGATACATTGACGCTGATCGCTGTTTTGGTGGCGCGGCGGCTTAAAGATATTGGTGAAGATGGCCAAGCCTTGAGCCAAAGTGTGACTGATGTGATGTTTGCTGATATGGATTTAAGCCTGCATGAAATCGGGGTCAGCGAAAATAAAGTCAGCAAAAAGGTCAAAACCATCGCAACCGCCTATATGGGGCGGCGGCAAGCCTATGTTGAGGCGCTGGATAATGGGGATGATTCTGCCTTGGCAGACGCGTTATCGCGCAATCTTTATCGTGAAAATGGCACTGACCCCATCGCCAATGGTTTGGTGCAATTGGTTAAGGATGAGGCTGAACGGCTGGCGCAAGCCGCGGATCAGGACTTATTGGCGGGAAGAATTGCCCCTTTATTTGTTTTGGCATCACGATAGATTAGTATTTTCGTCAGGGTAAATCGCTTAAGGTTGCAACATGCTCAACACTGTTATTTCAACTGATCAATTGTCATCGGGCAAACCATTGGTTTTATCTCTTAAAGGGGAGCGGCAGGATTGCCTTGATCTGGCGGAGCGTTTTGATTGGGTGGATGTATCATCCCTGACCGCTGACATTAAGATCAAAGCCATTGCCAATCAGGCGTTTCACGCCTCAGGCAAGATCGAAGCGGCGATTATCCAGAAATGCAGAATCACCGACCGCCCCGTGCCTGAATCGCTCTATATTGAGGTGAATGAACGTTTCGCGGTGCTGGAAATGGATGAAGATGAAGCCGAAATTGACCCAATGGCTGTTTCTGTTGAAGCGATTGAAAACAACGAAATTCATATTGGGGAGATGATCGCCCAATTGGTTGGGCTTGAGGCCTCCCCATGGCCAAGGGATACGGAAGCGGAGCCATTTATGATGTCGCCAGAAAATGATCCAACAAAACCCTTCGCTTCACTTGCCGAATTGAAGAAAAAATTATAAAAACTTAATGAAGTTTATCTGCAAGGGGACGTTCACTGTCACCATTTCACGAAAATATATCCCCACGCGTGGCGATTGATGCAATGGGGGGTGATCATGGCCCTGCTGTGATCATCAATGGTGTTGCTATGGCTGTTGAAAAATGGCCTAAGCTTCAGCCTGTGCTTGTGGGCGACCAATCGGCTATCGAAAAAGAAATTAAAAAATACAGCCATCTCAAGAATGTTGAGATTGTTCACACGACCGAAACCGTCCCCGCTGATGAAAAGCCATCCATTGCCCTCAGAACAGGTAAGAACTCATCCATGCGGCTTGCCATTGATCTGGTGCAAGAAGGTAAGGCCGATGCCGCGGTCTCCGGCGGCAATACAGGCGCGTTAATGGCCATGGCACTGATCGCGCTCAGGACAATCGAACATATTGACCGCCCCGCGCTGGCCGCCAATCTGCCAACGGTTGATGGCGTCTGCTGTATGCTTGATTTGGGCGCGAATATTGATTGCACGGCTGAAAACCTTGTTCAGTTCGCTCTGATGGGGGATGCCTTCAGCCGGGTGACAAATGGCGTGCAATCGCCGTCAATTGGCCTGTTGAATGTTGGTGAAGAAGAACAAAAGGGCAATGCCTCATTAAGGGAAGCCTCGACTATTCTTTCCTCTATGGGCGATGAGCTTAATTACTATGGCTTTATCGAAGGCAATGATATTACCATGGGGTCGGTTGATGTGGTGGTCAGTGATGGTTTTGCGGGCAATATCGCTTTGAAAACCGCGGAAGGCACCGCCAAGTTCATCACGACATTGATGCGCCGGTCGTTTACTTCCAGCCTTTGGGCTAAGATCGGCTATATGCTGATGAAAGTGGCGTTAAAGCCAATGCGCAAAAAGCTGAACCCGCAACGGTATAATGGCGCGGTGCTTTTGGGGCTTAACGGGATTGTGGTGAAATCCCATGGCGGGGCAAACGCGGAAGGCGTGGCCTATGCCATTAACACAGCGGTTCAAATGATCACCCATGATTACATGGATGATGTGAAAAAATCTGTTGCCCGAGGCGTTGAGCCTCTTCAGCAGAATGATGGGAATTCATAATATGTCAGGTGCTTTAACCTCATTGATCACAGGCACAGGGTCTTATCTTCCTGAAAAAGTGATGACGAATGATGATCTTGCTGGCGTCATGGAAACCAGCGATGAATGGATTCGCAAGCGCACTGGCATTGCCCAGCGTCATATCGCGGCGGAAGGTGAGAAAACCTCTGATCTGGCGTGCCACGCGGCCAATCAAGCGATTGCCGCCGCTGGGCTTACGGTTGATGATATTGATGCCATTGTTATTGCCACCACCACCCCTGATGATACGTTTCCTTCCACCGCCGCTTCGGTGCAAGCCAAGTTGGGGGCGGTCAATGCCTTTGCCTTTGATGTTCAGGCGGTTTGCGCTGGGTTTGTTTATGCCCTTGATGTCGCTGATGCCTTAATCAAAAGCCAGAAAGCCACAAAAGTGCTGGTCATTGGGGCGGAAACCTTTACCCGTATTTTGGATTGGGAAGACCGCACAACGGCGGTGCTGTTCGGTGATGGGGCCGGGGCTGTTGTGTTGGAAGCCAGCGATTCTTCGCCGGATTGGGGAATTCTATCATCGTGCTTGTTTACCGATGGCCGTTTCCGTGACCTGCTTTATGTTGATGGCGGGGTGTCCAGCACGGGTGATGTTGGCCATGTCCGCATGAAAGGCAATGAAGTCTTCCGCCACGCCGTTGAAAAACTCTCCTCAAGCCTTGATGCCGCGCTGAAATCAGCAGGGATGAAGGATTCGGATATTGATTGGCTGGTGCCGCATCAGGCCAATATTCGGATTATTGATTCGATGCAAAAGAAATTGGGGATGCCGTCTGAAAAGGTGGTGCGGACGGTCAGTCAACACGCCAATACTTCCGCGGCGTCCATCCCGCTTGCTCTAAACGCGGCGGTTCAAGATGGCCGGATCAAAGCAGGTCATGTGATTGCTTTTGAAGCCATTGGCGGCGGATTGACTTGGGGCGCGGCCTTGGCGCGTTTTGGTCGTCCTTAATCTGATTTACACCGGATTGCTGATGCCAATTCAATTCTCGCCTTATTTTTGTCATTTTTCAAATTGACGGCGTTTTGCAGTTTGTTATAGTTAAGCCATGTCACGTTCAATTATCAGAGCAGATATCGCGGAAGCGATTTATCAGAATATTGGTCTTTCTCGCAATGAATCGGCTGAGATTGTCGCTACGATTCTTGATGAAATCTCCAAATCGCTCGAAAAAGGGGAGAAGGTTAAAATCTCTTCTTTTGGCAGTTTTTCTGTCAACGCCAAGAATGAACGTGTTGGGCGTAACCCGAAAACAGGTCAA
This sequence comes from uncultured Alphaproteobacteria bacterium, assembly GCA_937952245.1. Taxonomy (GTDB): domain Bacteria; phylum Pseudomonadota; class Alphaproteobacteria; order Puniceispirillales; family UBA1172; genus JAGWAQ01. The sequence goes on along the minus strand of CALFYS010000100.1, from coordinate 28,883 downwards.
GAAGTGCCCATTACCCCTCGGCGGGTGATGACCTTCCGTCCATCTCATATCCTTCGTGATTTAGTCAATAAATCATCATAGAGGTTGTCATGGTTGAAAAATCACCTGACGCCTTTCGCAATATCTCTGAAGTTTCTGCGGTTTTAGATGTGCCCGCCCATGTTTTGCGGTTTTGGGAAACACGGTTTACCCAAATCAAGCCGATTAAACGTAGTGGTGGCCGGCGGTACTATCGCCCTGAAGATATTCAATTGCTGACCAAGATTCGCGATTTGCTTTATCGCGAAGGCTATACCATCAAGGGCGCGCAACAGGTTTTGAAATCAGGGGGGGCGAGCGATAAATCCGCTGATACGCCGTCTTCATCTGCCTCTACCGAATCCGCGCCAGCAGAAAAATTGATGCCATCAGCGGATGTTGCCAAGGCTTTGACCTTGCTTCAGGAAGCGTCCCAGCGCCTAAAACAGCTCGAACAGGCTTAAACCTGTTCAATTTTACTTCTCAAGTCTCATAACCTTGTTTATAAAGAACCTGTGTCGGAGTGTAGCGCAGCCTGGTAGCGCACTATACTGGGGGTGTAGGGGTCGTGGGTTCAAATCCCGCCACTCCGACCATTTATTTCTGGTGTTTCATGAAACCTCTTGATTATCTCCTTTATGCCGCGGTCATTTTTGGCTGGTCGACAAGCTGGTTGCCGCTGAAATGGCAGTTGGGGGTTATTGCGCCTGAAGTCTCACTGTTTTGGCGGTTTTGCTTGGCATCGGCGTTGATGTTTCTTGTCACAAAACTGTTTACCAATGAAAAAATCGCGCTGGCGTGGCGTGATCATCTGTTGATGCTGCCGCTGGGCTGTTGCCTGTTCAGCGTCAATTTCACCTTGTTTTATTATGGCGGGTTGAACACAACCTCTGGCCTTTTGGCGGTGGTGTTTTCCACCGCGTCTTTGATCAATATTTTCTACATGGCGATTTTGGATCGCAAGATGCCGAAATTGCCGCTGATTTTGGCAGGGTTGATCGGGTTCTTTGGGGTGGGGTTAATCTATAGCCCTGAATTGGAACACACCACTGGCGGGATCGGGTTGTTGTTCTGTCTGGCGGGAACACTTGTTTTTTCAACAGGCAATATGCTGTCGTCACGGTACCAGAGTCGCAAATTCCCTGTTATGGCGACAACCGCTTGGGGGATGTTTTATGGCGCGATTATTCTGGGGCTGATCAGCCTTTTGCGCGGCCATGAATTTTCCGTTGAACACACCTATCAATATCTTGGCGGATTGGTCTGGTTGGCGGTGATCTCAAGCGTCTTGGCTTTCACCGCGTATTTGACCTTGCTGGGGCGGATTGGCCCTGAACGAGCAGGCTATGCCACGGTTGTCTTCCCTGTGGGGGCGTTGTTGATCTCAACCGTTGTTGAAGGCTACCAATGGTCTTTGGTGGCCTTCCTTGGGCTGGCGTTTGTGCTGGTGGGCAATATCGTGATGTTGCGCAGTCGTTAAGCCGCTGGCTTGTCTTTATCAGGCGCTGTAAAGCGTGATCAGTGACAGTACCGCCACCGATGTCAGCCCATGGCGCAATTGCATAAACCATTTCGGCCAGATGGCGTTGCGATAGGCGTAGAAATCAACCGCCCAGCAAATCAGCAAGCCGATGATCAAAAACGGCAATCTTAAAAACGGCGATAGCATCAAGACAGGGACAACCGCCAGCGCGGGCAGAACCGACCAAATCAGCCGCCATGTTTGCTGGCTCTTTGGCGCATCATCCCTGACGACCGCCCCCCAATGAAGCGCGCCGATAAATGCAATAATGATGCCGGCATAAATCGTCCCCAATGACAGGGCGTAAATCCCCATTACGGGGCCGCCCCATAGTTTTGCCGCCGCCGCGCCTATAAAAGGCAAAACCCCGCCCCAGCCAAGAAACATAGCCATTTTTGGTGGGGCCGTTTTGGGCGGGGTTGTATTTAATGAAGGGGATGACATCAGCGCGATGATTAACCGGTGACAGCGGTCAGGCCAGCGGCCTCAATGCCCGCAACAACAGCGGCTTCGTCATTGTCTGAAGTATCGCCTGAAATGCCGACCGCACCGATCAATTGATCCCCATCCATGACCAAACAACCGCCGGGAACAGGAACAAGATCGCCGCCCGCGGTGCCATTGATGGCAGAGACAAAATAGGCTTGCTGTTCAGCGCGGTTCATCAGCGCGCGGCTGCCCATGCCCAGTTGAATCGCGCCATTGGCTTTCCCATGGGCGATTTTGGGGCGCATGATGCTGACGCCATCTTCGGATTGCGCGGCCACAAGGCTGGCGCGGGCGTCGAGAACAATTACGCTCAATGGCTTCATGCCTTCGGCACGGGCTTTGGCCAGAGCGGCAGTGATGATTGTGTTTGCGGTTGCAAGTGAGAGCGACATTTCGATTTCCTTTAATTAAGATATTTTTTGAAGTCTTAACGGTTTCAGGGCTGAAGTGCAATTGCTTTGCTATGATGAAAGGCGTATGGTCACGCCATGACTGAATTTATCTATAAAATTTGCCCATCAGCGGTCTGGAAACAAGCAGAAGACGCTGGTGTTTTTTCAGGGTCAGGGATTGATCTGGCCGATGGGTTTATCCATTTTTCAACCGCTGATCAAACGGCGCAAACCGCGCATTTGCATTTCAAGGGTCAGGATGATCTGGTGTTGGTGAAAACCGCCACGAAAGACCTTGAACTTCAATGGGAAGCGTCAAGGGGCGGGGAGTTGTTCCCCCATCTCTATGGCGATTTACCGATGAGCGCGGTGGTTGACGTGTTCCCCATGCCGATTGATGAAGACGGGCATCACATCTTCCCTGATGAAATCACGCCTTTAAATACTTAGCTTTGGTCAACACTTAGCCTTGGTGAAAACGTCGTTTTGTTAAAAATGACGTTTTGATGCAAATTTCTTTTTACACAGGCTTTTGTCCTGCTATAAAGGCTTCATCATTTTGCTGCGGCTGTGGTGAAATTGGTAGACACGCCAGATTTAGGTTCTGGTGTCGAGAGACGTGGGGGTTCAAGTCCCTCCAGCCGCACCATTTCTTTCTCTAATTCTTTAATTTCGTATTGAAATACCATCAATTGATCCATAATTGATTGATGAAGATAACCATATTGATCGGAATTTATAATGGCGCGTGATTTCTCCTTACCTGGTCGTTCCGCGGTTCGTGCTAAGAACGGCATGATCACCACCTCGCATCCCATGGCTTCGGCGGCGGGGCTTAAAACATTGGTGGAAGGCGGGTCTGCTGTTGACGCGGCGATTACGGCGGCGGCGTTGCTTTCGGTGGCTGAGCCGCATATGACAGGGATCGGCGGTGATTGCTTTGCCCTTATCTCCAAAGAAGGTTCAACCGAAGTCATCGCCATTAACGGGTCAGGCCGCGCGCCAGCCGCTGCCACGGTCGATGCGCTGAAATCCCAAGGCCTTGATGAAATCCCGCGCCACAGCCCCCACGCCGTCACCATCCCCGGGGCGGTTGATGCTTGGGCGCAATTGCACGCTAAATTTGGCAAACATGATTGGGATCGTCTTTTTGCGCCGGCTTTATCCTATGCCCGTGATGGCTTGGCGGTGCATGATCGCGTTGCCCGTGATTGGGCGCTCCATACGGAAAATGTCGCCGAAGATGCAGATGCCCGCGCTCAATACCTGAAGAATGGCACGGCTTATCAGGCGGGGGATGTGTTCAGCCATCCGAAACTGGCCGAAACGTTTAAGGCGATCATGAAAGACGGTCGCGATGGGTTTTATAAAGGCGCGGTTGCTGAAGATATGGTCAGCAAATTGCAAAAAATGGGCGGCTTTCATACCGAAGATGATTTCGCCAACCATCAAGGCCAATTTGTAACGCCAATTTCAGCCGATTACATGGGGCATACCATTTGGGAATGCCCGCCGAATGGCCAAGGTGTTGCGGCGCTTGTTTTGATCAAGATTATGGAACAATTTGACTTGCCCGCCATGGCAGAGGTTGACCGTGTTCATGTCTTGGCCGAAGCCGCCAAGATTGCATATCACTTGCGCGATACTTATGTCGCTGACCCTGATCATGAAGATGTGCCTGTTGATTGGCTGCTTGATGACAAACAGATCAAATCTTTCGCGGCAAAGATTGATATGGAAAAGGCTCAGTATTTTGCTGATTCTGATTTCCCAACCCATCCCCACACGATTTATCTGGCGGCGGTTGATCAAGACGGCACGGCGGTCTCACTGATCAATTCAATTTTTGATGATTTCGGGTCTGGCATTTCAACACCTGAATATGGGGTGTTGTTCCAATCCCGTGGTAAAGCTTTCCGTTTGGATAACAACCACCCGAATAAGATTGCGGGCGGCAAACGTCCGTTGCATACGATTATCCCGGGCATGATCACCAAAGGCCAAGATTTAGTGGGGCCGTTCGGCGTTATGGGCGGTCAATATCAAGCGGCAGGCCACGCCATGTTGATGTCCAATCTTTTTGCCCATGGCATGAACCCGCAACAAGCCTTGGACGCGGCGCGCAGTTTTGCCCATGGCGGTATCTTGCAATTGGAAGGCCGTCATGGTGATGCGATTGCCGATGCGCTGAAAGCGCGGGGTCATGTGCTGGAATACCCATCCATCCCAATTGGGGGTGGGCAAGCGATTCTGCGGGATTTGGCCACGGGTTATTACACCGCTGGGTCTGACCCCCGCAAAGATGGCCTTGCCATCGGGTATTAAACCCCGGTTTTTTCATGATAACCACGTTAAATTAACGCAATTGCGACTTAAATTATTTTTTTTCGGAAATGCTGTTTACAGTCTCTGAAAAATAAGTTTAGGTTAATATTCGATAATTTAGTGGAGGAATTCATGAAACTCAATGCAATGAAACAGATGGCTGTATCCGCTGCTGTTGTTGCTTCACTTGGCATGGCAGGTTCTGCTGTTGCTAAAGTTGAAGGTGACACCATCACGCTGGGTTCATCTATCTCATTAACAGGTAAATATGCCACCAACGGTCTGCATACCCAGCGTGGTTATGATTATGCTGTTGATGTGATTAACGCCGCTGGCGGTGTTAAGGTTGGCGGTAAGAGCTATAAACTTACTGTAAAATACTACGATGACGAATCAACTCCTGCCCGTGGTGCTCAGCTTGCTGAACGTCTGATCCAGCAGGATGGCGTTGAATATATGCTTGGCCCATATTCTTCAGGGATGACAAAGGCGATTGCCCCTGTTTCTGAAAAGTTTGGCGTGCCAATGGTGGAAGCGGAAGGTGCTTCACGTTCATTGTTCACCCAAGGTTACAAGTATCTGTTCGCGGTGTTGTCAACATCAGAACAGTATCTTTCAACCACGATTGAACTGGCTGCTCAGACTTCTGACAACCCTTCAAGCCTGAAGGTTGCCATGGCGTTTGAAAACGACCCATTCTCACTTGACGTGCGTGAAGGTGTTGTTGACGCGGTTAAAAAGCATGGCATGAAGATTGTTATTGATGACAAACTGCCGGCTGACCTTTCCGATATGTCCGCAACCTTGACCAAAGTTAAGGCGATCCGCCCTGACGTGTTGATCGTATCCGGTCACTCAAAAGGTGCTGCTACCGCCGCTCGTCAGCTTGAAGAAATGAAAGTTGATGTGCCGATCATTGGGATGACCCATTGTGAAGCGGCTAAGATTCAGGAAAAGTTCCCGAAATCAGCAAAAGGCATCATGTGTGCGACCCAGTGGGTGGAAACCATTCCAAAGAGCGATGCTCTGTTCGGTTCAGCCGCTGATTGGAACGCTGGTTTCAAGAAAGCCTATCCTTCATACACTTCAGTTCCATATCAGTCCGCGCAGGCATCAGCCGCTGTTCTGGTTTGGGCGAAGGCTTTCGAAGCTGCCAACAGCTTTGACAAGGACAAGGTCCGTGATGCGATTTCCGCTGTTGAAATGGAAACATTCTATGGCGACATCAAGTTCTCAGCCGCTGGGAACAACATCGCGAAGCCAATGTTTATGCGTCAGATCGATGCCGATGGTAATTACAACCTTGTTGTAACCGCCAAGGACATGGAATTCCCACGTAAGCCTGGCTACTAATACCATTATAGAAAAGGGAGGGTTTCGGCTCTCCCTTTTTTATCCCTTTCTTTTAAATTTAATAATTAAATCAATAATCTAATCCTTTAACCACACCCGAGGAAATTATGCTCGATAACCTGCAATTACTATTTGTATGGGCACCGGTGATGAACATTCAGATGATTTTGGATGGCATCTTCGTGGGCGCTGTTTTTGCGCTTAGTGCCTATGGTCTTGCGTTGGTTTGGGGGGTGATGAATGTGAAAAACCTAGCTCAGGGTGACTTTGTCATCTTGGGGGGATATATCGCGTTTGCCCTCTACCACCCGCTTCACGCTTCAGGGATACCGCCATGGCTGATCATCCCCATTGTTTTGGTGATCGTCATGGTTTCCATGTTCTTCTTTGGAACGGTGGTTTATCGGTTGATCATCAAGCGGGTGATTGACCAAGATATGTTTACCTCTCTATTGGCGACATTTGGTTTATCATTGTTGCTTCAGCAGGTGATGAACCTGATCTGGGGGCCAGAGGTGCAGATTATCGATTCAGAACTTCCTATTTTGACCGCGTTTGACAGTTTCGTCACGATTCCAACAGTGAAGATTCTATCTCTTGTGATGGCGTCACTCTTGGCGGTGGCTGTTGTTGTTTTCATGAAAACATCACGGACAGGTCAGGCGATTAGGGCAACAGCCCAAGACCCTCGGGCGGCTCGCGTTTTGGGGATTGATACCGATCGTGTTTATTCGTTCACTTTCTCGTTGAACGCATCCATCTGTGGTGCCGCGGGTGTGTTGGTGGCCATGATCTGGGTTATTCAGCCCTTCTACGGCATTGTTTATTCCGTCCGTTCATTCGCGATTGTGACCGCGGCAGGTTTGGGGAACCTTCCTGCTGTGATCGGGACAGGCTTTGGTCTGGGTCTGATTGAACAATATACAGGCATCATCATGGGGGCTGAATATCAGGTTGCCGCCGCGGTTGTGATGCTCCTTGGCGTTTTGATTTGGCGACAGATTCAAATGCGTCGTCATAGACAGGTGGTGCGATAATGTCTTCGAAAACAATTATGCTTTATGTGGCGATTTTACTCGCCGCGATTTTTGGCCCAATTTTATTCCCCAATTATATTCAGCAAATGGCTGTCTTGTGGGTCATGGTATTAATGGCTTCAACTTGGGATGCGTTGGGCGGTCAAACAGGCTATAACTCACTGGGGAACATTACGTTTTTTGGGGCAGGGATGTATATCTCCGCCGTCATCCAGATTTCCATGTTCTATGATGTTGCGGAATACACATCAGCCTATGGGGCGATTAAACCTGTATTCACCGAAAGCCAATATTACACCGGTCTTTATTTAGGGATTATCGGTGCTGGTCTTGGTTCGGTTTTATTATCGCTATTCTTTGGGACATTTATGTTCGGGTTGCGCGGGCCTTACTTTGCCATCGGGACATTGGGTCTGGCGGTTGCCGCGGGTCAGTTGACAGGTACATTCGATTACGTTGGCGGTGGTTCCGGCATTTCCATGCCGTTCTTCCCCGGTGATATTGAGTTCAGGTCATTGTTCTTCTACGGCTTCTGTTTCGGGCTTGCGGCGCTATCGCATTTTGTCTTGAGATGGATGTATTCAACCCAGTTCGGTCTTGCGATTAACGCCATCCGTGACGATGAAGACAAGGCCGAAGCCATGGGCATTCCAACCCTTCTGCATAAGCAAATCGGTTGGGCAGTGGCGGCCTTCTTTATGGGCTGTGTCGGTGCTGTCTTTGGCAATATGGTGGGCTTTATTGAACCTGTTGAAGTGGCCTTCCCAACAGCAACCTTCGGCATCTTTATGGTGGCCATGGCGCTCTTGGGCGGTAAGGGAACCCTTTGGGGTCCGGTCATTGGGGCGGTGTTGTTCCATGTGATCAAAGAGACCACATGGACCGTCTTGCTCGGCTGGCAGTGGGTGGCCTTAGGGTTGATCCTGATCGTCAACATTGTGTATTTCCAAGAAGGGTTGATGGGCTGGCTTCAGCGTAAATACCCTGAATTCTTTGGTATCGTGGTGGACACGTCTTCACGCGAAGAAAAAGCGGAGTCTTAATCCATGTCTAATATTATTGAAGTATCAGGGGTTTCCAAATCCTACGGTGGTGTCAAAGCCAATGTCGATATATCGATGACCGTAAAAGAAGGCTCAATCACGGGGATTATCGGTCCTAACGGTTGCGGTAAAACAACACTGTTTAACTCAATCGTTGGCTATCACCCGATTGATGAAGGGTCGATTAAATTCGATGGCAAAGAAATCTCCACCCTGCGTGTGGGGGATATTGCCCGTCTTGGTTTGCTCAGAACTTTCCAGCAGACGCGAATTTACGGCAAAATGAACTGTGTTGATAATATGCTTATCTCCGTGTCGCACCGTAAAGGTTCAGGCAACCGTGTCTTCGGCGCCCGTACAGGGGAGGTCAAAGACCGTGCGGAACATCTGCTTGAGTTTGTGGGGCTTTATTCTAAGCGTAACTTGATTTCAGGGGACTTGTCCTTTGGTCAGCAGAAGCTTTTGGAATTCGCCATGGCATTGATGAACGAACCAAAAGTCTTGTTGCTTGATGAACCAACAGCGGGGATTAACCCGACTTTGATTAATGGTTTGATCGACCGCCTGAAGCGCGCCAATGAAGAATTGGGCATTACGCTTTGTGTGATTGAACATAACATGCGGGTGATCATGAATTTGGCCGAACATATTTATTGTTTGTCTAACGGTAAGATGCTTGCTGATGGCAAGCCTGAAGACCTGCAGAACGATCAACGTGTTATTGATGCATATCTGGGAGGCCACTAATGGCTGAGACAAAAAAGAAAGCAGCAAAGAAGAAGGCTGCATCGAAATCGGCAACAAAAGCCGCCGCAACCAAGGCAAAACAAGCGGTAAAGACCGCCGCCAAGAAAGCGGCGAAAAAGGCGTCTAAGAAAGCCGCCAAAAAAGCTGCCGCGGCCAAAACGAAAACTGCCGTGAAAGCCGCCGTCAAAAAAGCATCAAAGAAAGCGGCAAAGAAAGCCGCGAAAAAACCTGCCGCGAAAAAGGCCAAAAAGACTGATAATAAGAAAATCAGCGGCTATGGCATGGGTAAAGTTGATGTCGTCATGTCGGTTGATCAGGTCGGTAAAGAAGCCGCCAAAATCGCCGCTGAAGGCCCATCTCTTAAGGCGCTGAATAAACTCGCTAAGGATGAGGCGTTCCTGACGATTGATGATCTCTGTGCTGGTTACGGCAAAATGCAGATTTTGCATGATTTCACCCTGAAAGTCGGTAAAGGCCAGTCTTTATGCCTGATCGGCCCTAATGGCGCGGGTAAATCAACAGTTCTGCACTCCATCTTTGGCTTTACCAATATCTTCTCTGGCAAGATTTCGGTGGATGGCAAAGATGTTACCGCCTTAACGCCATCACAGAAACTGGCCAATGCGGGCATCGCCTATATCTTGCAGGATAAATCTGTATTCCCGGGCATGACCGTGGAAGAAAACCTGTTGATGGGCGGGTTCTTGAAGAACAAGCCCCTGGAGGCTAAAGCCGCCGCTGAAATGGTGTTTGATAAATATTCACGCCTTGCCGAACGCCGTGATAAGCCTGCTGGGGTGTTATCAGGGGGTGAACGCCGCTTGCTTGAGATTTCACGCGCTTTGGTGATGGAACCTGATGTGTTGCTGGTGGATGAACCTTCTATTGGTCTTGAGCCACGGTTTATCGACATGGTGTTTGAAATTCTTCATGACCTTCAGCATCGTGATGGCAAGACCATCGTCATGGTGGAACAGAACGCCAAGAAAGGGCTGGAGTTTGCTGATATTGGTTATGTGTTGGTTTCAGGTGAAACCGCCTTGGCCGATGAAGGCGATAAGCTCTTGAAAAACCCTGAAGTTGGCCGCTTGTTCCTTGGCGGTTAATTAAAACAACAGATCGGCGAGACTAAGCAGAATACCGCCAAAGAGCGCAAAGCCAAAGGCTGTGATCATATTGGCACCCATGGCTAGGTCTCGCCCCGATACCCGATATAATGTTGAACAGGTAATCACCGAAAGTGACGCGATGGAGCTCATCGTGCCTGTGGCCCATCCCAATAAATGCGCCTGCATCAATAAAAACGGCGCGGCGTCTGAACCCGCCCCGCTGAATAATGACAATAACACCGTACTGCTGATCACCGGATGTATCCCCACCACTGAAGCCAGCATCATGGCCACAGGGGTGATGATCAGCGCAACATAAGCGGGGAAAGTGTCGGCTGAAATCAACGCGAGTATAGTGGCGATCCCATCGGTTCTTGTGACCAAAAACCCTAAAATCATGGCGCTGCTGATGACAACAATATCATCGGAAATGCCTTTTAAAGAGGTGGTGGTGAGATTGATGATGGTCTTGACGTTTTGCGGTTGCCGCCAAAACTGCACCAAGATCAACACCGGCATGGTGGCGACAACAGCGGATAAAGCGGTGAAGTTAAAGATCAGCGCAACCGCCAGCACCGAAGCCAAGACCACCAGCAATCGGATCGCCACCGGTTGCAAGCAGTTTAAAGAGGCTTTCAACACCTGAAGATTCAGCCCTTTGGTGAAAATAGGCAAGGTCACGGCATTGAACAACAGCGCCATCATGACCCCCACGGCAATCGCCCACCATGATGCCGCGGGTTCGATATAACTTTGGCCAATGGCAAAGGCGACAAAAAATGGTGACCATACCGCCGAAGCGTTCATGCCGCGTAACGCCGCCATCGCCGCGATTTGCCGCCGTTCTTTTGAACTGGATGGGGGCAGGGCGGCGGAAAGCATGGCAAAGGTTCCGGTGTTAATCACCCCGCCAAAGGCATGGCCAGCAATCTGAAGTCCCGCCGAAGATTGCTTGGGCGGCAAGGCGGCAAGCCGTTCTTGGGTTTTGACAACAGAAGGCATCGTGCTGGCGGTTGATTTGGCCAAGATCATAGTCGGCACCAATCCCGCAAAGATCAAAACAAATCGCCCCGCATCAAAAATCACCTCTTGGGATATTTCATGGATGGTTAAGACCCCGATTAACCCAAGAAACCCGATGATGATCACCGAGCCTTTTTTGATCAGCGGCAAGGTGATGAGGAGATAGATCAAATACACCCCCACCGCGGCATTGGAAACGCTGGTCACCGCCGCACCAAAGAGGATTTGAAGGATCGCCGCCGCCCATGCCAAGAGCAATAAGACCAGCCTCAGATTTTGGAAAGCTGCCATTACCGATCCATCAAAATCATGATAATGGAAATCGCCAATAGAATGATGGCCAAGGCTTCGGTCTTATTGGTTTTCTCACGGAAATATAGAATGGAAATGGCCAAGGTGATCAGCAATTCAATTTGCCCTAGGGCGCGCACCGGTGCCACCGCGTAAAGGGTGAAGGCGGTGAACCATCCGGCGGTGGCCAAAGCCCCAAAGAACCCCGCGCTTAAAGAAGACCGCCAATGAACAAAACTCGCGATCAGCTCACCCCTTGCCGCCATCATCATCCATGCCCCCATGGCAATGGTCTGCAATGTCACGGCCATGCCGCCGGTATAGAATGAATTCAGCGCCCAATCCCCGCCATCCAAGGCCAAGACAGCGGCTTTAAAGAAAACGGTGGATAACCCCAAAAATGCGCCCGAAAGCAGCCCTGTGACCGTCTGGCTGGACAATAAAGCCTGTTTCATATCAGCGCGTGTCATCTGCGCTTTCGCCAATGACAGCATCACCACCGCAACCACCCCAATGACAATGGCCGATAGGGTGAAGACACTGGCGACAACCCCAAGAATAATCGCTTCAAAAATCGCGGCTTGCAGGACTTCCGTTTTGGAAAAGGCTGTCCCCGCGGCAAAGGATCGATGGGAAAAGAGCTTGATTAATAAAACCGTAAAGAGGATTTGCATCAAACTGGCAAGGCTGACCCAAACCCAGAACATTAAGGTTGTGTTGGGCAGGATCAAACCGCTGAATTGCTGATACGCAACAACAAACAACCATGAAAAGGGCAGGGCATAGGAAAAGCGAATATAACTTGCGCCTGTATCCCCCAAAATCGGTTTCATCTTCTTTTGGGTGGCGCTGCGGAATGTTTGCGCCACCGCCGCGAATATGGTGACCCATATCCACAAATCAAAACCTAAGATTGTTAATGATATGCTTGGCGTCATGATGCGGTTTTAAAGACTCAGCTAGGTTATGCCCCTATTACATACCCTAGCATAACCCGATCAGGACTTGCTGGTCATCTTTATAATGCAGGCGTATTGCTGTGCCCAATAATGGGTGCAAATCATTTTCGCGGTATCAACACTGACGGCGGAGCTGACCACGCGAAAGACATTTTTGCCCGAAGCAAGTTTCGCGGTTGTTATCTGAAGGGAGGCGTCAATATCATCCGGCATTTCTTTGGCCAGAATATTCAGCCCGTTTTCAGCGTTTTTAATCGAAGAATAAGACGCCAATTGAACTTGGGTTAAGCCCACTTCTTCAGGGGCAAGGGTGGGTTCAGTGGCGATCACATCGCCATCTTGAGCCGCCAAATCAAGCGGCAGAGGCGGCTTTTGGGGGGGAACAGCAAGGGTTTCCGTCAATTGCGCATCGACCGTATCGCTTCGGTTGGATGAAGATGAAGCTTGATTGGCGTTTTGCGCCTTTTGACCATTAGCCGTTTTTTGAATTTCAGCTTCAGCCACTTCATCCTTTAGCATTTGTTCGGCGATCTCTGCTTTCGCTTCGGCCATTTTCAACGCTTTATCTTGGTCTTTCAACTGGCTTTCAATTTCTTTCAGCCGTTGTTGAAGCTTCATATTTTCCTGCAAGAGTTTATTCGTCTGGTCTTCGGATAACAGAGACGGCGTGGCGCTATTGGGGTTTTCGGCCTTAACACCGATAAACAGATCAGGCCGGACTTTGACAATCGCTTTATCGGCGTTGTTAAACAATCCCGTGCAGAAGGATTCAACGTAATCTTTTAACTTATCTTTTTCTTGCAGTTTTTCCGGATTGTCTTGCACCGCGTTGGCGGTAAAGAGATCAATCATCCATGTCGAATATTCGGTGATGATGCCATCAATATCAGAATTGCTGGGTTGGGCGTTGGTGGCATTGGCGATGGTGCTTCGCAACATAGCACCGGCAAAGAACCGGCGTTCACGCCAAAGCTCACCTTGGGTCTTTTCCAAGAGACCGGAATATTCCATCAATCGTGCATAGGACGCGCAAATGGCGGCCTGTTCCTGCAATAAACTGTTGTCATTGGATGGCGCGGATGCCGCTTGCGATGACGGAGCATTTGCCGAGGTTTCCGCAACCGTTTGCGCGGAAACAAGGGTAGGCATGATCAAAAACAACAATAAAGTAACAAAACGAACCATAAACAAACTTTATTCTTTATTGAAATTATCTGCAAATCACATTTATGAGATTATGCTTATGTATCAGATGCGGTTATGAATTACCATCTTGACGGTTAAGGTTATTGGCTTCACTTGCCGCGCGGATCACCGCCATGGCTTTATTCACCGTCTCTTGATATTCCATTTCAGGAACAGAGTCATAAACAATGCCCGCGCCCGCCTGAATATGCATCACATTGTCCTTCACAATCGCGGTTCGAAGCACGATACACGTGTCCATATCACCATCGGCGGAAATATACCCCGCCGCGCCAGCATAAGGCCCACGTTGCGATGGCTCAAGCTCATCAATGATTTCCATCGCCCGGATTTTCGGCGCGCCTGAAACCGTTCCCGCGGGGAAACCTGCCTTAAGGGCATCGACCGTATCCATGCCGTCGCGGATCTCCCCTTGCACTTCAGAGGCGATATGCATCACATGGCTGTAGCGTTCAATGGCAAAACTATCGACCAGCCGAACCGTACCAGGTTTTGAAACTCGGCCTGTATCGTTCCGCCCCAAATCAAGCAGCATCAAATGTTCCGCCCGTTCTTTGACATCAGCGATTAATTCATCGGCAAGGGCGACGTCTTCTTCAGGGGTTTGACCGCGGGGGCGAGTCCCCGCAATCGGGCGGATGGTGACTTTTTCATCGCGCAACCGCACCAGAATTTCAGGGCTGGACCCCACCAAGGCCATATCCCCCATATTGAAATAAATCAGGAAGGGCGAAGGGTTCAGCCGTCTTAATGCCCGATAAAGGCTGATGGCGGGCAGATTAAACGGAATGGAAAACCGTTGCGATAACACGACCTGAAAAATATCACCGGCTTTGATGTATTCAACGGCACGATCAACCATCTCAAGGAATGTTGATTTTTCCATATTCGATTGATATTCGGGCAAAGGCCCCGTGACATTGACTTTTTCTTCCGCCTTCAATGGCGTGTTTAAGGTTTGAACCGTCTTGGCCAATCTTTTTTCAGCGGCATCCCACGCGTCTTCTGGCGAAAGACCATCAGATTTGCGAATAGGGGTGCAGACCAACATCTGATCTTTCAGGCGGTCGAAAATCACCACAATCGTTGGCCGCATCAACCGTGACGTATCAACATCAATCAATTGCGGGTTTGAAATGGGGATTTGATCCATATGTTTGACCATCTCATACCCGAAATAGCCAAAAACACCCGCGGCCATGGCGGGCAAGTCTTCCGGCACGTCAACGCGGCTGTCTTCGATCAATTGCCGTAAGGATTGAAACGGATCATCTTCGGCTTCGCCAATCACCTCACCATCAGGAAGGGCGCGCCATGCTTTTTCTTGGTCGCAAGACCAGATCAAGTCAGGTTCAATGGCGATCACCGAAAACCGCCCTCGCACATTGCCGCCTTCGACACTTTCCAACAGGCATGAATACGGCTTTTCAGCACCTAATTTGATCATGGCTGAAACCGGTGTTTCCAGATCAGCGACCAATTGGGTATAGGCCACTGTCCCAGAAGAACTGGCGGCTAGAACCGGAGCAATTTCATCACGAGAAGGGCTGACACGCATTAGTTTGTTTGACCTACCAGCAATGTTTGAACCGCGCCCGCGTTGATGGCGACATCATGGGTTTCAATCAACCCATTGGCGATGATGCCTTCCAATGACGTGGCGACATTCGATGACAGCGATTCCTGAAGACGTTCGGTTTCAGCGACCAACGCTTCCCCTTCAGGGGATTGAATGGCGGTCACGGTCATGACGATCATGGCATCACCAGTTTCAACAAAACCTTTGCTGCCTTGGTCGAGACCAAAGGCTTGACCAGCGATCAGGCGCGCGGCTTCGTGATCAAAACTGACCCCATCACGGCGCATGGCCGGGCTTGTTTCAAGGCTAAGGCCTTGTGCTTTCGCCACATCCGCAAGTCCGCTTTGATCTTCGGTGATGGTTTCGGCTTGGCTCCGCGCCACTTCAATAGCGGCTTCACGGCGCATATCAGCGATCACGCGGGTTTTAATATCCGCCAACGGACGCTCGGCGCTGGGGGCTTCGCTGTTGACTTCAATCACATAAAACGTATCGGCGTTGGTTTCTTCCACCAAGCCGGTTTCGCCAATATTGGCGGTCCAGACAGACTGGCGGAATTTAGTATCGCCAGCGATACCGTCAATGGCATTGCCATCAATATCAAGACCACTGCGATCCATGCCATCAATTTGCGAAAGTTCAGCCCCTGTTTCGGCGGCGGTTTCCGCAAGGGTTGAACCGCTGGCCAAAGCATCTTCAACCTCGGCGATACGCTGATAGACCAAATCAATGGCGCGATCACGTTGCAGATCATCACGAATACGATCCACGACGTTTTCAAAGGCGGTGACATTTTCTGGCAGGATTTCTTCAACCATCAAGACGTGCTGACCAAGGGGGGTGGTGACAGGGCCAATGGCTTGGCCTTGTTCGGCAGAAAAGGCGGCTTCGGCCAATTCTTCGGAAAGATCATCACGGCTTAATGAACCTAAAGCCGTATCGGCATCGCTCAAACCCAAGAGCTCATTGGCCACCGCGCCAAAAGCTTCACCATTATTAAGGCGGCTCATGGCTTGATTGGCGGCATCGGTATCGGCAAAGATCATCTGGCGGATCATGCGCCGTTCCGGTGTTTGATAAAGATCAATCTGATCATCATAGGCCTGCCGCAAATCAGCATCGGAAATGTCAATGCCTTCGGCCAATGTATCCGGCGACAGAACCAGTGCGGTGACAGAACGGAGATCAGGGCTGTTATACGTCTCACTGTTTTCAGCATACCACGCGTCAATTTCCGCATCAGAAGGTTGCGGCTGGGCGTCTGTATCCACCGCGATGGTGACGTAATCAATCACCCGCCGTTCCAGCCGCCATTTTGCGATAGCTTCGGATAGGCTTTGAGGGTAGGTCACCCCAGGCAATAACGCGCTGAAAATCTGGCCGCTGTTTAAATCATTGCGGATGTAATTAAGATAGCCTTCTTCATTGATACCCGCCCGTGCCAAGGCATCCTGAAAACGAAGCAAGTTAAAACGGCCTGTTTCATCACGGAAAGCAGGTTCACCAGCGATATGTTTTTTCTCCATCTCACGGGTGACGGTTAATTTCATGCGGTCGGCTTCGGCAGAAAAGACCGCGCGCCGTGCCAAGCCTGCCAGAACATCACCCAACAGCCCTTGGGCAATGGCTTCGGTGTTATTCGCCCCGGGCAAATACGCCCGGCGGGTGCGATCAAATTCTTGGGCGGCTTCAAGGGCGGTAATTTCATGATTGCCGGCTTTCACCGCGGCATCGTTTGACCCGACATTGCGGAACACATCATCAATCCCCCACATGGCAAAACCAATAGCCAATGTAACAAGGAAAATTTTCATTGGTGCTGATTTAGCACCTTCACGCATTGATCGAAGCATAGGTCAAACTCTTATGGTCTGTTCAGGGTTATTTCAAAAAGGTTATATTCGTTACAATTGACTAGCATGACTGACCATCTAAGTCACGCATAAGCATTGAATTTCATGCTGAATTTGTTGTTTTTTTATATTAAGAATAAACTTCAGAATATGGAATAAACCCTTCATGGGAGGATGGCATGATCATCGCCGGCAATTGGAAAATGAATATGGATCGTGCTTCGGCTCAAAAACTGGCTGAAGACCTTTCCGGTCAAGCGGCGATGATGAAAGATTACGCCCAGATGATCGTCTTTCCGCCAGCGGTTCTGATTGATACCGTGATCGCTTCTCGTGCGGATCAAAACCTGCAGGTCGGCGGGCAGGATTGCCATGCCCATCCATCAGGCGCGCATACCGGCGATATTTCAGCGCCCATGCTGGCGGACGCGGGGTGCGGATGGGTGCTGGCCGGTCATTCCGAACGCCGCAGTGACCATCACGAAAGCAACGAAGATGTCGCGGCAAAGGCCAAGGCCGGGCTTGCGGCGGGGTTGAAGGTGATCATCTGTGTCGGCGAAACATTAGAAGAACGTCAGGCGGGCAAGGCCAATGACGTGGTGGCGGCACAAATCCAAGGCTCGATGCCCGCGGATATTCCCCATGACGGCTTTGCCATTGCTTATGAACCTGTTTGGGCGATTGGCACAGGGCAGGTGGCCAGCGTTGCTGATGTTGAGGCGATGCATGATCACATCAGGCAGGTGTTGATGGCGCGAGACGCGGGCTATGCCAAGGTTGATATTTTATACGGCGGTTCGGTGAAGCCTGATAACGCGTCGGCGTTATTGGCGCTTGAAAATGTCGGCGGCGCGCTTGTGGGGGGCGCCAGCCTGAAGGCCGAAGATTTTATCGCCATCGCGCGCTCGGTTTGACCTCTGATTCCCATTTCATGCTATATGATTTGACCTTAAGACCGCCTCGCCATCAGGGTGATGCAAATATTGCTGGTATTTTTATGCGGGTTTGTCTATAAACCCCCATAAATCAAACTCCGGTACATTGGAGAAACACCGATGATCACAGTTATTCTGACCATTCATATTATCATTGCTGTTGCGCTTGTTGGCACGATTTTGCTGCAACGAAGCGAAGGCGGTGGTCTTGGTATTGGTGGTGGCGGTGGTCAAGGTGGCGGCTTCATGACCGCGCGTGGCACGGCGAATTTGCTGTCACGGACAACCGCTTTATTGGCGGCGGCGTTCTTTGCCACCTCGATTGTTCTTGCGATTCTTGCGGGCAACACAACTTCATCGTCTTCTGTGGTCGATGAAGTGCTGGAAGAAACCAGCAAAGTCCCCGCAATTCCAAGCGTTCCAACCGATCAATAAAATAATTTAAATTCCATCTCCCAAGGATGGATTTATTCTGATATACAATCGGTCCATGCCTCGTTTTATTTTCATTACTGGTGGTGTGGTTTCTTCCCTTGGAAAGGGACTTGCATCTGCCGCCCTTGGATCTTTGCTGCAAGCCCGCGGATACAAGGTTCGCCTCCGTAAACTCGACCCTTATTTGAATGTTGACCCCGGCACGATGTCGCCGACGCAACATGGTGAAGTTTTTGTCACTGATGATGGTGCTGAAACAGACCTTGATCTTGGTCATTATGAACGCTTTACCGGTGTTCATGCCAAGAAGTCTGATAACGTCACCACAGGGAAGATTTATTCTGATGTTTTGGCCAAAGAACGCCGCGGCGATTATCTGGGTGCCACAATTCAGGTTATCCCCCATGTCACCAACGCTATTAAAGACTTTGTGCTGTCCGATCTGACCGATGAAGATTTCGTCTTATGTGAGATTGGCGGGACGGTTGGGGATATTGAATCCTTGCCTTTCCTTGAGGCCATCCGCCAATTGGGCAATGATTTAGGCCGCAGCAAGTCATGTTTCTTGCACGTCACGCTGCTGCCGTATATCGCCGTTGCCGATGAGCTGAAAACAAAGCCGACCCAACATTCGGTCAAAGAATTGCAATCGGTGGGGATTCAGCCTGATATTCTGTTGTGCCGGACACCGTTTGATATTCCGGAAGAACAACTCCGTAAAATTGGCCTGTTCTGTAACGTCCGCCCCGAAGCGGTGATCAATGGCCGTGATGCCAAAAGCATTTATCACGTCCCCATGATGTATCACAAAGAAGGGCTGGATATGGAGATTTGCCGCCATTTTGACCTGCCGTTAAACGCCCCTGACCTCAGCGTTTGGGAAAAGATTAACGAAGCGGTGGAAAACCCTGAAGGTGAGGTCAATATCGCGATTGTTGGCAAATATGTCAGCCTCTTGGATAGTTATAAATCTCTGGCGGAAGCGCTTGTCCATGGCGGTTTGCATAATCACGTCAAGGTTAACCTTAATTGGATTGATTCCGAAGAATTGGAACAAGCCGAAGACCCGATGCATATTTTGGGTGATGCGGATGCTATTTTGGTGCCGGGCGGCTTTGGTGAACGTGGCTCCGAAGGTAAAATCCAAGCCATTAAAACCGCCCGTGAAAAAGAATTGCCATTCTTGGGCATTTGTTTCGGGATGCAAATGGCCGTCTTGGAAGCCGCGCGCAATATGGCGGGGATTGAAAAGGCGGGCTCAACCGAATTTGGCGAATGCGAAGAACCGCTTGTCGGCTTGATGACCGAATGGACACGCGGCAATGAACGTGAGACCAGAAGCAATCAGGATGACTTGGGCGGCACCATGCGCTTGGGGGCTTATGATTGTGTGCTGACGGATGGCAGTTTAGCGGCATCCCTTTATGGCGCGGCCTCTATCGAAGAACGTCACCGTCACCGTTATGAAGTGAATATCAATTACCGTGACGCGCTTGAAAACGTTGGGCTGAATTTCTCAGGCCTGTCGCCCGATGGTGTTTTGCCTGAAATTGTCGAGCGTAAGGATCATCCGTTTTTTATTGGGGTGCAGTTCCATCCTGAATTAAAATCAAAACCGTTTGACCCTCATCCGTTGTTCCGCGGCTTTGTTGAAGCGGCAAAAACACGGTCACGATTGGTATAATCATGACGAAAACAGTGAAAATTGGTGATCTTTCTTGCAGGAACACAAGCCCTATGGTGTTGATCGCGGGGCCGTGCCAAATCGAAAGCAAAGACCACGCGCTGATGATGGCAGGGGCCTTAAAAGAGATCACCGATCGGCTGGGCATTGGGCTGATTTACAAGTCTTCTTTTGATAAAGCCAACCGTTCATCCATCAACAGCAAACGTGGGGTTGGCCTTGATGAAGGGCTTGGCGTGTTGGAAGCCGTGTCCCAAACCTATGGCTGTCCTGTTCTGACCGATGTGCATTTGCCTGAACATTGCGCTGAGGCCGCATCTGTGGTCGATGTCTTGCAAATCCCGGCCTTTTTATGCCGCCAAACCGATTTGTTGGTGGCGGCGGCGGAAACTGGTAAGGTTGTTAATGTCAAAAAAGGCCAGTTCCTCGCGCCTTGGGATATGAAACACGTGGCGGAAAAAATCGCCGCATCGGGGAATGATCAAATCCTGTTGACGGAACGCGGCACAAGTTTTGGCTATAACACGCTGGTCACGGATATGAGAGGCCTGCCGCAATTGGCGGAAACAGGCTATCCGGTGATTTTTGATGCCACCCATTCTGT
Organism: uncultured Alphaproteobacteria bacterium; assembly: GCA_937952245.1. GTDB lineage: Bacteria > Pseudomonadota > Alphaproteobacteria > Puniceispirillales > UBA1172 > JAGWAQ01. The sequence continues at coordinate 8,279 of CALFYS010000100.1, read as the reverse complement.
TCAGCAACCGGGCGGATTAGGCGGCGCATCCGGCGGCCAGCGGGAATTTGTTCCGGTGCTGTCCCGTGCCGCTTTGGCGATTGGTGTGGCGGGGCTGTTTATGGAAACCCATGAAGACCCTGATAACGCGCCTTCTGATGGCCCCAATATGGTGCCGCTTCATGAAATGGAAGCTTTATTGAAACGTTTGCAAGGCTTTGATGCTTTAGCGAAATCCTAACACTCACGAAAGAAGACCGACAATGTCTGCCATTATTGATATTCAAGCCCGCCAGATTTTTGACTCGCGGGGGAATCCTACCGTTGAAGTCGATGTTATGCTGGATGATGGGTCGTTTGGCCGTGCCGCCGTGCCGTCAGGGGCATCAACAGGGGCATATGAGGCGGTTGAAAAGCGTGATGGCGGTGAAGCCTATATGGGCAAAGGCGTCAGCGGCGCGGTTGATGCCGTCAATACTGAGATTTTCTCCATTCTTTCGGGGCGAAATGCGCTGGATCAGCAAGGGTTGGATCAAGATATGATCACCCTTGATGGCACGGATAACAAATCCCGCCTTGGGGCGAACGCGATGTTGGGGGTCAGTCTTGCGATTGCCCGCGCGGCCGCTGAAAGCACAGGCCAGCCGCTATGGCGTTATATCGGCGGAGTTCATGCCCATGTTCTGCCAACGCCGATGATGAATATTCTGAACGGCGGCGCCCATGCTGATAACGCGCTTGATATTCAAGAAGTGATGATCATGCCTGTTGGCGCTGAAAGCTTTACCGATGCTATGCGTGTTGGTGCTGAAGTCTTCCATGCCCTGAAAGGCTTGCTGCATGATGCTGGGCTTTCCACCGCGGTTGGCGATGAAGGCGGGTTTGCGCCAGCCATCAATTCAACCCAAGAGGCGATTGATTTCGTCATGAAAGCGATTGAAAAGGCCGGTTGCCGCCCCGGGGATGATGTTGTGCTGGCTTTTGATGCCGCCGCCACGGAATTCTGCAAAGATGGTGTTTATCACCTCAAAGGTGAGGGCAAGAGCTATTCAACGGCGGAAATGATTGATTACTGGCAGGATATGGCGAAACGCTATCCGATTGTCTCGATTGAAGACCCGCTTGATGAAGACGATTGGGATGGGTTTAAGGCCATGACCGAGCGCATGGGGGAGCAGATTCAATTGGTGGGGGATGATCTTTACGTCACCAACCCCAAGCGGCTGGCGCGCGGTATTGACGAAGCCTCCGGCAACGCGATTTTGATTAAGGTCAATCAAATCGGCACGCTGACTGAAACCATGCAGGCGATTTCCATGGCAAAACAGGCTGGGTTTGGGGTGGTGATCTCACACCGTTCGGGCGAAACCGAAGATAATTTCATCGCTGATCTGGCGGTGGCGACTAACGCGGGGCAAATCAAGACCGGTTCAATGTCACGTTCAGACCGTATGGCGAAATACAATCAATTGCTGCGGATTGAAGAAAGCCTTGGCGTTAATGCCCGCTATCAGGGGGCGATCCGCGCTTAAGGCATTGCGAAAAATTATATTCATCAGTGTTGACCTGCGAATCACTTTCTGATTCAATGGGGAAATGAAGCGAATCGCGTATTTGTAACGATTCGCCCCACTGATGGAGATGATGATGAATCCCAAATCATACAAAATCAGATCGTTTGTCTTCGGCGTCATGATGTTTATGGCCGGCGGGTATTTCGCCATCCATGGTCTCGGCCTTGGTGGCGACAATGGTTATCTTGCCATTGGCAGTCTTGATGAAGATATTGCATCAGCGGAACAAGAGCTGAACGCCCTTGAAGCCCACCGCAAATGGCTTGAGCATCGCGTGTCTTTGGTTAATGAATCCGAAGTCGATGCCGATATGCTGGGTGAGTTGGCGCGCCGTGAAGGCGGGCTTTATGCGCCAGATGAGATTATTATCGATTTTAACTAACATTGAATTTAACTAATATTGGTTAATATTAAAAATATTGTTTAAAATCAATACAATAAAATATTTGTAAAAATATTATTTCATGTCATTCTATAGCAGTCCGTCCGTGATGGCGGGGTGCTATTTCTTTGGAGGATGACATGGCCCCAAAAACAACACCTGAAAACACCGCAAATAATGGTGCTAAACCGGCCGCGTTGAAGCGCAAGCCCGGTCGCCCCCAGAAAAAAGCAGGGGGCAAAAACATCGCCATTGAAAAACCTGACCTCGATACATTAGCCGGTCTTTACGAAGATATGCTGTTGATCCGCCGTTTTGAAGAAAAGGCAGGCCAGCTTTATGGCATGGGGCAAATCGGCGGTTTTTGTCATCTTTATATCGGTCAAGAAGCCGTGGTGGTGGGGATGCAATCCGTTGCCCGCCCTGATGATACGGTGGTGACATCTTATCGTGATCATGGGCATATGCTGGCGTGCGGCATGGAAGCCAATGGCGTGATGGCTGAACTGACAGGGCGCGAAGGGGGATATTCCCGCGGTAAAGGCGGGTCTATGCATATGTTCAGCCGTGAAAAGAATTTTTATGGCGGCCACGGGATTGTCGCCGCTCAAGTGCCTATTGGCGCAGGCTTGGCCTTTGCCCATCGGTATAACGGCACTGATGCTGTCTCCATGACCTATCTTGGTGATGGCGCGGTGAACCAAGGGCAGGTCTATGAAAGCTTTAACATGGCCGCGCTTTGGCAATTGCCGGTGATTTTTGTCATTGAAAACAATCAATACGGGATGGGAACCGCGGTTAATCGCGCGGCGGCGGGGCGTGCCCTTGCTGATCGTGGTAAGGCTTATGGGATTCCGGGGATGCAGGTTGATGGCATGGATGTCTTGGCGGTTCGTGCCGCTGGCGCGGAGGCCATCGCCCATTGCCGCGAAGGCAAAGGCCCATACATCCTTGAGATGCAAACCTATCGTTATCGCGGCCATTCCATGTCAGACCCCGCGAAATACCGGACACGTGAAGAAGTGGATGCCATGCGCAAACAACGCGATCCGATTGACCAATTGCGGGAAGTCTTAATCGCCGATGGCATGGATGAAGCCAAATTGAAAGAATTGGACGCCAAGGTCAAAGAAGTGGTGGCCGCGTCCGCTGATTTTGCCCTTGAAAGCCCATTGCCAGATGCCGCTGAACTTTGGACAGACGTGATCATTGAAGGAGCCGCAGAATGACCGCAACCGTAACAATGCCCGCTCTTTCGCCGACCATGACCGAAGGCAAATTGGCCAAATGGCTGGTGAAAGAAGGCGATGACATCCGTTCAGGTGACGTGATCGCTGAAATTGAAACCGATAAAGCGGTGATGGAAGTCGAAGCCCTTGATGATGGGGTGATCGCGAAAATCAATATCGCTGAAGGCACGGAAGGCGTTGCCGTTGGCACGGTGATTGCTGAAATTGCCGGAGAGGGGATCGCAGGTGAGGGGGGCGAGAGCGCCGCTCCATCTGCCCCAGAATCTGCCCCAGTGGTGACCGCTGTTGAAACACCAGCTCCATCTCAATCGGCGCCATCTCAATCAGCACCTCCGCCTTCATCAACACCGGAATTGGTTGAACCTGTTGCTTCAGGCAATGCTGTTCAACTGACCGTGCGGGAAGCGTTGCGCGATGCCATGGCCGAAGAAATGCGGCGTGACGATAAAGTCTTTCTCATGGGTGAAGAAGTCGGCGAATACCAAGGGGCTTATAAAGTCTCCCAAGGGTTGCTTGATGAATTTGGTGATCGCCGTGTGGTCGATACCCCGATCACGGAAATGGGTTTTGCTGGCCTTGGGGTCGGTGCCGCTTTTGGTGAATTAAAGCCGATTATTGAATTTATGACGTTCAATTTCTCGATGCAGGCGATTGACCAGATCATTAATTCCGCCGCCAAGACGCTGTATATGTCTGGCGGTCAAATGGGATGCCCGATTGTCTTCAGAGGGCCTAATGGCGCGGCTTCCCGCGTGGCGGCGCAACATTCACAATGTTATGCCAGCTGGTATGCTCATTGCCCGGGGTTAAAAGTGGTCGCGCCTTGGTCCGCGGCGGATGCCAAAGGCTTGTTGAAAGCCGCGATCCGTGACCCGAACCCTGTGATTTTCTTGGAAAATGAAGTCCTGTATGGCCAGAGTTTTGACGTGCCTGATGATGATGATTGGGTCGTGCCAATCGGCAAAGCCAATATCGTTCGCCCGGGCAATGATGTCACCATCACCGCGTTTTCCATCATGGTGGGTAAAGCCTTGGATGCCGCTGAAGAGCTGGCAAAAGAGGGCATTGATGCTGAAGTCATTGATCTTCGGTCGCTCCGCCCCTTGGATACGGAAACCATCATGACCTCGCTGAAAAAGACCAATCGCATGGTGTCTTGCGAAGAAGGCTTCCCCTTTGCTGGGATTGGGGCTGAATTGGTGGCACAGGTCAATGAACAGGCGTTTGATTATCTCGATGCGCCCGTGATGCGGGTCACCGGCAAAGATGTGCCGATGCCCTATGCGGAAAACCTTGAAAAACTCGCCCTGCCGCAAGTCCATGATATTGTGGAATCCGCGCGTCAGGCCTGTTATCGCGGGAAGGGAGCGTAATCATGGCAATCGTCACTATGCCCGCATTATCCCCCACCATGACCGAAGGCAAATTGGCCAAATGGCTGGTGAAAGAAGGAGATGACGTCCGTTCTGGCGATGTGATCGCTGAAATTGAAACCGATAAGGCGGTGATGGAGGTTGAAGCCCTCGATGATGGCAAAATGGCCTCGATCCTGATCCCCGAAGGCACTGAAAATGTCGCTGTCGGCGCGGTGATCGCTGAAATTCTGGATGATGGCGAAGAAAGCACGTTATCTGATGGTGGGGCTGATCAAGCCGCGCCTGTTGCAGAACCTGCCCAAGACACTACCCAAGACCCTGCGCCCGTCGCATCAGCTGAAGTCACGCCGCCTGTGGCGGCACCAGCCCCTGTTGCGCAAGAAGGCGGCACCCGTCTTTTCGCCAGTCCCCTTGCGCGCCGCATTGCCGCTGATCGCGGGATTGATTTGAAAACAATCACGGGTTCAGGGCCAAAAGGGCGGATCATCAAGGCTGATCTTGATCAAGCCCCGCAAATGACCGCGCCAAGCCCTGCTGCTGTTCAGCCGCAAGCCATGGGCGATACGTCAAGCGTGATCGAAAATTCCCAAATGCGGAAAGTCATCGCCAGCCGTCTTCAGCAATCCATGCAGGACTCGCCGCATTTCTACGTCAATATGGATATTGATATTGGCGCCATGCTGGCGGCGCGGAAAACCTTGAATGAACACGCGCCTGAAGGGGTGAAAATCTCGGTCAATGATATGATTATCAAAGCCGCCGCCACCGCTTTGATGCGCGTGCCTGAGGTCAACGCCTCATGGGAAGGCGAGCAAACCCGCCGTTATCACCACGCCGATATTTCCGTGGCGGTGGCGATCGAAGGCGGTTTAATCACCCCAATTTTACGCCATGCTGAAGAAAAAGGCCTTGAGACCATTTCAACGGAAGTGGCAGAACTGGCAAAACGCGCCCATGATGGCAAATTAGCCCCTGAAGAATACACAGGCGGCAGTTTCACCATCTCAAATCTGGGGATGTTCGGCGTGACCTCGTTCACCGCTGTTATCAACCCGCCGCAAGCCGCGATTTTGGCGATTGGGGCCGGCGAAGAACGCGCGGTGGTCAGGGATGGGCAATTGGCGGTCGCCACCATGATGACGGCTACATTGTCATCGGATCACCGGGTGGTGGATGGCGCGAATGCCGCGCGGTTCATGAAAGTCTTTAAAGAGATTGTTGAAAACCCTGTGCTGGCTTTGGCCTGATCGCATCAAGAAAGGAAAAATCAATGGCAGAACATGACTTTGATCTTGTTGTGATCGGCGGCGGCCCCGGGGGGTATGTTGCCGCCATTCGCGCCAGCCAATTGGGGTTGAAAGCCGCGGTGGTGGAACGTGAAAACCTTGGGGGGATTTGCCTCAATTGGGGATGTATCCCCACCAAAGCCTTGTTGCGATCAGCGGAGGTCAAGCATCTGATTGACCACGCCAAAGATTTCGGAATTACCGTTGGTAAGGCTGAAATTGATCTGAACGCGGTGGTTGAACGCTCCCGCGGGGTGGCGGCAAGGCTTTCAGGTGGGATCAGCCATTTGATGAAGAAAAATAAAGTCACGGTCTTTATGGCTTCCGCCAAACTTGGCGCAAAATCAGGCCAAAAGCGCAAGATTGTGCTGGATAATGGTGATGTGCTGACCGCCGCTTCGGTTATTCTGGCGACAGGGGCGAAGGCACGGTCTCTCCCGGGGATTGAAGCCAATGGCGATACGATTGTGACCTATCGTGATGCCATGACCCCAAAATCCATGCCGAAATCCCTGATTGTTGTGGGGTCAGGGGCGATTGGCATTGAATTTGCATCTTTTTACGCCGATATGGGCGTTGATGTGACGGTGGTTGAGGCGATGGATAGGATTTTACCGGCAGAGGATGAAGAAATCTCCCAAATGGCGGAAAAATCTTTTGCCAAGCGCGGATTAAAAATCATGACTGGCGCTAAATTAGGCGCGGTGAAAGCGGGCAAAACCGTTTCCGCTGAAGTGACCCATCAAGGCAAAACAACCACCTTAACCGCGGATCGGATGATCCTTGCCGTTGGGATTACAGCGAATACCGATGGCATCGGCCTTGAAAACACCAAGGTTAAGCTTGATCGTGGTCATGTCATCACCGATGGGGCGATGCGCACCGGTGAAGACGGTATCTACGCCATTGGTGATATGACAGGCGCGCCTTGGCTTGCCCATAAAGCCAGCCATGAAGGCATTATCGCCGCTGAACATATCGCCGCCCCGAAAAAAGATGGCGGTGTTGGCCATGGGGTCAAGAAAACAGATATTCCCGGCTGTACCTATTGCCGCCCGCAAGTGGCATCCGTTGGGCTTTCTGAAAAAGCAGCCCTTGAACAAGGCCATCAGATCAAAGTTGGGCGTTTCCCCTTCCTTGCCAATGGTAAGGCCATCGCCCTTGGTGATGAAGATGGGATGATCAAAACGATTTTTGATGCGAAAACCGGTGAATTGCTGGGGGCGCATATGATCGGCCCTGAAGTCACGGAATTGATCCAAGGCTATGTGGTGGCGAAAAAACTGGAGACCACGGAAGAAGATTTGATGCAAACCATCTTCCCCCATCCGACATTATCAGAAGCGATGCATGAATCAGTGCTTGATGCTTTTGATAAAGCCATCCATTTTTAGGATATATGTTTTTAGTCTCCATCAGGCAGGTTCACCATGAGCGTCGATGACCAACCCCCATTAAAAACACGTGAAGATCAGGTGGTCTTCCGTGGCCAAGGGCTGAAAGGTGATGCGCGGCATCCTGAAAAGGCGCGTAATGATCAAGTCCCGCAACCGTCGCGTCCCGATTGGCTGAAGGTGAAAGCCCCAACATCCCAAGGCTATCAAGACACACGGCAAATCGTCCGTGATAACTATTTGGTGACGGTCTGCGAAGAAGCCGCTTGCCCGAATATCGGTGAATGTTGGCAGAAAAAACACGCCACGATGATGATTTTGGGCTCTGTTTGCACAAGGGCTTGCGCTTTTTGCAATGTCGCCACGGGTAAACCTGATCGCCTTGACCATGATGAACCCCGCCGTGTGGCCGATGCGGTGGCGCAATTAAGCCTTGCCCATGTCGTGATTACCTCTGTTGATCGTGATGATTTGCCCGATGGTGGGGCGGACCATTTCGCCAAAACCATCACCGCCATTCGTGAGGCTTCACCAACAACCACGATTGAAATTCTCACCCCTGATTTCTTGAAAAAAGACGGGGCGGTTGAGGTGGTGGTGGCGGCCAAGCCCGATGTGTTTAACCATAATCTTGAAACGGTTCCTCGGCTTTATCCATCGGTTCGCCCCGGGGCGCGATATTTTGCATCGTTGAAATTATTAAGCGATGTCAAACGCTTAGACCCGATGATCTTCACCAAATCCGGCATTATGGTGGGCTTGGGTGAAAGCCGTGATGATGTTGTGCAAGTGATGGATGATATGCGCGCCGCCGATGTTGATTTCATGACCATTGGCCAATATCTGCAACCAACCCCAAAACATCACCCCCTTGATCGGTTCTGGACACCTGATGAATTTGATCAGCTGAAAAACCTTGGTGAGGCGAAAGGCTTTTTGATGATGTCGGCAACCCCGCTGACCCGTTCGTCTTATCACGCGGATGACGATTTTGCCGCATTGAAAGCCGCAAGGCTGGGTGCTAAATCCTAATCAACA
>CALFYS010000099.1 GCA_937952245.1 uncultured Alphaproteobacteria bacterium | reverse complement strand
CAAAATTCAGCGGTTTATTTGACCTCAACCAATTCATTCCAGCGCGTTGTATAGGCTGGCGATTTAAACTGTGATCGCATCCGCCAGCGTTCCGTGCCTTGGATACGCTGGTCTTGGGCGCGGCGGCCATAGATATTGGGTTTCTTCTGCCCTTTCAGCGTGATGCCTTCGGTGGCGTGGAATAACGTGCCTTGCCCCATTTTATGATTGATCTGATCCAGCACGGCCATGCGTTTGTCTTGGCTTTGGCGGGTTTCTTCCGGCGTTGGGTCAGGGTTCAGCAAACTCATCTGGCCACCATCATGGGCGGTTAAATCCGTCAGCATCACCCCAGCTTTATGATAACGATAGCCCGGGCGATAAATATGACGGATCGCCCCCATGGCGGCGCGGATTAAACTGGCGGTATCGCTGGTGGCATCATCAAACCCCACCATGGCGGCGTTGCTGTATTGCGGGTCATTCTGGCGAAACCGATTGGTGCGGATAAAGACATAAATTCCGCCGGCGCGGCTGTCTTGCTTGCGTAATTTTTCGGCCGCCCGGGCAGTGTAACTGGCCACCGCTTCTTCCAGACTTTGCAAATCGCTCACCATTTTACCGAAACTGCGGGATGACATGATGGTTTGCTTAGGCTGGACTTCTTCGATGGTCAGGCAGGAATGGCCATTAAGCTCATGGACAATACGTTCACCGACAACCGAAAGCGATTGCCGGATTTGCCGAGGGCTGGCTTGCCGTAATTGCAGGGCTGTGCCGATCCCCATTTGCCGAAGCCGCGCCCCCCAGCGTTTTGAAATCCCCCAAATATCCTCAACCTCAATATCGCCTAAAATCCGCGGCATCAGATCATGGTCGGTCATCATGTAAACGCCATCGCTGGTGTATTTCTTGGCGATGCGATTGGCCAGTTTCGCCAATGTTTTGGTGGGGGCAATCCCAACAGAGACAGGGATTCCCGTCCATTGCCGGATCGCCCGCCGCATCCGCCGCATATGTTCAGGCAATTGGGGTTCATCAAACCCGCTTAATCCTAAAAACGCTTCATCAATCGAATAAATTTCCACATCAGGGGTGAAATGATGAAGCGAGCGCATCACCCGCGCGGACATATCGCCATAAAGCGCGTAATTTGAAGAAAAAATCGCCACGTCATGTTTTTTCATCATGGCGTGGTAATCATGCAAAGGCGCGCCCATCGGCACGCCCACGGCTTTGGCTTCATCGGAACGGGCAATCACACAGCCATCATTATTTGACAGCACCACAACCGGCTGGCCAATCAGATGAGGGGCAAAGACACGTTCACAAGACGCGTAGAAATTGTTGCAATCAACAAGCGCATAAAGAGACATAATTAGATCGTCGCGTGATCAGTAAGCAATAGCGATTAAACTTGATGGATCACATTGGTCACGACCCCCCAGATCACCATATCATTGTCATCATGGACGGTGATCGGGGCATAGGCATCATTTTCAGGCATCAGCATGGTTTTGCCTTTGCCACGATGCAGGCGTTTGACGGTTAACTGGCCTTCGATGGCGGCGATAATCACTTTGCCGTTGCGGGCTTCCAGGCTGCGATCCACCACCAGAATATCATCATGGTGAATCCCAGCTTTGATCATGGAATCGCCGCTGACACGGACAAAAAATGTCGCCGAAGGATGTTTGATCAAATGGTCATTCAGATCAAGGCTGCCTTCAAGGTGGTCATCCGCGGGGGATGGAAACCCTGCCGCCACTGAACAGCTGAACAGCGGTAAAGGTTTATTGCCTGTTTTGACAAAATTCATCACCTGATCAACCATGCTGATGGGGATTCGGATGGGCTTGGTGGCTTCACCATAAGGCCCTTGGCCTTTCGGCCGCCCCGCCCCGGGCCGCGCCCC
>CALFYS010000098.1 GCA_937952245.1 uncultured Alphaproteobacteria bacterium | reverse complement strand
TCCTATGGTGAGTTGATCCCTTATTCAACCGCTGGATTTATCGCCTTTGGATTGTTTTCCTTGCCGTCGGGGTGGCTGGCCGACCGGTGGAGCCGTGAAGGCATGATGTGTGTTTTCTTTATCGGCATTGGCCTGTCTTCTATTGGCACATCCACCGCGTCATCACCGCTTGAAATGGCCTTTTGGCTTTTCGGGCTTGGGGTTTTTGCCTCCATTTATCATCCCGTTGGATTGGCGATGATCGCTAAGGGTGATCAGAAAATGGGGCTGGATATTGCCGTCAATGGCGTTTGGGGCAATATGGGGGTTGGCTTTGCCGCTTTCCTGACAGGCTTGATGATTGACCAGACCGGCTGGCGTTCTGCTTTTTGGTTGCCGGGGATGTTTTCTGTCTTCATTGGCGTGCTTTATTTTCTTCACCAGAAAGATAAAATTCTTGTCGGTTTCACCGCTTTGAGCCGGGGCAAATCCCATGTTGAAAAAACTGATCAGACCGCCGATGCCATCGCGTTACGGCGGCTTATTATCAGGGTTTCATTGGTGATCTTTTTTACCACCGCCACCTCCAGCATTATTTTCCAAGGCACAACCTTTGCCCTGCCCAAGATTTTTGAAGAACGGTTAAACGGCATCGCGACCTCAGCCTCGCTGATTGGGTCGATGGCTTTATTAGTTTTTGCCGTGGCCTCTTTTGCGCAAATCGTTGTCGGTAAAATGCTGGATCAAATCGGCCCGAAAAAAGTCTTTTTGGTCGTATCGGCCATTCAGCTGGTGTTCTTTTCATTATTCGTGGGGAAATACGATTGGGCGGCGTTGATCATCGCGTTGTGCTTTATGCTGGGGGCGTTTGGCCAAATCCCCATCAATGATTACATGATCGGCAAAATGGCAAAGTCAGAGTTTCGCGCCTCCATTTATGGCGTTCGATATGTTATCAGTTTTGGTGTTTGGGCGGTGGTGGTGCCGCTTATATCCTTTGTGCATCTTCATTATGGATTTGATTACCTGTTCTATATCCTCGCGTTTTCGGCGTTTTGTATTTTTGCCGCTGTTTCAACCTTGCCGAAACGCTTGCCCAATCCTCAATAATCAGATGCGGATGGTGATGTGATGACCCAATTCTTAACCCTTCTTGGTGCCGCGCATATTGATCAAGTGATCCGTCTGGACACCGCCCATCTCAACCGGACAAACCCTGGACGAAGTGAGACAAGCCCTGGCGGCGTGGCAGCGAATATCGCCCGTCATCTCGCAACTGAAACAGGCGATCAAAACATCAAGATGCAATTCATCGGGGCGGTGACCAAAGATCAAGAAAAACAGGTTTCCGCCCATTTTTCATCCCTAGGGATCAAGCCTCGATTGGCGGTGATTGATGGCACGCCTCCACCTCCACCGCCGCAATATACCGCGATTATTGATGCCGATGGTGAATTGGTGATCGGCGCGGCTTGCATGGATTTATATGATGCCGTGGGCATTGATCACCTGAAATCCTATTTGCCAAAAACAGGCAGCCTTGTGATGGATGCTAATTTTCCGGCGGATGTGCTGGCGGCGATTGCGGCAAGCCTGCCCATTCCGCTGTCATTATTCGCAACAGGCACGTCGATTGAAAAAGTCAGCCGTCTTGCCCCGATTTTGCCCCGTCTTGATGGCGTGGTGCTGAACCGTGGGGAGGCGGGGCGGCTTACCAAAGCGGCACCAGTGGAGATCATGGCAAGATCATTAACGGAGAAAATGCGGCCGGGGGCCTTGGCCTTGGTCAGCGATGGCGGTGCAGCGGCGGCTTTATCCAAAAATGGACAGACCCTAACCATGACTCCAGAGCCAATTGATGCCCAACAATCACAGGCTAATGTCAATGGGGCAGGCGATGTCATGGCGGCGGCGCTGTTCCGCCGATATATCACCGCACCGCAGGATTGGAATTCCGAAGACCGGTTAAAAATACTATTGCAAGAGGCGCTTGATGCGGGCAGAACATACGCACAAAGGAGCGCCCCGTCATGACCGCAACAATCCCCATGATATTGAGTGATGATGTTAAAAAGGCGCGGGCTGATGGCACGGCGCTGGTGGCGTTGGAATCAACATTGATCAGCCATGGTCTGCCCCATCCTGAAAATATCGCCGTGGCGCGCGCCGCCGAAGATGCGGTTCGCCAGCATGGCAGCACCCCTGCCACCATCGCGGTGATGGAAGGCAAAGCCCATATCGGCCTTGATGATGATGGGATGAAGACCTTGGCCACCACCGAAGGCGTGGCGAAACTTTCCCGCCGTGATCTGCCTGTTGCGTTTTCAACATCTGGCCATCGGCTGGGGGCGACCACGGTTTCCGCCACCATGATTTTAGCCCATCACGTGGGGATTGATATTTTTGCCACCGGCGGGATTGGCGGTGTTCACCGCGGGGTTGAGGCAACCATGGATATTTCAGCCGATTTATTTGAATTGGCAGAAACGCCAGTGGCGGTGGTATGCGCAGGCCCGAAAGCGATTTTGGATTTGCCCCGCACCCGTGAATATCTTGAAACCATGGGGGTGACGCTTGTTGGCTATCAATGCGATGATATGCCCGCGTTTTGGGCGCGATCAAGCGGTTTGCCTGTCGATATTCGGGTGGAGACAGCAGAAGAAATCGCTGATATTATCAACACACGAAAAGCCCTCAACATTGGCGGGGCGGTGTTGATCTGCAACCCCATCCCTGAAGCCATGGCGATTGATCTGGATGTCATCGAAGGCTGGATTGCCGCTTGTTTGGATGATGCCCCCCAAGGGGCGGCGGCAACCCCTTGGTTGCTTGCTGAAATCGCCCGCCAATCCAAAGGCCAATCGCTTGAAGCCAACAAACAGTTGATCATCAATAACGCAGGGCTTGCGGGGCAAATTGCCCGCCATTTGCAATAAAAGACCAAAATCAATAAAAGACCAAAATAATGCCTGAAATTAAATTCCAAGATGTATTGCGCGATGCCATTCAATCGCTGTTTGGCACGAACCCCTCTGCCCAAGAAATCATAGACGCTTACCCCACCGCGCATCTGACGGGGGCTGTTTCTGTTCAGACAGGGGGCGGGACGTTTTTTGATATTTTTGCCAAAAAAGGCCGCAACGAATGGGATGAAGTTGAAAAGCTCATCACCCATTTTCGCGATTTGGGGATTCGGCAATCGGCGTTAATCCGTGGTGATTTTCTTTTTGGCTATTCGCCGCAACCCTATGATGTGGTCAGGGCGATGGTGTTTGAATACGCCGAAATGGGGATGAATATCCTGCAAAATTTCCATGGGATGAACGATGCCCGCTGTCTTGTGGGGGTGGCGAAAGCGGTGAAAGAAGCGCAAGCCGCCGGCTATGATATTATTGCCCAAGGCACGATCTGCATTGAAGAAAACCCCAATGTGACTGTGGCCAGTGCCCTTGCATTCGCCGAAGAATTAATCGCCATGGGGCATCAAGATTTTTATCTGAAATCAGCCAGCGGCAGGCTCAACCCCGGGTTTGTTTATGATCTTGTATCCGCGCTGTTTGAACGCTTTCCTGACCAAGAGATCACCATCCATGCCCATTCCACCTATGGCGAAGCGCCGGCTTGTTACATGGCGGCAGCATTGGCGGCGGCGGAACACGGCAAAGACCTGACCATGGATGTGCAGCATCCCGCTTTGGCAGGGTCAACCGCCCAACCCAGCATGAATAAAATGGCGGGGCTGATCAAAAACCACCCTGACCCCAGAATTAAAGCCGCCGCGCCCTCGCTCAACATCGCCGCCATCAAAGACAGTATGTTCACGCTCTATGGATTGCGGTTCAGATACAGGGAATATGAATCATCCTATGACCGAGGGCTTGTGCAAGCGATGTATAAAGCCCGCACCCCCGGCGGTGCCTCCGCAACATTAAAATCAATTCCCGGGTTGGTGGAAACTCTTGGCCGTTTGTTGGGCACACCAGAACATCACGCCGATTGGACGGAAATTCAAACGGCGATTTATGGGATGCAGGCGAAAATCCTGCCTGATTTAGGCCAGCCGATTCAAGTCACGCCCTATGCCGCCAATACCACAGGGCAAGCGGCACTATCGCTTTGGCATGATTTAGAAGGCCGTGACCCTTACCACAGTTTGTTCCCGGGGATTGCGGATTATCTGGCGGGGCGGCATGGAAAAATCCCCGCCGAGGCCAGCCCTAATCTCATCGAAAAAGCCTTGAGCCAAGTTAATCTTTCAGCCCCTGAAACCTATGTTCCATCCACCGACCGTGCCGATGGATTGGGGCTTGCGGCTGAAAAATTGCAAAAGGCGGGGCTGGAAAACCCAAGCCAACGCCAGAAGATTTCAGCCGCTGTCTTAAGCGATTCAGGGCAATTCAAAGCGATTGACCATGTCCTTGCCTGTTATCATAACGTCAATAACCCGCAACAACCGCCAGCCTTGCCGTTTTACGCGCGCCCACCACAACCAATGCCACGGGAAGATGGCTTGGGTGTTAATCGCGATGTTCGGGACGCGGTGCATATCGTTGGCGGCTATTCAAAATTGCAAGAAATCGCCGAACGAGCCTTGCACCTCAAACAATTGGTGGATCGCCATTATATTTTCCCCGAAGGCGAAGAAGACCTTGAACAAGAATGGTATGATTTTAACGTCGCCAAGCTAAAAGCCTTGGTGGAGGGAATCCCTGTCTTGCTGGAAGAAGCGCAATTTTCCGTTGGCCAGAAAATGATGATGCTTGACCACCAAAGCGCCAATAACATCCATATGGCGATCAAAGACGCGGTGAACCAAAAAGCCGACCATCTTTATGAATTTATGCTGGAGCAAATCGCCCTGCAATCTTGAGGCTTGCACCCCCTAACCAGTTTAACTCAATTTGCGGGGATGCCAGCCTTGAAGATGAAACAGGCGTAACTTCACTACCTCACGGCGCGGTTCATGCCGCCATCAGCAAGAATATTCTGACCATTGATATAGCGTGCATCTTCGGAGCATAGGAACACACAGGTTTTGCCAATTTCTGCAAAACTTGCTGTTCGTTGTGCGGGGATTGAAGCTTTGGCAAAATCCGATAAATTCACATTCTCACAGAACCCGGGCATCAGGTTGTTCATGCAAATATTATGACGCGCGTAACGGTCACCAAATAATTTTGCAAAACTATGCAA
>CALFYS010000097.1 GCA_937952245.1 uncultured Alphaproteobacteria bacterium | reverse complement strand
TGGCGGTGTTCAGCATAAATTGATTTGATAATTTTATAGATCCCCCATTTTTTGAGATGTTGGCCAAAATGCTTTTATTACGCCTCAAAAAGGGGATGGCTGCTGGAAATTGGCTTTGCATCAATTTCCTCCAGCAAATAAAGCACTTCTTGTCGCCATGCCTCTAATAAAGATTTAGCCATCACCGAAATAGGCCGATAAAGCGGTGAATAGAGCGCATATTCATATCGTATGGGATGGGTCATTGGTCTAATTTCAATCCCATCAACCAATTTATTTTCCCCGCGTGCCAAGAAGACTGATAAAGGGTCGAGCATCGAACAACATTGGCCTGCCGAAACAAAATGAAGAATGGGCAAAAAAGACTGGCATTCAAAGGTTTGCAGGAAATTAAGACCATTGGCATTAAAAGCGGATTTTAACGCCAAAGACTGGGCATGGCTGGGCGGTAATGTCCCAAGCGGCACATGGTCCAAATCCGCAAGGTCAATCTTGTCTTTTTCAGTCAAAGGGTGGTTTTTAGGCAGCGCGATATGGCAATCGCCTGAAATAATTTCAGCATGGTAAAGCGTTTCTGTGCCAAGGCTTTCAGGGGCGTCTGCAAAGCCAAAATCAATCGACTGGGCGCGGGTTAGTTCTGCGATTTGAAAGGATGTTCGGGCTTGGATAGAAACGGAGATCGTTTCCGTATTGGCCAAGTGAGATGCGACAAATCGTGGGAAAATAAGAGATACAGGCCCAGGCATTGCCGCAACACTAAGTGTTCCTGATTGCCCCACCGATAAACTTTTCATGGTCTCACGGACACGCGACAATTGAGTCAAAATTGCATCGGCTTCTGCCAAAAGATATTGCGCTTCAGGGGCAGGGATCAATTGCCGGCCTCGCCGTTCAAATAACTCAAAGCCTATTTGTTCTTCCAATGCTTTGATTGTTGCGCTGACGGCAGGTTGGGTACGCCCCAATTTCACAGCAGCATCAGACATTGATTCTGATTTCATCAAAATGCGAAAGGTTGAAAGCTGAGTAAAATTCATACCTATGTATAAAATAAACTTATACAAATAATAAATAATAAAATTTGAATTTATAAATTTTTATCGGCAATATTTAATCTATAAATGTGTAATCATCTTGAAAAGCACATTGATGAACATCTTGATTAATTCTGGGAGGAATTCATGAAATTACTAAAAGTTGCCATTGCAGCATCTGTTGCTGGCATGATCAGTTCAACGGCTGCGATTGCTGCCGACCCAACATTCTTCAGAATTGGGACTGGTGGCGCCGGGGGAACATATTTCCCTATTGGTGGAACCATTGCCAATGGCATTTCAGCGCCTCCGGGCGCACGTCCTTGTGATAAGGGCGGCCAATGTGGTGTCCCTGGCTTGATCGCGATTGCTCAATCAACCACAGCATCTGTATTCAACAATGCAGCGGTGCAAAATGGTGAATTGGAAGCCGGTCTTGCGGCGGCTGATGTGACGCGTTCAATGTATTTGGGTCAAGGCAAGTTTGAAGGTAAGCCTCACCCGAAACTAAGAATCGTTGCTAATTTGTATCCTGAAGACCTGCACCTTGTTTTGCCAAAGGGCAAATCAGTCAATGATCTTGGTGATCTGAAAGGCAAGCGCGTTGGTATCGCTCAGGCTGGGTCTGGGACACAGGTTGCTGTATTGCAGATGCTGGATGCTTGGGGCGTTAACCGTGATAACATGGAAGAAGCCGAATTGAACAACAGCCAAAGTGCAGAACGCTTGGCCGATGGTCAGTTGGATGCCTATTTCTATGCCGCGGGTTGGCCTGTATCAGCAATGGTTCAGCTGTCATCAACAAAAGGCATGGAACTGCATAGTTTCACTGACGCGGATATGAAAAAGATCAATGACATTATCCCTGCCTATATTCCATCAAAAATTCCAGCCAATGTTTATGAAGGTGTTGATTATGAAGTGAAAACACCTGCTGTGAGCGCGCTTTTGGTTGTTTCATCCGATCTTTCTGATGACTTGGTTTATGGCATCACAAAGGCGTTGTGGAATAAAAACACACGCAAATTGTTGGATAACGGCCATGCCAAAGGCAAGCAAATTACAGCGGAAACAGCCCTAGACGGTGTAAGCGCCCTTGGTGTTCCACTGCATCCTGGGTCAGAAAAATTCTACAAAGAAGCAGGTTTGCTTAAGTAGGATCAAGTTTCCCTGAACTTATGAAAAGGGCAGCTTTATTTATACGGCTGCCCTTTTTTCTGAAAGCAGAAGACCATTTTGGGGCAAGACAATGAGCGTTAATAAGACAGATCAAAGCGAAATAACGCAAGAAAACCTAGACGAAATTGAAAGAAAATACGAAGAAGGAAGCCAGACCAGAGAGGTCGGTGGTCTTTCAGCAAAAATACTGAAAAATTTTGCCCTTGCTTTTGCGGTTTATCATTTTTTAACAGCGGGGTTTGGCCTGCCCGCTGACCATTGGCATCTGGGCATTCACCTGTCTGGCTTGTTTATTTTAATTTACGCTTTTTTTCCTATTTTCCGAAATAAATCCCTTTTCACCAAAAAAGTAACATGGATGCGGGTCGGCAATATTCCGTTATATGACCTTGTGTTTTTGATATTAGGTGTGATCGGGGCGCTTTATGTTGGCGCTGCTTGGCGCGGCATAGAATTTCTTGGCATTGAAGAACAGACTTTCCGCATGGGCAATCCCAACTCCTATGATGTTGCGCTGGGGGTTGTCGTTATTCTGCTAACGCTTGATATAGCCCGCCGTACTTTGGGCTGGGTGTTACCGTTTATCATCTGCATCTTTATTTCATACGCTTTATTGGGCCCTTATTTCCCGGGGCTATTGAAACATCCCGGGGTGAAATTCAATACATTTGTGTCATCCATGTACTTCCCCCAAGAAGGCATCTATGGCGTGACCTTATGGGTGGTCTCCACCATTGTTTTCCATTTTGTCTTGTTTGGTGTTGTGGCTCAGCGCACAGGGTTGGGACAATTATTTATCGATAACGCCACGATCCTTGCAGGCAGATACCGAGGCGGGCCTGCAAAAGTGTCGGTTGTGTCTTCAGCCTTTTTTGGCACGATTTCAGGTTCATCTGTCGCCAATACAGTGTCAACAGGCGCACTGACAATCCCCAATATGAAGCGGTTGGGGTATCCAGGTCACTTTGCTGGCGGGGTTGAGGCGGCATCTTCAGCAGGGGGGCAAATCACACCGCCCATTATGGGCGCGGCCGCCTTCATCATGGCTGAGTTTTTAGAAGTCCCTTATACGACGATTGTCATCGCAGCGATTTTCCCAGCGCTGCTTCATTATGTTGGCGTCTTTTCGGTTGTCCATTTGATGGCTCGGAAACTGGACTTGCAAGGTCTCAGCCGCGATATGCTGCCCAATCTGAAAAAGGTTTGGCAAGATGGCTGGGCCAATATCGTCCCCATGGTGACGTTGCTCTATGTCCTGTTTTCGGGATATACGCCGTACATGGCGGCGTTTTGCGGCATCTCGCTTTTGATCATCACTGGGATGAGCAGGTTTAAAAATCCATCAACCTTGATATTACCTGCCTTGTTTATCTTGTTTGCAGGTTGGAAGTTTAGCAATGAAAGTTTTGATATCTGGTTATTGCTGCTGTTGGTGGGCAGTTCTGTTCTTGCCTGTTTCAACCCGCAACGGCGTGTCAATCTTAATGAAATGATGGATACGTTTGAGGTTGGCGTCAAATATGCTTTGGCGGTTGGCGCGGCATCGGCGGCGGTTGGCATTGTTGTTGGCGTGATTAATACAACAGGGGTTGGCTTCCGCATCGGGTTTATGGTCACGCAAGCGGCGGGTGGCTTTGCCTTCACCTTACATGATCTGATGACATTCAGTGCCTATGAGCTCTTTAGCGTGGCAGATTTGCAGTTATTCCTGTCTTTGGTCTTTATCGCTATCTCTTGTATTTTGATGGGGGCAGGCGTTCCCACAACGGCGCTTTATATCATGCTGGTATCGGTGGCCCAGCCAGCATTGGCGCAGCTTGGCATACCGCCAATAGCAAGCCATATGTTTGTTTTATATTACGGCGTTGTGTCTGAAATAACGCCGCCAGTATGTACCTCCGCCTATGCAGCGGCGGCGATTGCCAATTCCAATCCGTTTAGAACAGGCCTGTCGGCATTCACCTTAGGATTGGGTAAAATCATTGCACCGATGGCCTTTGTTTATGCGCCTGTATTGTTGTTTGTATCGTCAACAGGATTTGACCTTTTAGAGTTCAGTTACACAGCCGCAAGTGCCATCGCCGGTGTCGTCGCATTATCAGCTGCCGTCGTCGGTTATATCAGAGGAAAAATGAGCGTCTTCTCCCGAATATTGGGATTTGCCGCTGGGATCATTTTCATCGCGCCTTCATATCAGGCTGATATCGTCGCTTGTGTTTTGTCGGTCCCGATTATTTTGGAACAATATTTTATCGGCACCCGCAAGAAGTGACGGTATTGCAAAGCAACCGATCAGGTTTTTGGAAAAATGCTAAAGCAACAGTCGGATGAAAAATCACCTGTTATCATTTTAGGCGCAGGGATCGTCGGCATATGCACGGCATTATCATTGCTGGAACGGGGCTTTGCCGTCACCATTATTGATAAAGGTGCCCCCGGCCAAGC
Source organism: uncultured Alphaproteobacteria bacterium (assembly GCA_937952245.1). Lineage (GTDB taxonomy): Bacteria > Pseudomonadota > Alphaproteobacteria > Puniceispirillales > UBA1172 > JAGWAQ01. Next base: position 1,358 of record CALFYS010000097.1, on the reverse strand, counting down.
CACGTCATATGGCAATGCAGGGGTGGTTTCACCATGGTCGATCGTCCCGCAATCCATGCCGGGGCTTTGGAAGAATATCCCTAAACTGATGTTCGGATATGGTAGGCCTTTATCGATTCATCCGAAATATTTATTCAAAATTTTGCCTTGGGGAGCACGGTTTTTAAGTCTTGGCCAAGACCATCATGTACGTGCCACCGCAGATGCAATGGCTAGGCTTTGCGCACCGTCTATTGATCTTTATGAAAAGCATCTTCGTGGAACAGGCCATGAAAGATTGCTGACAGACAGCATCTACATCCAAGCCTTCAGAGATGGCAGTAAGGTCAATCTTTCTTCGCTTGATTATCAGATCCGCCAAGAAAAGGGGGCTGATATAGAAGTGGTGGGGCAAGACAGGCTTACTAAAATTGAACCTGCGCTTGGGCCTGATTTTAAAGCAGCTGTTCTCATCAAAGGGGCAGGGCGTGTGCGCTCCCCGGGTCAGGTGGCTTCTGTCTTAGCCGATAAAGCCCGTAGGATGGGGGCGAAATTTATCCAAGCCGAGATTAAAAAAATTCACCGCAATGAAAGTGACCAGAAGACCCAATGGGTAATCCATTGTCAGGGCAAAGATTATCACGCGGAAAAGGTTGTCATGTGCCTTGGTGCTTGGAGCGGTGATCTTCTTTCAGGCTTAAAACTCAAAGTGCCATTGATTTCAGAAAGAGGATATCATGTCGAATTTAAATCGCCTGAAATTAGCCTAAATAATTCGGTGATGGATGTTGATGCCAAATTCATCGCCAGCAGTATGGACAATGGCCTGCGGGTCGCTGGTCACGCTGAATTTGCACCGCCTGATGCCCCGCCATCAAAAAAACGGCAAGACTTGCTGAAACATTTGGCAAAGGCAGCATTCCCAGCGCTGAATACAGAAAGCCCATCTTTTTGGCTAGGGCAAAGACCATCATTTCCTGATAGCCTGCCTATGATCGATGCCCCGAAAAACCATCCCGGGCTTTATCTGAACTTTGGCCATTCCCATTTCGGGTTGATGATGTCGCCCGCATCAGGCGAGTTAACGGCACAGATGATCAATGGTGATCACGCCAATTTTGATCTAACCGACTATTCATCCGAACGCTTTAACCGATAAATTTTTCATGATTTTGACCGGTAGGCAGCCAAAAAATGAACGTTCTTGATGGCGATATGGGTGATAAAAGGTTTCACCTTGTCAGGCCATGGCATTCTGCCTTATTAGGGGAAAGACAATAATAAACCCCTAGCAACCCGACTGAAGTAGCAGAGCTGTCATTTTTTAACCCACCCATGGCGCAAGTCCAAACTGGATTACCAAAATCAACCAGTAACCC
>CALFYS010000096.1 GCA_937952245.1 uncultured Alphaproteobacteria bacterium | reverse complement strand
GGGATGCCCATGCCAATATTGCCGCTGAACCCTGTGTCTTCCTCGGCCTTAAGGGTCAGGTCTTTAATGGATTGAATGAGATGTTGATAGGATTGGCGTTCGGTGGGGATGCGGTGACGCCAAACAACAACGCCGTCATCATTGATGACGGCGGCTTCGGTCTTTGTTCCACCAAGGTCAATTCCAAGACGCATATCCAAACCTTTCAGTTAGGAAATGTTACTTGATTTTTGCCTCACGGAAAAGGACGTGTTTACGTACTTTTGGATCATACTTTTTCAGCTCAAGCTTTTCAGGCTTGGTGCGCGGGTTTTTCTTGGTGACATAGTAAAACCCAGTATCAGCGGTGCTGACCAGTTTGATCTGAAGTGTTGCCGGCTTCGCCATGGCTTTGCTCCTTTAAAACATTCTTCTTGGAAGAATGGTCATAAACTTGAGGCGCGAAAATCGCTGATAATAGGGGGAATGTCAAGCCTTTATCGACGCCGGGCTTTGGCTTTCGTGTTTTTTCTATTTTTATTTGATTTTTTATCGCCTGATTTATTCCGTGCACGGCCACCACGGGGGCCTGATGAATGTTTTTTACCGCCCCTGCCACCACCGCGATTAAATTTCCGATCTGATTTGCGGGGCAGGCTGTCATCCGCCCAAGCCAAGGTGATGCTGGCTTTCAGAGGGGCGACATCAACAATCATCACGTCAATAACATCACCGGTTCTGATTTTAAGCCCTGATGATCGGCCTTCAATAACCGCGGCATTGGTATCAACTTCATAATAATCATCGGGCAATTGCCCCAAAGGCAGCAACCCTTCCGCGCCAGTATCGGCCAATTGGATAAACGCCCCGAATCCGGTGATGGTGGTGACTTTACCTTCAATGATGGCGCCGGCTTTATCTTTCACAAGGGCGGTGGCGTAGCGATCAATGGTACGGCGTTCCGCGGCGGCGGCTTTGCGTTCTGTGTCGGAAATGGCTTGAGCAATTTCAGAAGCCGCATCCGGTGACGGTAAAGCGTAGCGGTCTTCATCCGCCATCAGGTTGATCAAACTGCGATGCACCATCAAATCCGAATATCGCCGGATGGGTGAGGTGAAATGAGCATATCGGCGCAAGGCCAAGCCAAAATGCCCGGGATTGGTGATGCGGTAATCCGCCTGTGATTGGCTTCTGAGAACCGTTTCATTGACCAATTGCGCGGCGGCGGCATCTTCCAATGACTTCGCTTGCTTTAACAAATTGTTGAAATGATGGGGGCGGATGACTTGGCCTTTCGGAAAAGCAATCCCCATGGTTTTAACAACATCGCGCAAACCATCAATCTTGGCAGGGTCAGGCGGCTCATGGGCGCGGAAAAAACATAAAGCTTTCGCTTCTTCCAATGTTTCCGCCGCCGCAACATTGGCCAAGATCATAAATTCTTCGATCAATTTCTGACTGGTGTTCTGGTGTTTTTTGGCAATGGCGATGGCGCGGTTTTGGTCATCAAACACCACCCGTTTTTCAGGCAAATCAAGGTCAAGCGCGCCGCGTTCACCGCGCCGTTCCGCCCGCAATTCATAGGCGGCAAAAAGATGATGCAGCCGTTCGGCGGCAATCCCCGCTGGCGGGTCTGTATCATGCCCAAGGCGGAAGTCTTCCACCGCGTCATAGGTTAATCGCGCGTGGGAGCGCATCAAACCGCGAAAGAACCGATGGCTGGTCTTATGGCCCTCGGCATCAATGATCATTTCAACCGCAAGACAGCCGCGATCCTCCCCCGGCACCAAGGAACATAACCCATTGCTCAGCGCCTCTGGCAGCATCGGGATGACGCGATCAGGCAGGTAAACCGAATTGCCCCGCCGCACCGCTTCACGATCAAGGGGGGCATCGGGCTGAACATAGGCGGCGACATCGGCAATCGCCACGATCATGCGATACCCGCCGTCTTCATGCGGTTCAGCAAAAACAGCATCGTCAAAGTCACGGGCATCCGCGCCATCAATCGTCACCAGCGGCAGGTCACGTAAATCTTCACGCTTGCCCAAAGGCATGATGCGGGCGGCTTCGGCATCGCGCACCGCTTCATCAGGAAAGACATGGCGCAGCTCAAATTCAGCAATCGCCAAGGCGGAAAACGCCCCCGCATCATCAGAAGGGCCTAAATTGCGGATCACTTTTGCTGATTTCTTGCCGTAACCTGATGATCGCGCCACTTCCGCTTCCACCATATCGCCCACGTCAAAAGGCAGGTCAGCGGTCGGCGGCAACAGATGAAACCCTGATTTCACCCCGCGTTCCACAGGCTCAAGCCCATAGCCATCACGGGTTTTATAGACTTGCCCAAAGATCACTTGGCGATGGCGGTCAAGTTTGCGGATGACTTGGCCTTCATATTCCCCGGGGCCGATTAGAGTTAAGCGCGATAACACACGGTCACCAACAGCAAACCCTTTGCCTTTGAATTTGTTGGTGGTTTTTTGGGCGCGGCGGTCATGGGTGATGATAATCAATGGTGGTTCTGAATGGGCCTCAACACCATTGGAGGCTTCCGCGGGCAGGGCGATGCCATCACCATCATCATTAATCGCGGTAATCTCCACCACCATCACCGGCGGCAGATGATCAACTCCGGCGATGCGGCGGCCATCCATGGTTTTGATTTTGCCCATTTCCGCCAGTTGTTTCAGGCGTTTGCGCAAAGGCGCGCGCAAATCAGGCGGCAGGCGAAACGCTTTCGCCACTTCTTTGACTTTTGGCGGGGTCGGTTGTTCGTGAATGAAGGCGATCAGCGCTTCATCATCGGGTAAATCATCAAAATGGTCATCAGACATCAATAAAACCTATCATGCTGTTTTATGATGCTGATTTCTTTTTGGCGCTGCTCTTTTTCGCGGATTTTTTGGCCGCTTTTTTGGCTTTTGGTTTTGCCGCTGTTTTGCTGGCTGATTTTTTGGCGGCTTTTTTACCCTTTGGCTTGGCCGGGCCTTTCGCCTTTTTCGTCTCAATCAAGACGATGGCTTCTTCCAGCGTGATTTCATCAGGATCAAGTCTTTTCGGGATGGTGGCGCGGATGCCATCAACCTCAACATAAGGGCCAAAGCGGCCTGATTTGACTTTAATATCGCCCGCCTCACCATAGGCACCAAGATTACGCCCTGCTTTTTTGCCGGAAGTATCGATCAATTCAACAGCGTGGTTAAGCCCGATGGTAATGACAGTATCATCGGCGGGGATGCTGACATAAGCGTCACTGAATTTCAGGAACGGTCCATAGCGTCCAATGCCCGCGGTGATCATCTCCCCATGGGTGGGGTGAACCCCAACCTCACGGGGCAGGCTCAACAAGGCCAATCCTTTGGCCAAATCAAGGCTGGCGACATCCATATTTTTTGGCAGGCTGGCGCGCTTTGGCTTTTTCGTTTCCGCATCACCAAGCTGAACATAAGCCCCATAAGGCCCTTTGCGCACCATCACTGGCAGGTTTGTTTCCGGATCCGTGCCAAGGGTGTAATCGCCGCCCGCAAGGCTAATGTCATTCTGGTCTTCATCTTGACCAATCTGGCGGGTGTATTTGCATTCAGGATAGTTTGAACAGCCGATAAACGCGCCATACCGCCCTAATTGCAGCCCCAGCGTGCCATTACCGCAATGCTTACATTGCCGGATGGGCGTGCCGCTATCATCAGACGGGAAGAAATGGGTTTCAAGCAGAACATCAACTTTTTCCAGCACATCACCGCGGGTTAATTCAGACGTGCCATCAATATTGGCTTTGAAATCACGCCAGAAATCAGCCAGCAGTTTTTTCCAATCCAATTTGCCATCAGACACGCGATCCAAATCTTCTTCCAGCCGCGCGGTAAATCCATATTCCACATAGCGGTTAAAGAAGCTTTCAAGGAAGGCTGAAACAATCCGCCCACGATCTTCGGGGATAAACCGCCCGCGATCTTTGACCACGTAATGGCGATCCTGCAACACCGAAATAATGCTGGCATAGGTAGAAGGCCGGCCGATCCCCAATTCTTCCATGCGCTTCACAAGGCTGGCATCAGTAAAGCGAGGGGGCGGCTGGGTGAAATGCTGTTCGGGCAAAGTCGCGATTGTATCCAGCGGCTCTCCCCCTGCCAGTGGTGGCAGCAGGCGATTTTCATCACTTTCGCTTTGGTCACCCTGATCACCGCTGTCATCTTTATCTTCACGGTACACCGAAAGGAAACCGTCAAAGACAATGATTGAGCCATTGGCGCGCAACGTGACTTTGCCATCACCATCAACAATATCAGCGCTGGTCTTATCCAGTTCAGCCGATTGCATTTGGCTGGCGATGGTCCGTTTCCAGATCAGGTCATAGAGTTTACGCTGATCATCATCCAGATATTGCGCCACATCCGCGGGCTTACGGCTGATTTGGGTGGGGCGGATGGCTTCATGGGCTTCTTGGGCGTTGGCGGCTTTTGATTTATAGACCCTTGGGGTGGATGGCAGATAGCGATCACCTTTTAATGAGACGATTTCACCGCGAATATCTTGAATGGCTTCTTGCCCTAATTGCACGCCATCGGTTCGCATATAGGTAATCAGGCCGGTGGTCTCTTTGCCGATATTAATGCCTTCATATAATTTCTGCGCCACCCGCATGGTACGGCTGGCGGAAAAGCCTAATTTCCGGCTGGCTTCCTGTTGCAGGGTTGAGGTGGTGAACGGCGGTTGCGGGTTGCGGCGAGTGCGTTTGGTTTCAATCTTGCCAACTTGCAGTTTAGAAGCTTCAACTAAAGCCACCGCCGCCATGGCCTGCTGTTCATTGCCAAGGCTGAGTTTTTCGAGTTTCTTGCCTTCCAGATGGGTGAGGCGTGCGGAAAAACTGTTGCCATCTTGTTTTTTTAATCGAGCTTCGATCGACCAATATTCATTGGCGCGGAAGGCTTCAATCTCTGCTTCGCGCTCACAAATCAGTTTCAGCGCCACCGATTGCACACGGCCGGCTGATCTTGCGCCGGGCAATTTTCGCCATAAAACAGGAGAGATGCTGAATCCCACCAGATAATCCAAAGCACGGCGCGCCAGATAGGCGTCAACCAATTCGTCATTAATCTGGCGGGGGTTGGCCATCGCCTCAAGGATGGCGGATTTTGTAATCTCATTAAAGACAACCCGTTCAACAGGAATGCCTTTGATGCTTTTCGCTTCGTCTAACACTTCATGAACGTGCCATGAAATCGCTTCCCCTTCGCGATCAGGGTCAGTGGCAAGGATCAGCTTGTCAGCGCCTTTAACCGCGGATTTAATCGCTCTAATCGGATCATTGCTGCGGGGGGAGACTTGCCATTTCATGGCGAAATCATGATCAGGGTCAACCGAACCATCTTTTGGCGGCAGGTCACGAATATGACCGACCGATGCGATCACATTATAGTCAGACCCCAAATATTTATTGATGGTTTTGGCTTTAGCGGGGGATTCGACAATAACAACTTTCAAGCGGATCCTCCTTTGATTAAAACCCAAATTAGGCCGAAATAGACCCAATGATCAATTGAAAACAAAGTTATTTTTTGTTGATGGTCACGCTATTATAAAGAAGATGAACACGATTTCCGAAGGCTCGGGCAATCTCACCATCCAGTTCCATTTTCAACAAAACACTTTGCACTACTGATGGAGACAAATGACATTGACGGATCAATTCGTCAACCTCCGTTGGCGTAAAACTTAAATTTTCATAGACGGTCTGATGCGCTTCTTTTAAATGGTTTTCAAGGTCAATAGATTGTTTTTGTTGGTTATTTCCAAAGAGCTCATCTTGTGTGGCGCGAAAGTTAAAACTGCTGATAATCGAGACAATATCCTCGGCGTTCTGCACAAGATGGGCGCCGTCTTTGATCAATTTGTTGCATCCGCTCGACCGTGGATCAAGGGGAGAGCCGGGGAAAGCCATGACCTCAACCCCGCGATTAGTGGCATCTTTTGCGGTGATTAATGACCCGGAGCCGGCGTTGGCTTCTGCCACCACAACCCCTTGGCTTAAGGCGGCGAT
>CALFYS010000095.1 GCA_937952245.1 uncultured Alphaproteobacteria bacterium | reverse complement strand
TTGATACTGTTGATGCCAATCATGCCATCGGGTTTGAAACCGACCACCGGTTTTACTTGCCTGCCGCGGCCATGCTGAAATCTTTGGGCTGTGAGCAAATTAAACTTTTGACCAATAACCCTGATAAAATCAGCCAAATTGAAGATTGTGGGATCACCGTTGCTGAACGGATCGCCGTGATTGCTGAAAGCAATCCTCATAACGACCAATATTTATCCACCAAAAAAAGCCGTACAGGCCATATGATTGATTAACAGCAATCAGGTGATTTAAAGGGCAGGACGTTCGCCAAAAATTGAAGACCCCACCCGCACTTGGGTTGCCCCGAAACGAATAGCGGTTTCAAAATCGCCGCTCATCCCCATTGATAATGTCTGAAGCCCTGCTTGAGCCGCCAGTTTTTTGAGCAAAGCGAAATGCATGGCAGGTTCTTCATCAATGGGGGGAATACACATCAGCCCGGTGATATTGAGCCCCAAATCATGTTGGCAATGGGCGGCGAATGCCACCGCTTCTTGTGGGGTAATGCCTGCTTTTTGGTCTTCATCACCGGTGTTGACCTGGACCAAGCATTGACGCTGGCGTTGTTGTTTTTCCATTTCTTTGGCCAACGTCACGGCCAGTTTTTCACGGTCAACAGTTTCGATCACATCGAATAAAGCCACCGCGTCACCGGCTTTATTGGTTTGCAACGGGCCAATCAAATGAAGGCGTAAATCGGGAAACTTGGCGCGGCGATCTTGCCAGCGTGTCTGGGCTTCTTGCACGCGGTTTTCACCAAAGACCCGTTGCCCTGCCTTTAAGGCGGCATCAATCCGGTCATCAGGTTGTTTTTTTGAAACAGCGATTAAGGTGACGTCTTCGGCGTTGCGACCATCAATTTCCGCCGCTGTGGCCATTTGACCCCTGATATGCGACAGGTTTTGGCGGATGGTATCAAAAACGTCAGTGCTGGACATAACAAAGCCTTTGTTTATTTCATCATAGAAGGATTTATGCTCTACCCTTAGCATTTCAAGGATGATGGCAATAGTCTTTTATGGTTTCCATTATTTGTTATCGGTTTATCCTATCTTCACGGTATAAACTGTTCACAATCTATGATTGCTCACTAAGCCCAAGAAGGTTGACTCTCCATGCTTAATGTCAATGCCATCAAACAATTGTCTAAACAAGGACAGCACCAACAGGCCATCGCCGCCGCCAGCAAATTGGTCAAGTCTGATCCTAAAAACGCCAAGTTTCTTGATTGCTATGGGTTTGTGTTGATCACCGCGGGTGAATTTGCCAAAGCCATCAAAATTTATCAGAAATTATCCCCGCAGTTTCCCCAAAAAATTGATTATCTTTTCGCGCTGGCGATTTGTCATACCAATTTAAACAATTTCATTGATGCCGAAGCCCATTACCTGAAATTGATCACGCTTCAGCCTCATGATTTCAAATATAAAATGAATTATGGTGTTTTATTGCGGGAACATGGACGGCATGAAGACGCGGAAAAATATTTAAGACAAGCCCATGAAGACAACCCTGAATTTGCGGAAATTCTGCATAATTTGGGCATCACTTTAGAACGCCAAGAACGCTATGATGATGCTTTGCAGGTTTATGATCAGGTCTTGGAGATTGACCCTCATCATTACAGGGCGCTTTCAAATCAGGGCAATGTTTATATCCAGTTGGATGATCTGGAAAAGGCTGGCGAAAAATTCAAAGCATCCTTGGCCATCAATCCGCAATATAACAATGGGCTGAATAATTTAGGCCTGCATTATCTCTATAAAGGAGAGATGGAAGCGGCGAAATCAGCTTTCCATGACGTTATTAAAATCCATCCTTATGACGGCAAAGGATATTTCAATTTATCAAATCTTGATCATCTTGATGATGAAGAATTAGAGGATGTGATCACAAGCCTTGAAGCGCGCATCAACAATAATGAAATCACCGCCTCTTTGGATAAAGGGCTTTTCGCGCTGGCGCAGTTTTATCAGAAACAAAAAAACACCAAAAAACTGGAAACCTATTATCTAAAGGGCAATCAGGTGATGGCGCGGGCGCGGATCTATGATCATCACAAGACCCAAAAAGAATTTAAAAACTGGCATGATTTTTCGATGGCGCAGCCTGTGATTGACCATCCTTATGCTGACCAGAAGGTTATTTTTATCATCGGGATGCCGCGGTCAGGCACAACCTTATTGGAATCTGTCTTGGCCAGCCATCCTGATATTTCGGCCGGTGATGAATTGCCGTATTTAAACGATGCGCTCAATAAAGCGTTGAAGAATAACGCTTCGCCGTCTTCATCCTTATCGCCGGATGAGCTGACCCATATTACTGAATATTTTCATCAAAAAACCCAGCGGCTTTATCATGGCAAAACATGGCTGATTGATAAATTGCCCCATAATTTTAAATGGGCGCCGCTGATTACAAAACTTTTCCCGCAAGCAAAGATCATCCATTGTTACCGTGACGCGATGGATAATTGCTGGTCTTTGTTCCGCGCCAATTTTGAACAAGGCCATCATTATTGCTTTAACATGAAAGCGCTGGGGCAATATTACGCCCAATATCAAGAATTGATGCGGTCTTATGAATCCCATCTTGGGGAGGCGATGTTATCGCTTCGGTATGAAGATTTGGTGCAACACCCCAAGGATGAATCAAAGCGAATCTTTTCTTATTTGGGGATGGATGATTTTGAATTTGATGAAAGCAAACGTGGCGAAGGGTATTTTTCAACCACCGCGAGCTCAGCGCAAGTTAAAGACAAAATATCAACGAAATCACTGCAGGGCTGGCGTCGTCATGAAACG
>CALFYS010000094.1 GCA_937952245.1 uncultured Alphaproteobacteria bacterium | reverse complement strand
AACCGTGTTAGGCGCTCGTCATGATCAAAATCTTTTGTAAGGACTGTATTTTTTGGGACATTACCCATCGCGGCTCTTTAACAAAAGCCCGTGAGGGGCGCTGTCGTCGCCACGCCCCCACGCCCGTGTCGGAGACCATGGATGAAGATGCTGGCACCATCTGGCCCGCCACTTTTGATGATGATTGGTGCGGGGAAGGGCGGCTTCATGGCCAAGGGGCGAATGACGATATTCTGGTTGATCTTGCGCCAGCCCCTAAGCCTGAAAAGAAAACGCCCCCAAAGCGGGATTTATAATCCCGTTAAGATGAGGTCGCCGCTGAAATATCAGCCCCAAGCGCGTTAAACGCTTCCGACAAAGCGGTTTCAATCGACACAACAGAACCATCAAGATCAATCGCTGAAGGCCCAGCGGCATCATAATGGCTGTCGATCAAGACCTGCCGTTTGCTATCGGTCAAAACAGCTCTCAATTTCACGAAACCTTGGCCTGAAGCCCCATAACCGATCCCCATCAGATCAATATCAAGGCGATATTCCGCTGGCGCGGATAAGGATGAGGTGATGACCTGCCGATTGGAAGCATCGTTCCAGCCTTTGATCAGCGCGTCACGGATCAAATCGCTCGGGCTGGAATGCCAAAGCTTACTGCGGGTTTCTACATAACGTTCAGGCTGGGTGCTGACCTGCTCAATAATCGGGCGGCCAGCGAATATTCCATTGGCGGTGATCCGTTCAATCTTGATCTGGCCTGATGAAAGCGTCAGCCCTTCTAATTGTGGGGTTAAGCCATAGTGGGATTCCGTAACGCGCGCCTGGGGATTGGCACAAGCGGTTAATGCCGCCAACGCCAACCCGCCGGTGGCAACGCTTAAGAATTGCCGTCTGTTGGGCTGGCTTTTGATAGGTTGAGACGATAACGCCATGGTCAACTCCTATTCCGTTCCCGTGATCAAAACACCGGGGTTGTTTTTAAGCATATTGGTCATTTCTTCAATATTGAGCGCCGCGCGATCCAAGCGATCCAAGATTGTCAGCACTTGACCGCCACCCGAAGTGGTCAGGTCATTAATATCAAGGGCGGCATCATCAGCTTTTTTCATGATTTCTTTCAAGATAATGGCCGCAAACCGCATTTCTTTCAGGATTTTTGCCAAATCATCTTCGGTGATGCTGTTTAATGTCTCGGTGGTGGCTTCAACATTGGCGGAGGCCTGAACCGAGTTTTCGATCACCGTATCCACACCATCCATGGATTGCGATAAGCGTGAGGATGCGGTTTTGACATCCCCCATAATGACATCAACATCATCGAGAATACCGTCAACATCATTGATCGCGCCGTTAATGGCATCCGGATCAACGCTGGCGATCAACTGATTAAGGTTATCAATGGCATTGTTCAAATTCGCGGTCACTTGCGGCACTTCAGTGGCCAGCCCTTTGGTCAGGACATTGACATTGTCAAAGGTTTGGGTGCCATGCTGGGTGAGCAATTCATCAACCGTATTCAACAAAGGCACGACGTGGTCTTCGGCAATACGGGCGAAGTTATCGGCGGTTTTGCTCAATTCATCAACAAAATTCATTTGCGGGGACATCCGGATTTCAGACCCCGGGGCAAGGGCAGGGCCGGTTCCGGCATTAATCTGAATGGCCATGGCAGATAACAGCGACAAAGAGGCGATATTGGCTTCACTGGTTTCAGGGATTTGCCAGCCTTCTTTAATGGCCAGCCCAATATGGAAACTCATCCCTTCATCGGTGGGTTGCGGGTCAATTTCCGTGACAGAGCCAATGATATACCCTTCATAGATCACCGCCGCCCCTGATTTAAGGCCGGCAACATTATTGACCTTTGTGTAATATGGGTCTGTTCGCTCCAGAAAATCCCCTAGAACAGCAATAATCGCAAGGAAGCCAATCAAGCCACCAATAACAAAACTGCCCGCCACAAATTCTCTTGACTGGATGGTCATGTGTTTATCCTCTCTTCGCCCTCAATTCTGAATGCCCTTCGGCTATTGCCCCATCAGACGTTGCGCGTAAAGCTCCGCGTCAAATTCATCTTCTTCAGGAACACGATTGATAAGATTTTGAATTCTGGTGTTATCTGATTTTTTAATCTCATCAGGCGTGCCTGAAAAAATGATATAACCGCGATCAAGCACAACAATGCGATCGGCGATCTTAAATGCACTTTCCAGTTCATGGGTGACGACCACAACGCTCATCCCCAAGGATTCCTTTAACTGAATGATCAAATCATCAAGCGCCGCGGCAATCACCGGATCAAGCCCAGCTGACGGTTCATCCATAAAGGTCAATTTAGGATCAAGGGCAATGGCGCGGGCAACCGCGGCACGTTTCAGCATCCCCCCTGAAAGCTCAGACGGCAATAAATCATCTTTCCCCAGAAGATTCACAAAATCGAGTTTCATGCGGGTGATGACTTGGATCAATTCTTCATCAAGATCGGTATGTTCACGCAAGGGCAGGGCCACATTTTCAGCGATCGTCATGGAAGACATCAACGCCCCGCTTTGAAACGCCACGCCAATGCCTTTCAGCAAATCCATCCGCTTGTAAACACTGGCTTGATAGAGCGATTGGCCAAAGAGTTTAACATCACCCTGCATCGGTTCTTTTAAGCCGATCAAATGCTTTAAAAACGTTGATTTGCCTGAACCTGAACCGCCCATGATCACCACGATCTCACCTTGGGCGATTTCCATATCACAGCCATGGATAACCGGGATGCCGTTATAGCCGCCTTGTAGGTTTTCAACAATGATCGGGGGTTGGGGAGACATTAAAACTTAACCTTAAACAAACTCAAAAACACTGATGGCAACAACACCGATTATAATAACAACGCAAACACCGTATCCGCGGCAATAATCGCCGCGATACAGGTCACCACCGATTGTGTGGTGCTTTTGCCCAATACTTCAGCCCCGCCATAAACCCGCATCCCAAGGCTGATGGCAATCATCGCCAGCAAAATAGCAAAGATAAAGGATTTCATGATGCCGTGGAGGAAGTCATCAATCGTCACCACGTCCAGAACATCCGCCCAATAGGCATCTGGCCCAATCCCCAAGGTGGCGTGGATATAAAGCCCTGCCGCGGAAAACGCCGCCAAATTGCCGATCACCACCAAGACCGGTAAACTGACCAGCAATCCGATCAACGATGGCGCCACAACATAGCGGGCAGGGGCAATCCCCATCACCGTCAAAGCGTCAATCTCACCGTTTAATTGCATGGACCCCACGCGGCTGGTCAATTGAGAACCAGATCGCCCCGCCACCAAAATGCCCGTGATCAGAGGGGCAAATTCACGGGGGATGGAAATGGCCAGCCCAAAGGTCACTTGGGTTTCGGCGCCAAAAATGGATAGTGTATGAATGCCTTGAATGGAGAGCATCACGCCAATGGTCGCCGACATCAGCGCCACCACCGGAACAGCCTTAACCCCAGCGTTGATAATTTCATCAACAATCAGGCCAAAACGAACAGGCTGATTAACCCGCTTGCCCATGAATAACAGCAAGAGACTGTCCCAAATCAGGATGCTGGCATATCCAATAGCAGTAACAGCATTGATGGTGGATTGACCCGTTTGGCTTATGCGATTGGTGATCTGGTTCAAGTCAAAAAATTCCGTATAATTAGTGGTTTGTAATATGACATAAAAATAATAATTAAACCAGAATGGTTGAACAATATTTCTTAGTGTATAAAGTGTTTTCAGAAGATTAAATAGGCAAGATGGATCAGACATTATGCTGGCAGGATTAAACGGCCACGGCCTTTTTTTTGGAAACATGAAAGGCGGGGTGGGGAAAAGCACCTTGTGCATGTACACCCTTGAGATGATCAAAAGACTCAAGCCTGATTTGGATATTCTGCTGATCGACACCGACCCCCAAGGCACGTCATCTTCAATGATGAAATCCATTCTTGACCCAGAGCAAATCAGGTTCATGCCCATGGGTGATCGCTATGATGGGGCGATTATGTCCACCATTGACGGCGTTATGAAAAGCCATTTGGTGAAAGACAATTCCTTGGTGGTGGTGGATACCGCGGCGGGCAAAATCGGCAATATCTGGCAAGTGGCGTTGCTCTGCAACACCATGATTGTACCAACATCACTGTCTTGGACGGATATGCATCCCACCATCGAATATGTGCAGGAAATTGACGCCAGAAAAGAAGATTACACCAGCATGACGCCGCATATCATTGTCGTGCCGAACCGCACCTCACCCAATCAAAAAGATTATTCGCTGATCAATGACGCGGCGAAGTCATTGAACGTCATCGTTGCCCCGCCGGTTTCTGACTTTTCCATCGTCAAACATTCATCCCACAATTACAACGGCCTGAAAGACGTGGAAAAATCACGTTTCTATGGTGAAATTGAAACCTTGGGCAATTTCATTGTCAGCCATGTGCTGTCCGGTGAATTGGACCGCATTTATTCCGAATAAATCCCGAAAAATAGCCTATTCAGCGGCTTCGCTAGGCAGCATTTTCTCCGCGATCCAGTAATGGAATTTATAGGTTGGTTCTTCCATCACCGGTGAGAATTTGCCGCCATCATAGCGTTTGGCCTTGCGGCCTTCATACATACCCTCAACCACGCCAATATCTTCTTCAAAGACAACGTGCCAAAGCTCGGCGTTTTTCGCCCGCATATCAGCGTAATCAGCCGAAAGGCAATCTTCGGTGGGGTAATAGATTTCAATATGCTCGACCGTCTCGCCATGGCCAAGCGGTTCAATCACAATGCTGAACGCGTGGTCACGGTGAACCCCCAACAAAACATTAGGAAACAGCGCGATATATTCCGCCGCTTGATCCCATTTCGCATCAAGGTCTGAAAAATTAGGGAAGACCCGGCCATCATCGCTTAAAGAAGGGTTATAGACCAATGTGCCTTGGCCGGCGAAACCTGTGTTGCCGACAATATTGTAATGGTCTTCCAGCCGCGAATAGCTGTTCAGGTCAGGATGGACAAAGGGCAGGTGATAGGATTCGCAATAATTATCAATCGCCAGTTTCCAATTGCTTTTTAACCGTAAGGTAAAGCCTGAATCCGCCCCGCCATGGTAAAGCGGTTGGTCAAATTCTTGCCAGCGTGCCAGCAATTCTTGATGCACCACCTCAAAAGGCTCAGCGTTTTCATTGATGTTGACGAACACAACATCACGCCAAACATGGCTTCTGACTTCGTTTAAGCCCATTTCAGAAGGGTCGATATTGTCATGGTGATGGATATTCGCCCCACCAACATGAGGCGTGGCCTTCAACGCGCCATCCAAATCATAGGCCCAAGCGTGATAAGGGCAGGTGATCGGGCCTTTTAATTTGCCCGGGGCATCGACAAGGCGCATCCCCCGATGGCGGCAAACATTTTCAAAGACTTTAATCTCCCCTTGTTTGTTGCGAACCACCAACAAAGGCATACCTAAGAAATCAACAGGCATGACGCTGCCTGGCTCAGGGGCGTTTTTACCGTGGGTGATGGCTGACCAGCTGTCGAAGAAAACACGTTCCCGTTCTTCCGCGGTTGCTGTATCATCAACGTAAAGATGGCTTGGCAACCCTCTTGCTTGTTCGATTGGTTGCAATACGTCTTTGATTGAATGCATCAAACCCTCCATCCATGGCTGATTAAATTCACGTCGCCATGCCTTTAATTTACAGAATTGACCATGGCAAGATTTATTCCAAAAAACAATCATTTCAGCCTTGGTGAGAAAATGTTCTCACGCGTGAGCCCTGCGGATTTTCCTAAATGCGTCATTCGTTATCAAAACTCCGCTTGGGCGCGGCGATTGGGGTTTGAGAAATGGCTGGACGATGATGCGGAATGGATCAACCGATTCGGCCGATTTCAGGCGATTGAAGGGTCGATTGAGGCGCCCTTAGCCTTGGCCTATCACGGTCATCAATTTGGTGTTTATAACCCTGATATTGGAGATGGCAGGGGATTTCTCTATGCCCAGATTGAAGACCCTGTGGATGGCCGTTTGTTGGATTTCGGCACGAAAGGGTCAGGCCAAACGCCTTATTCAAGAACAGCAGACGGTCGCCTGACATTAAAAGGCGCGGTGCGGGAGATTCTGGCAACAGAAATGCTGGATGCCCTTGGGGTCAATACATCGAAAACCTTTTCGATCATTGAAACAGGCGAGGCCTTGCAACGCCATGATGAACCCTCGCCAACACGGTCAGCGGTGATGGTCAGGCTTAACCATGGCCATATCCGGATCGGCAGTTTTCAACGGCTGGCGTATATGCAAGACGTTGATATGTTGGAGCAACTTTTGCGATACGCCGCCAAAACCTATTATCCCCATGAATTGGATGCCCGCGCGCCAACGGCAGAACTCGCCGCGGGTTTTGTAACTGCTGTGGGGCGTAAGATGGCGGATTTAACCGCGTCATGGATGGCGGCAGGCTTTGTTCACGGTGTTTTGAACACCGATAATTACAATATTTCAGGAGAAAGTTTTGATTACGGCCCATGGCGGTTTTTGCCCGAATTAACCCCGAGTTTCACCGCTGCCTATTTTGACCATCAAGGGCGTTATGCCTATGGCCGCCAACCGGAAGCGAGTTTTTGGGCCTTGTGCCGATTGGCTGATTCGTTAATTGATTTGAGCGATCTGGAGGCGATGCAAACCGCGGTGACGGGTTTTCAGCACCGAATGCAAGACGCGATGGTCACCGCCCTTTGCCGCCGATTGGGGATTAACCCCGATTGGGCAGACGCGCCCATGATGGCGGAAGCCTTGTTTAAAGCCATGCGGGAGAGCGCTTGTGGGTTTGAGTTCGTGTTCTTTGATTGGTTTGGGGGGGAAGCCGCCCATGCCCAAAAGGGCAAAAGAAAAGCCCTTTACGAATCACTGACCTGGCAACACGCCTCTGATCTCTTGGTCAACGCGCCTATGGCCAAGGGCGTTGACCCTGACCATGCGTATTTTCAGGATGATGACCCCCAGACCATGTTGATTGATGAAGTGGAAGCGATTTGGGCGCCCATCGCCGAACGCGATGATTGGTCAGTGTTATCAGCGAAAATCAACCAGATTCACCGCATGGCAAGCGGTTATGGCCTGTCTTCAATACCGCCAGACGCGGTGGTTAAATCGTCATCAGGTTAAATCAAATCAA
>CALFYS010000093.1 GCA_937952245.1 uncultured Alphaproteobacteria bacterium | reverse complement strand
ACGCCGCTGAAAATTGGTTGCAACGCCCCCATGATATGCCGCTTCAAGGGTTTTAGGGCCTGAAGGTTTAGTGCAAATTGGTGGCTTCAAAAAGATGTTGGCTTAACGCCCGGCCTTTATAAAGCGCTTCTTGCAGGGCTGGATCTGGCATCACCCTATGGGCAATCGCTGGCTTTTGGCAAACATCCTTAATCGCAAAACCATCGGCCAGCATGGCGAGCCGTCCCGCGCCGAGGGCAGCGCCTATATCACTGTCTTTGGGCACGTCGATGTTGCAATCCATCACGCTGGCGATACATTCGAGCCAATATCGGTTTTTAGCCCCGCCGCCGGTGGCGATCACTTGGGCAGGTTTCATGTGGTGATCTGGGTTCTGTTGATCATCAAGCACGTCAAAAGCATCACCAATGGCATAACTGACCCCTTGCAAGACAGCGCGCACCATATCGCCGGTATCATGCCGTCGTGAAAGGCCAAAAAATCCGCCCCTTGGCTCATGGATATTATGGGGGGTGCGCTCACCGCTCAAATAAGGGTGGAACAATGGCCATATCTCAAGGCGATTGTCATCGTTCATCTGTTTCAGCAATTTGGCCACATCTTGCCCCATGACATCAGAAAGCCATGCCATGCTATCGCCGGCAGAAAGGATCACCCCCATCTGATGCCATGATTGGGGCAGGGCATGACAAAACGCATGAACCGCTTTATCAGGGTTTTTGTAAAACCCATCTTTGACTTTATAGACCACGCCTGATGTGCCAAGGGAGACAAAACAATCTTCAGGTTCGGTCATACCAAGGCCAATGGCCGCCGCCGCGTTATCACCGGCCCCGCCAGCCACCACAACATCACCTTTGATGCCCCATTTTTGGCAAAGGCTGGCCGATAAATGCCCGCTCTTTTCACTGCTTTCAACCAATCTTGGCATCTGATCAAGGCGTAACCCTGTGGCGGCAAGCAATTCTTCTGACCAGCATCTGTTTTCAACATCCAGCCATAATGTTCCTGACGCGTCGGACATATCCGAGACCATCTGTCCTGTTAGGCGGAACCGAAGATAATCTTTCGGCAATAAAATCGTGTTGATTTGGGCAAAGAGTTCAGCTTCATGCCGTGCCATCCAAACGGCTTTTGGAGCGGTAAACCCTGCCATGACAATATTGCCGCCAATGGCACGAAATTGAGGGTGTTTCTGATCAAGCATGGCGGCTTCTTCATTGGCTCTTGTGTCATTCCACAGAATAGCATCACGTAAAGGCGCGTGATCAGCATCTAAAGCCACCAGCCCGTGCATCTGCCCCGAAAGGCCAATCCCCCGCAATTGCGCACATTGCTCAGGGTGGTTTTGGGCGATTTCAGTGATCGCTTGATCAACGCCTTGCCACCATTCTTCAGGGTTTTGTTCAGACCAGCCCTGATGGGGACGCGCGATGCTTAACGGCACGGTCACCGATGCGTGTTCTGTTTGTTGATGATCAATCAGGATGGTTTTGATCGCTGAAGTGCCGAGGTCAATTCCCAAATAATAGGTCATTTTCATCACCTGTCTTCTAAGCGGGTTCAGCGGTTATGGACTGCCTATTAGTCTTGGCCCGTATAATGGCGCAACGCGGCTTCCATTCCATCCGTGTAGATACGCGATAACCAGTTGTTAAAGGCATCGGCAAAGCGGTTATCATGGATCAGATCACCATAAATATCATCCATTTCAAGCCAAGCCAAAGGCTGTTCTTTGGCGGCTTGCGCCTGTTCGGTTAGCCGCGCCCATGACGGGTCATTGGCTTCGATCACACTGCCATCATCGCGGGTGCCAAGGCACATCCGCGCCCAAGCCGCTTCGACCAGCGCCAATCCTTCAACCGATACACCTGCCTTCAACCCATCTCTGATCGTTGGCAGAATAAAACCGATATGCCGCGCCGCGCCATCAAACGCCACCCGCCGCACGGTATCAACAATCGCGGTATTGGCAAAGCGCTGATCAATCAGTTTCAAATATTCGCCGACACTCATCCCCGATAAAGGGTGAACATGGGGGATAATCTCTTCGGTTTGGACTTTGACAAACATGGCGTGGATCAACGGATGAGCAACAGCCTCTGCGATTGTGCCAACACCCATCACTTCCGCGACATTGGCCAGCACTTGATGGCCACCGTTCAACACGCGGATTTTCTGGGCTTCGTGCAGATGCACGACATCAGAAAATTCAGCCCCGACCAATTCCCATTCGGGCCGGCCATTGCAAAACGTATCTTCGATCACCCATTGCCGGAACGGCTCATGGGTCACCGGGGCGTGATCATCAATGCCGATGGCTTGGACTTGGGCAAGTTCAGATGCCCCTGTCGCTGGCACAATACAATCCACCATCGAATTTGGGAAGGCGCAATGCTGATCAATCCAATCCGCTAAGGATGGATCGCTAAGCCGCGCAAGGCCAACAATGGTTTGCTTTAAAATGTCACCATTGCCCTGCAGGTTATCACAACAAAGCCCCGTGAAAGGAGGATGCCCTGCGGATTGCCGCAAG
Organism: uncultured Alphaproteobacteria bacterium; assembly: GCA_937952245.1. Taxonomy (GTDB): domain Bacteria; phylum Pseudomonadota; class Alphaproteobacteria; order Puniceispirillales; family UBA1172; genus JAGWAQ01. The sequence goes on along the minus strand of CALFYS010000093.1, from coordinate 6,767 downwards.
CGCAACGCCTCCACCATCGCGCCAAAAGCGGTTTTGGGCGCATCAGGATATTGGGCATCATGTTGAATGTCAGGGTGGTTGATGTCGAGCCCATTGGTTTTAGGGTCGATGAAATAGCCGCTTTCCGTGACCGTCAGTGAGACGATCTTAATCTCAGGCTTGGCCATCATCTTGATCAGGGCAGAATTGCCGTCTTCAACAGGCAGATAATCAATCATGGAGCCGGTAATCTCGATGGCAGGCTTACCTTTCGGGTCCAGCTCAATCAACGTGGTTAAGCCATCTTGTGCCAGCAATTTTTCACGCATGATGCGGTCATTGCTCATCACGCCAGCCCCGACAATCCCCCAGTCCATCGCTTTGCCGTCTTGCATCAAGCGGTGCAAATACCACGCGAAATGGGCGCGGTGGAAATTGCCAACACCAATATGGACAATCCCCGGGGTCAGTTTGGAACGGTCATATTGCGGTACGCTGACCATCGGCGGCATGGCGGTCAGGGTATCATTTCGAAGCGGCAAAAGACTCATAGAAACAGAAGAAAGGCTCATTAACTCATCCATTGTCCGCCATCAACATTATAGGTTTGCGCAACGATATAATCAGCATCATCGCTGGCAAGAAAAATAGCCATCCCTGAGAGGTCTTCAGGTTTGCCCATCCGTCCATAGGGGACATTTTCGCCGACTTCTTTCTTTTTCTGGCCGGGTTTTTTGTTTTCGTATCGCGCGAAAAACGCATCGACGCCATCCCAATGCTCACCATCGACAACGCCGGGGGAAATGGCATTAACATTAATCCCGTGGTTGATCAGGTTTAATCCGGCAGATTGAGTCAGTGAAATCACCGCTGCTTTTGTGGCGCAATAAACCGCCACCAAAGGCTCCCCCCGCCGTCCGGCTTGGCTGGCCATATTGATGATTTTGCCACGCCGATTTGTATCAATCATATGTCGCGCCACCGCCTGCATGGTAAACAGCGTGCCGCTGACATTAATGTCAAAAACCTGCTGATAATTCGAACGGTCAATCTCCACAATCGGGGCGGCGGTAAAAACAGCGGCGTTATTGACCAGAATATCAATCCCGCCAAAGGCAGAAACCACCTCAGCGATCGCTTGATCAATACTGTTCTGATCAGTCACATCCATGGCCACCGCCATCGCTTGATCACCAATCTCACCGGCGGCGGTTTGGGCGCGGTCAATATCAATATCAGCAAGGGCAACCTGCGCGCCTTCACGGGCATAGGCTTCAGCGAAATGCCGGCCAATGCCGCGCGCGGCCCCCGTGATTAATGCAGATTTCCCCGCCAGACGTGTCATGACATCCTCATGCCGTTTTCATCAAATTTATGCAGATTGCTGGCATCAGGCGTTAAATACACTTTACTGCCATAGGATAAATCCATCTCACCGCTGGCGCGTACCGTCAGGGTTTCATCAAAGGCTTTGCATTCAACATGGATGAACGTATCAGACCCAAGATGTTCCGATACACCCACTGTGCCTTCCCAGCCGCCTTTTTTGGTCGAGATGGTTAAATGTTCAGGGCGGATCCCAATCGTATGGGCGCCATGTTTTTCGGCTTCTTTACCTGTCAGAAGATTCATTTTAGGAGAGCCAATGAAGCCCGCGACAAAAGTATTGCGCGGGTTGTGATAGAGGTCCAACGGCGTGCCAACCTGTTCAATCACCCCAGATTGCAGGACAACGATTTTATCGGCCATGGTCATGGCTTCAACCTGATCATGGGTCACATAGATCATTGTTGTATCAAGGCGTTTGTGCAATTCGCTGATCTCAAGCCGCATCCCCACCCGAAGCGCGGCATCAAGATTTGATAAAGGTTCATCAAAAAGAAAGGCGGTGGGCTCACGGACAATGGCACGGCCAATGGCAACACGTTGACGCTGGCCGCCGGAAAGCTGCCCTGGGCGGCGATCAAGATATTCGGTCAGGTTCAAGACTTTCGCCGCTTCATCAACGCGCTTGGCCTGTTCGTCTTTCGGCATCCCGATCATCCGCAATGGGAAAGCGATATTCTTGCGCACCGACATATGCGGATAAAGCGCATAGGATTGGAACACCATGGCCAGACCACGGCTGGCTGGCGGCATTTCAGTGGCATCTTTGCCATTGATCAGGATTTGACCGCTGGTGACATCTTCCAGCCCCGCGATCAAGCGCAATAACGTTGATTTGCCGCATCCAGAAGGCCCGACAAAGACAACAAATTCACCATCTTCAATGTCCAGATCAAGTGGAGGGATGACTTCAGTTGCACCAAAGTTCTTTGATACTTTTTTCAATTGTATCTGTTTCATGTGTCTTCCCCTATTTAACGGCGCCAAAGGTGAGGCCGCGAACAAGTTGTTTTTGGCTGAACCAGCCCATAATCAGAATTGGCGTAATGGCCATAACAGAAGCGGCGCTGAGTTTGGCATAGAACAGCCCTTCAGGGCTTGAATAACTGGCGATGAACGCGGTCAATGGTGCTGCTTTCGCGGCGGTCAGGTTCAGCGTCCAGAAGGCTTCATTCCATGCCAGAATAACGTTCAATAGAATTGTTGATGCAATCCCCGGGATCGCCATTGGTGTCAGGACATAGATCAATTCCGCCTTCAGATTAGCCCCATCCATGCGGGCGGCTTCTAAAATTTCCCCGGGAATTTCTTTGAAATATGTATAGAGCATCCAGACGATAATCGGCAGGTTGATCAACATCAGCACAACCACAAGGCCAATTCGGCTGTCTAAAATCCCCAATTCAATAAACAACAGATAAATCGGATAAAGCACGCCAACAGCGGGCAGCATTTTGGTCGATAACATCCACATCAAAATACCGCGGGTTCGGCGTGACGGCACAAAAGCCATGGACCATGCCGCGGGCACTGCCACCACAATCCCCAAAAGCGTTGAGCCAAGCGCGATAATCACCGAATTGGAGAAATGCTTAAAGTAATCGGATCGGTCTTGGACAACAGCATAACTTTCTAATGTCCATACTGACGTTAAAACCTCAAGCGGGGTTTTGATGGCGTCGCCTTCTGTTTTCAGCGACAGCACAACAATCCAAAGAATAGGGAAGAAGATCAACAGCCCCACCAACCAAGCGATGATGGTGTTGATGGCCTTACGACGAGGTGTCACTGCACGTGCCATGGTAATCTCCTCACCGGTCCAAATTCTTGCCAACGATGCGCATCAAGAAAATCGCAACAATATTGGCCAAGATAATGGCATAAACACCGCCAGCGGAACCCAGCCCAACATTTTGACTTTCAAGAACACGCTGAAAAATCAGATAGGTCAGGGTTTTCGTGCCAAACGCGCCCGCGGTGGTGACAAAAATTTCCGCAAAAATTGACAGCAAAAAGATCGTCTGAATCAACACAACAACGGTGATGGCGCGCGCTAAATGCGGCAAAATAATAAAGAAGAAACGGCTTAACGGCTTCGCCCCATCCATTTCAGCGGCTTCGATTTGTTCGGAATCCAAAGATTGAATGGCGGTCAATAAAATCAATGTCGCAAAGGGCAGCCATTGCCAGCTGATAATCATCACCAAGGATGGCATCGAGGCATGGCTTAACCATTGTATGGGTTCAGCCCCAAAGACGCGCCATATATGGGCGAAAAACCCGTTCACCGGATCCATGAACATATTCTTCCACACCAGACCTGAAACCGTGGGCATGACAAAGAACGGCGCGATCACCAGAATACGAACCACCCCTTGCCCCCAAATCGGCTGATCCAACAGAAGGGCCAGTAAAATCCCCAGAAGGATGGTGATCAATAAGACACCGCCAACAATGATCAATGTGGTGGCAACAGCTGGCCAGAAAGCGCTTGAAGAAATAAAGCGGACATAGTTGTCAAAACCAACCCAGCCAAGATCACCGCCGCGCAGGGGCAGGTATTTTTTAAAGGAAAAATAGAGGGTCATGATCAAAGGGATGAGCATCCATGCCAACAACAGTGTTGTTGCAGGTGCCAACATCATTCGAGCAATTGAGCGAGAATGCTGTGTTGCCATGATAAAGCCCCCCTTTTGTTTGATGTGGTGTTTATTTTTTAAATTATTGAAAAAATATAAAAAATTAGAGGGCAATAAGAATTGCCCTCTAATTCATTTAGATTTTAGCGGTAGCCAGCGGCTTCCATTGCGTCATTGGTGATGGCCTGTGCCTTCGCCAATGCTTCAGCAACAGTCTGCTGACCAGCGTATGCTGCGGAGAATTCCTGGCTGACTTCTGTTGCGATACCAGCGAATTCAGGAATAGCCGCAAACTGAATGCCAACATATGGGCTTGGGTCTACGGTTGAATTATTTGGATCAGCGGACAGGATTGAATCCAGTGTCATCTTCGCGAATGGAATGTCCTTGTAGTTTGCATTTTCATACAGTGATGTCCGTGCACCTGGAGGAACGTTTGCCCAACCTTCTTTTGAAGCAACCAGCTCGATGTAGCTGTTTGATGTTGCCCATTCGATGAATTCCTTCGCGGCAGCTTCTTTTTGTGTGCCGGCTGGAATGGCCAATGCCCATGCCCACAACCAGTTTGAGCGTACGCCCATACCGTTATCAGGTGCTAGAGCAAAACCAACTTTATCAGCAACTGTTGAATCCTTAGGGTTGGTGACGAATGACGCGGCAACTGTTGCGTCGATCCACATGCCACACTTGCCCTGCTGGAACAATGACAGGTTTTCGTTAAAGCCGTTTGTTGCAAAGCCTGAAGGGCCTGAATCGTTCATCATGTTGACGAAGAAGTTCAGTGTATCTGACCATTCTCTTGTGTCGAACTGAGCGTTCCAGTTTTCATCAAACCAGCGCGCGCCGAATGAGTTTGACATTGCTGTGATGAAAGCACCGCCTTCACCCCAACCAGCCTTACCACGCAGGCAGATACCGTTGATGTCATTGTCACGATCGGTCATTTCACGTGCAGCTTTTGCGATGAATGACCATGATGGAGCGTCAGGCATAGTCAAACCTGCTTTTTCCATCAGGTCTGTACGATACATGATCATTGAGCTTTCACCATAGAATGGCGCGGCAAACAATGTGCCGTCATAGCTCAAACCGCCGGACATGGCTGGCAGAATATCACCAACATTGTATTCAGCGCTGAGGTCGTTCAGTGGCACCAGCCAGCCGTTCTTACCCCAGATTGGTGTTTCGTACATGCCGATTGTCATGATGTCGAAAGCACCGCCTTTGGTGGTGATGTCTGTGGTAACACGCTGACGAAGAACGTTTTCTTCCAATGTTACCCACTCAACTGTGTGACCAGTTTTTGCAGTAAAGTCATCTGTAAGACCCTGCATACGAATCATGTCACCATTGTTAACAGTCGCAATGGTGAGTGATTCAGCGTAAGCAACGCCTGACATCATGACTGATGCAGTTGCTGCCAATCCAATTAGTTTATTGAAACGCATTTTATTCTCCTCCTTGAAGTAGTCGAAAAATCAAATCAAAACAATTTGCCCGCGTCAATATTTATTTTACGCGCGTAAATAAAAAAATCGCAGGATGGAGAAGGAGGGTTACGCGGAACCCCGCATAATAAGGCGCGCGGCGAACAGTTTTTCTTCACGCTTATCCAAACGCCCGCCGGATTCGATCAAGCGGAATAATGTTTCAACCGCGTGGCTTGAAACCGATTCGTAATCATGGGCGGCGGTTGTCAATGAAGGGCAGGTAAAGCGCGAATAAGGGTGATCATCATGAGACGCGACACGGATATGGCAAGTGTCATCGCGCCCCACCTTAATGCCTAATTCATGGCAGGCGGAAAGCAATCCAATCGCCAGTCGATCATTACTGCATAATACAGAATTGCTGGGCAGTTTTTTGCCATTCAGAACGTTCAACGCGCCTTGCCGTCCAATCTCTTCAAAATTCCAACCTTCGCCTTCAATCGAGATGACATGAGGTTCAAGGTTCAACCTGTTCATCATCTTCAAATACGCTTCGCGGCGTTTATTGGCATTGGGGTTGGCAGGGTTTTTCATTTCAAAGAATGAAGGGGTGCTGCCTGTTCTGCTTAGGTATTCAACGGTTTGTGAAACAAAACTGAAATTATCAGACCCCACAAAACCTGCGCCTAACCCTTCGATATTACTATCAAACAGAATGGTCGGCACATCACGGCAGAAAGCTTCGATATGCTTTTTATCCGAAATACGCCCCAGAGGTGCCAGCAACACACCTGCCGGTTTGATTGACCGCAAACTATCCAAAATCGCGTTTTCTAAACTTTGTTGGCCATGGGATGAAAACAGTGATGGCGTGTATCCCGCGTCAATACAGCGGCGTTCCAGAACACGGGCAATTTCAGCAAAAAACGGGTCTGCGAGATAAGGCACGACGATGCCAATGTTTTTTGTCAGTCGTCTGTTTTGATTAATCGCAAAAATATTGGGGCGGTAATCATATCGCTCAAGCGCTTCTTCAATTTTAAGACGTGTTGAGGGACGAACGCGATCAGGGTCATTAAAATATTTTGAAATCGTTGGGCGGGAGATGCCGACAAGGCCGGCAAATTCGTCCATATTTTTAATTCTTCGGGTCGTCATGTCTTCAAATGTCTTTTCAGTATTGATCGGAAATATCTTGACAGTTCCGATGCTTTTATCGCACCTATTATTAACGCGTGTAAAGTTTTGTGCAAGTTTAGTTTACATTTTAAATCAAATTTTGCGCATGGGGGGATTGATGGCGACGGCATCACAAGGACAAAAAACCTCACGT
>CALFYS010000092.1 GCA_937952245.1 uncultured Alphaproteobacteria bacterium | reverse complement strand
TTGTTCGTCTTTTGACGTGTCTTCTGGTGTTGCCTTCATCTCCGCTGTTTTCATCTCCGCTGTTTTCATCGCGGGGGTTGGCTTCGCCTTGGGGGTTGAGCCTTGACCCCGCCCTTCGGCCAGTATCCGCCGGATGCTAAACAGAACGGCAAACCCGCCATTAACAAACCCAACGGTGACAGTGGCGATGATGATCGACATGAAAATCGCCATATCCTGACTGATCATATCGGCATGGCCCGCGGCATTGTTGGCGGCATGAGTCGTCATCATGTGATCCCCCATCAATCGTTCCCCCATGAATCGTTCCATCGCCGCTAAATAAGCCAGCGCGGCCACAACCGGGGCGGTAAGAATATTGACAATCTCCCCCAGCCCCGCCAAAAATCGTGTCAATTGATGAATTGCGATCACCTTTGCCTCCTATTAGACTTGATCAACTGGTTTTGACCCAGCCTATCAAAAAGAGGTAAAGAAACTCTTAACCCTAAGGATTAATTTTTCGGTCATCGCTGGCCGCGCAAAACAGGATTCGCTGATGTTTGATCAAACCGCCATCACCACCGCTATTGACGTGCTCAAGCAACGATTTGGGGATCGTGTATCAACAGCGGCATCGGTGCGGGAAAACCACAGCCATACCACCACCCAGATTGGCAGTGAATGGCCAGACGCGGTGGTCTTTGCCCAAGACAAACAAGAGGTGGCGGATATTGTCGGCATCTGCGCCGAATACCAATGCCCGATTGTGCCTTTTGGTGTCGGTTCTTCCTTAGAAGGCCATGTCAACGCCGCCCATGGCGGGATTTCCATTGATATGAACGCGCTTAATCAGATTCTGGCGGTGCATCCCGAAGACCTTGATGTGGTGGTGCAGCCCGGGGTGACGCGGGAAGCCTTGAATGAACATTTGCGCGATACCGGATTGTTCTTTCCGATTGACCCGGGCGCGAATGCCAGCCTTGGGGGGATGGCGGCAACACGGGCTTCCGGCACGAATGCTGTTCGCTATGGCACGATGAAAGATAACGTCCTTGCTTTGGAAGCGGTGATGGCCGATGGCCGGATCATCCGTACCGGCGGGCGGGCGAAAAAATCATCAGCGGGGTATGATTTAACGCGGCTCATGATCGGCTCCGAAGGCACGTTGGGCATCATCACGGAATTGACCTTAAAACTGCAAGGCATCCCTGATGAAATCGCTGGCGGGATTTGTTCCTTCCCATCGGTTGAGGCGGCGTGTAACGCGGTGATCATGACCATCCAATATGGGATTCCTGTGGCGCGGATTGAACTGCTTGATGCGCTTCAAGTCAAAGCTTGCAATCAATATTCCAACCTCACCTTGCCGGAAGAAACATTGCTCTTGCTGGAATTCCACGGCACGGCGCAAAGCGTGAAAGAACAATCGGAACTCTTTGGCCAGATCGCCAGTGAATTTACCCCCCACGCCTTTCAATGGACGACCAACCCTGAAGAACGGAATAAATTATGGAAAGCCCGCCATGACGCGTTTTGGGCGTGTTTGGCGTTGATGCCTGGGGCTGAAGGGATTTCCACCGATGTCTGTGTGCCGATCTCACGGCTGGCCGAATGTGTGGAAGAAACCCGCCGCGATATTGAAGCCAGCGGCCTGACTGCCCCGATCATCGGCCATGTCGGTGATGGCAATTTCCATGTCTTGCCCTTGGCCATGCCCGGGGATGACGCGGCGTATCAAGCGATTGCTGAATTTGCCAGCAGGCTTTCCGAACGGGCGATTGCCATGGGCGGGACTTGCACTGGCGAACATGGCATTGGCCAAGGCAAGCGCAAATATCTAAGGCAGGAATTGGGCGAAAGCGTTGATGTGATGCAGGCGATTAAATCCAGCCTTGATCCGCAAAATATCCTCAACCCCGGGAAGTTGTTTTTTTAAGGGGATAAGCCCCAAAAATAAGGTCAGCCCAAAAATAAGGTCAGATAGCCTATAAGCCGGGTTCTGTCCGCATCATTGAGTTTCAAGATTGAAATCAACAACACTGGATGACCATTCATCTAGGGCGACTGTTGCCAGCCGCCTCAAGCGACCTACCCGAACGTCAGGACGAAACCAGCCCTTAGCCCGAAGGCAACGCGTTCCTATCTGGTCTTGCTCCCGATGGGGTTTACCCTGCCGCCCCTGTCGCCAGCGGCGCGGTGCGCTCTTACCGCACCGTTTCACCCTTACCATTTAACAATGGCGGTTTGTTTTCTGTGGCACTTTCCCTGAGGTTGCCCTCGCTGGGCGTTACCCAGCATCGTGGTTCCGTGGAGCCCGGACTTTCCTCTGCAAAACAGCGGTCATCCAGCCATCTGACCTAAGGCCATATGCGGCGAATAGAGGCGGGATGTCAAGTCTGGTGGCGGGGAGGGGTTGTGCTTACCCTTCGATTTCTTCGCGCAGGGCTTCTAATTCCAACCATTGATCTTCTTTTTGCGCCAATGTTTCTTTATCAGCGGTGACTTGCGCCGCCAGTTTGTTGAACCGTTCACCATCGCGGGCAAAGAGGTTTGGATCGGCCAATTCTTCTTCCGCCGCCGCAATCGCCTTTTCCAGTGCTGCCATTTCGCCGGGCAGTTTTTCCAACGCGTGTTTGTCTTTAAAGGAAAGTTTCGCGGTGCGCGCGTCGCGGTTGCGCTCGGCTTTCGGCGTTGATTTTGCCGCTTTGGCTTTCTTGCGTTCAGCGGTTTTGATGCGCCGCGCCAGATAATCAGAATACCCGCCCGCATGGGGGATGATCTTGCCGTCGCCTTCAAACGCCAAAAGCGATGTCACGGTGCGGTCGATAAAGTCACGGTCGTGGCTGATGATCAGGATCGTGCCTTTGTAATCAGCGATCACTTCTTGCAGCAATTCCAGCGTTTCCATATCCAGATCGTTGGTCGGTTCGTCCAAGACCAGAAAATTATGGTCTTCGGCAAAAAGCTTGGCCAATAACAGGCGGTTTTGCTCCCCGCCTGAAAGCGTGCGAACACGTTGTGTTACTTTATAGGAATCAAACAGAAAATCTTCGAGGTATTTTTTGACATGAACCGAACGCCCCGCCACCTCAACCGTATCACCGCCGCCGGGGCATAACACCGTCCAAGGCGAATCCTCACCATTGAGGGCTTCACGTTGCTGATCAAAATAAGAGGTCATCAACCCAAAACCTTCACGGATACGGCCGCTGTCAGGGGTGATTTTACCCAGCAACGCCCGCACCAAAGACGATTTCCCAATCCCATTTGGCCCGATAATCCCAATCCGATCGCCTTTGCGGATAATGCCGTTGAAATGATTAAACAGGATGCGGCGGTCATCGGCGGATTGTTGATTGCTCTTACTGAGCCCCGAATTCGTGTTGGGGCGGGTGGCGGGAACCGTCACCGTCAAGTCGATGGCTTCCAGTACCATTTGCCCGCCGCCTTCCACGGTGGTGGTTTCCATCCGTGCCGACCGCCCCATGGGGGCTGCCATTTGCGCCCGTGTTTGGCGCAGAACATCCAATTCCCGCATCCGCCCCATGTTGCGTTTCCGGCGTGCCGAGATGCCTTCACGTGACCAGCGTGTTTCTTCGGCGATTTTGCGATCCATTTTATAAAGCCTTGTGGCTTCTTCGGTTTGGATCACTTCCGCCCATTCATCAAAGCCATCAAAACTGCCCTGACGGCGGCGCAATTTGCCGCTATCAATCCACAGCGTGCCATTGCCAATACGGCGCAAGAAAGCGCGGTCGTGGCTGATCACCACCATCGCCCCGCCTCGCGCCATCAACATTTCTTCCATCCATTCAATGGTTGGCAAATCGAGATGGTTGGTGGGCTCATCCATCAGCAAAACATCAGGTTCTTTGACCAATGCTCTTGCCAAAGCCACCCGCCGTGATTCCCCGCCGGAAAGACCATCGGTCATCCAATTCGGGTCCATGCCCATGCGGGTCAACATGGCTTCGGCTTTATGGGTGGCGGCGACATAATCGCCATCACTGCCGGTGCCATGCTCCACAACACTGGCCAGACTCATGCCTTTTGGCAGGGTCGGGGCTTGCGGCAGATAAGAGACATTCGCCCCCGGCGCCACCCAAAGTGAGCCTTCATCTGCTTCGCCCAAGCCCGCCATCATTTTCATCAGGGTGGATTTGCCCGCGCCATTGCGCCCCACAAGGCAAAGCCGATCACCGGTGGAAATCGTCACATCCACATTCCGCATCAACCAGCGATCCCCAAGGTTAACCCCAAGATCAGCAACAGAAAGCAGGGCATCAGCCATGAACGACCCCTTCTTCGGTATCCTCTTTGCCCTTTTGCCGTAATCGCGTTATCTCTTCATAAGCGGTGTTGATCTTGGCCAAACGTTCATTGGCGGCGCGAATAAATTCTTCGGGCAAGCCCGCGGCGGTCAATTGGTCAGGGTGGTGGTCTTTGGCCAGGGTAATCCACGCTTGGCGAATGGACTGGTCATCATCATCAGGGTGAACGCCCAAAACTTGATAAGGGTTGTTTTCCGCCTTGCCATGGATCAAGCAAAGCCGTTCAAACCCCGCGTCATCAAAGCCAAGGATAATAGCCACCTGGCGCAGGTAATCTTCTTCGCGTTCGGTAATATCACCATCCGCCCTTGCGATGAAAAACAGCAATTCCATCAATTGATCAAGGATCGGTGAGGCTGGCGGAAACATTTTCGCCAATTGCTTGGCATAGCCATCAAAGCCATCAGGCGTCTGGCGCGCCAAATCCCAAAGCCGGCTGACATGATTAATATCACCCGATGGAATATCAACTTTCTGGCGGAAGGCGAGGATTTCATCACGGGTCACCGCGCCATCAGCTTTCGCCATTTTTGCGCTTAACGCGATCAAGGCGATGGTGAAGGCGACCTCACGTCCTTGCGGGTCAGGTTGGGATTCGGTGACATAACTGTCCACCGCGCTATCAACCGCATGGCCAGCAATCGCGCCCACAAGACCGCCAATCGGCCCGCCCAAAGCAAAGCCCGCCGCGCCACCAATAATTTTGCCCCAAATGTTCATGCCCTTATTTAAGCGCCCTTGATGCTATCGACAAGCCTCAAGTTTCGTTGTCTTCGGGCTTGCAGGTCAGGCGAAGTCGATTTAGGTTGGGCTATGTCTTCTGAAACCCCAAAACAGCAAATTGATTTAACTGGGCTGAAATGTCCTTTGCCTGTGCTGAAAGCCCGCCGTGCCATCAAAGACCTTGGCCATGGTGATGTGCTGGAAGTATGGGCAGATGACCCCGCCGCGCAATTGGACTTCCCCCATTTTTGTGAAACATCAGGCCATGAATTAATCCAAGCCGATCGCCATGAAACCGAAGATGGCCTCCGTCTTGTTTTCCAAATAAAGGTGGCGTTATCGTGATCATCCGGTCGCTTCTATTCAATATTCTTTTTTATGGCATCACCGCTTTTATGGCGGTTTTTGGCTTGATCGTTTTGGTGTTGCCCTACCGGGTTTGCCAACAATACGCCCATCTTTGGTCGGCGATTATGGTGTTTTTGCTGAAATACATCATGGGCATCAACCATCGGGTCACAGGCGCGCGGCCTGACCATCCGGTGATTTACGCCGCCAAACATCAATCAGCGTGGGAGACGATTTTTCTCTACGCTGAATTCAATAGCCCCGCGCCCGTGTTAAAAAAAGAATTGGTCTTTATTCCGTTTATCGGGCTTTATTTTGTCAAAATTCCATCGGTGCCGATTGACCGCGCCGCCGGGCGGGCGGCGTTGAAAAACCTGATGGCGGCGGCGGAAAAGATCAAGAATATCGGGGGCAGTATTTTGATTTTCCCTCAAGGCACTCGCGTGGCGCCGGTATCGGATTCGGCGGCGCATCACCCTTATCATACTGGAACATTTGCGATTTATCAGGCGACAGGCCTGCCGGTTGTGCCGGTGGCTTTAAATTCAGGATTGTTCTGGTCACGGGCGGCTTTCACGAAAAAATCAGGGGTGATTGATGTCGCGCTCTTGCCTGAAATTCCGCCGGGGTTGAACCGCCGTGAATTTATGGCACGCCTCGAAGATGCGATTGAAACCGCCACCAACGCCTTGCCCGGGATGGGATCAGGCATGGAAACTGGCAACAAGTCTGGGCAGGAAGAAGCCCAAAGATAAAAGCAATCAATGAAATCTTTCGACTGATGGCGGAATAAAGGTTATGCTGATTTAAACCTTTTCATCAGGAGGCATCACCATGGACGGTGGTTTCGGCGGTGATGGCCGCCAACGCAATGTATTGGGCGGCACGCTGGCCTTATGTTCAGAAGACCCGGTGACAGGGTTTTATCGGACAGGCTGTTGTGAAACTGGCCCACAAGACCATGGCGTTCATACTGTTTGCGCGGTGATGACCGATGAATTTTTGAAATTTAGCCAAAGCCGCGGCAATGATTTATCCACCCCGCGCCCTGAATTTGGTTTCGCAGGGTTAAGGGCAGGGGACAGATGGTGTCTTTGCGCCGCCCGCTGGCTCGAAGCCTTTCAAGCTGACCGCGCCCCTGATGTGGTGCTGGCGGCAACCAATATCGCGACCTTGCGGATTGTTCCGCTTGAGGCGCTGAAGTCAAAAGCGATTGACCTGAATTAACTGCGAGAATCAACCTCAAAACCACCCTCAAGGGAGGACAGTATGATTGCCTTGGATCAAAAAGTGACCCTTCATTGCACCGACACTGATGTCGATGCCGAAGCCACGATTATTCGAATCCGCCCCGATGGGTTTGATGTCAGTTTAGGGGAGTTGATCATCCATCTTAAAAAACACCGCCCGGGAATTTATGTAGGCCAACAATCAGGCATGGAATTTGTGGTGCGGACGAATGACTAAAAACACCACACCTTCTCATGACACCCCGCCGGAGCCCCCTGTGATCGAACATGGGGATCGGTGGATTATTGGCGTTTGGATTGTCGTCGCCTTGGTTGCGGTGGCCATCCTTCCTTTTGCCAGCAGAATGGGCGATGTCGCCCGCGCCATTGCCAGTTTTTGTGGCATCAGTTTAAGTTAATTCCGCCTCAACAACCCGCATCGCTTTAAAGTATAAATCTCCATGACAGGAACTATGATCGAAACCATGATCGAAGCCATCACCCTTTCTTACCCCCATGATTTAGC
>CALFYS010000091.1 GCA_937952245.1 uncultured Alphaproteobacteria bacterium | reverse complement strand
ATTAAAACACATCTTATCTTTTGCAAAACCCGCCGCCAATCTGATGGCAGCACCTGAAGCAAACAGTTTTGCCAATTCCTCTTGTTCAATCTGGCCTGTGGTGCTTTCGAATTGATCGCCATGGTTGGAAGGCGTTTTAAGATCAAACGATACCGCCCCAGTTGGAGATATGTTCAATTCAAAACGATACCAGCGCCGCATCCGAAGCGCGGCTTTTGATGCTAATGGTGTTTTTCCGTTTATTGCGACTAACAAATGGCCATTGCCTTGCAGCAATACAGATAAATTCCCCCATGAAAAAATCGCCTGATCCCCCGCGCTGATATGGGTGGGCATAAACCAAAATTTGACGGTGATATTGGATTTGGCTGATGGGTTTAAATCGGCCTTTGTTTCAGCATATGAGCCAATGTTAATATCCTGAAACCGTGATGGAAAATTCGATTGTGCAAAATACTGGCTGGCGTCTTCTTCGATAATGCCCGGGCCGCTGGGGTTAGGGTCAGCACAAATTGAACGGCAAAGGCGTGCCGAATACGCCGTTTTGGATTGACTGGAGACATAGAACCGAATTTTTTCACCAGGCCGCGCAGAAAGTTTATCGCAATAACCGGCTATGGGTAGGTAATTCATCAAACGTCCCCTATCGACAGAATTTTTGAACTTTAATTAAATCATCTTTTACTGATTGTACTGGATAAAACATTCAACTCAATGCAATATTAAAAAGATAGACTTGATGAATGGGTCACGTGATGAAAAGAAATAACCCAAATGACATTAAGCGCTTTTTAACAAGCAGCCATTGGGGAAGCTATAGGGTTGAAACCGAGGACGGCGAGATTAAAAAAGTCTTACCCTTTGAGCGAGACCAAGAACCATCACGGATTGGCCAAGCCATTGTTGATGTGATCAATGATGACACCAGAATAACCCAACCGATGGTTCGCAAATCGTGGCTGGAAAGCAAGCGGGGCGTCAACACAGACCTAAGAGGCGACGATGTATTTATCCCTCTTGATTGGGGTGAAGCCGTCAGAATTGTCGGGGATGAATTATCCCATGTCATGAAAAACCATGGCAATGCGTCTATTTTTGCAGGGTCGTATGGCTGGGCTAGCGCAGGTCGCTTTCATCATGCGCAAAGCCAGATTCACCGCTTTCTGAATACAATCGGCGGTTATACACGTTCGGTAAACACTTACAGTTTTGCGGCGGCTGAAGTCATTTTCCCACATATCGTCGGGGATTTCCGTTCTTTTCTTTACAAACAAACCAGTTGGACATCGGTCATCAATCATTGTGACCTTTTTGTTGCTTTTGGTGGTATTCCGCTCAAAAACGCACAAATTGGCCAAGGCGGTGTTGGCGAACATCGGCAAAAACAATGGCTTCTTGAAGCGCATAACAAAGGGGTGGATTTCGTTAATATCTCACCCATCAAAAGTGATATTTTAGAAGATGTATCTGCTGAATGGATGGCCATCAGGCCGAATAGCGATACAGCGCTTATGCTAGCGCTTTGTCATGTGATCATTGACGAAGACCGCCATGATCAAGCGTTTATCGAACGCTACACCGTTGGCTTTGACCAAATCCGTTCCTATATTTTTGGCGAAAATGATGGGGTTGCTAAAACACCTGAATGGGCGGCAGAACTAACCGATATATCAGCCCAAGACATCAGAGATTTAGCCCGCAGAATAACCCAAGGCCGAACCATGATTTCCATGAGCTGGTCATTAAGCCGCCAAGCCTATGGGGAACAGCCCCTTTGGGCAGGGGTAACGCTGGCGGCTTTAATCGGACAAATTGGCTTGCCTGGCGGCGGTTTTGGGTTTGGTTACGCGGCGGTTCAAACGGTTGGCAATGGAACCGGTGATTTCAATGTGTCGGCCTTGCCGCAAGGGAAAAACCAAATTGATACATTTATCCCTGTTGCGCGTATTGCGGATATGTTGCTCAATCCTGGTGGGGAATTTCAATATAACGGTCAGGATTTAACCTATCCTGATATTCGGTTGGTGTATTGGGCGGGCGGCAATCCTTTCCACCATCACCAAGACCTCAACCGATTGAAAAA
>CALFYS010000090.1 GCA_937952245.1 uncultured Alphaproteobacteria bacterium | reverse complement strand
TGATAACGTCGCCGACTTCCTCGACAAGAACTAATTGTCTTCAACATGATATACGGAGCAGCGCGAGCGTTGCTCCGTTTGTCTCTGGTTTGATTGGGCATGCACACTTGCTCTACTTTCTTTAGAATTGTTTCTTATCAGAGCAACCGATTTGGGTAAATGAGTTAACAAAAGCCCACGATAGGTCGGAAAAATTTGAGTGTTTGCATTCGTATCTCAGACAGGCTGGCCATTGAGCCATGATCCACCAAAGGAGGAAATCATGTCTGATAAAATACAAGGCACAGGTGGATTGACATTTGATAAGTCTAAACGCAGATGGCCGAATGAGTTAAATATTTTTATGGCTCTCATTTTGATCATCCTTATTTTTGAGGCTCTTGGTCAGATATTGCCCTATATGAACGGGCAGAGCATGTTATTTGATTTTAATACTAAGCGTGACGGAACAATTTTAAATATAGCCCGTCTAAAGATTATTATCTTGCAGGTATCGATTATTGGGATCATTGCCCTTGGGGTAACGCAAGTGATTATCTCAGGCGGTATTGATCTTTCGTCGGGGCCCTTAGTGGGGGCAACGGCGATGATTGTGATGTCCTTTGCACAAACCGAATTGGTCAATGGCAATCCCAATCCAAAAGCGGTGTTTGGTGAATGGGCGTTTGATCTTCCGGTGCTCATACCCGTGGTGGTGGGGCTCGCCTTTGGGGCGTTTATCGGGTAGGTTACAGGGGCGTTGATCGCCTTTACCCGCATCCCGCCATTTATTGCAACCCTAGGGATGTTTCTAATTTGTAGGGGGATCGCCCAGGTATGGACAAGGGGTCAGCCTGTATCCTTCCCAACCGAAAGTTATGCCTTTATAGGCAAAGGGATGATGCCCGTTGTATGGTTCATTGGCCTTGCTTTTATTCTGCATTTTATCATGCGTTATACGGTCTATGGTAAGCATACTTATGCGATTGGATCGAATGAAGACGCGGCGCGGATGTCGGGTATTAATGTTGGGCGACATAAAGTGAAAGTCTATATGATCGCATCAATGCTGGCTGCGTTTGCTGCGATTATCCTGAGTTCAAAGAACCTCACCGCGCAATCGGGCATGGGGATTTTCTATGAGCTTTATGCCATCGCCATGGCGGTGATTGGCGGCGTTAGCTTGACAGGTGGTCGCGGTTCAATCATTGGGACCTTCTTAGGGGCAATGGTCTTTGGTGTGATTCAATCGGGTTTGACTTTTATTAAAATTGATGGGTACTTCCAATTAATGGCCATGGGCATGATTATTATTTCAGCAGTTGTTATCGATAAACTGCGTCAAGAACGTGCCACAAAGCGAAGTTAGGGGTGTGTAATGAGCGATATCATTCTTGAAACCAAGGGATTGACCAAACATTACGGCGGTGTCCATGCCCTTGAAGATGCCAATTTCACCCTCCGTGATGGTGAACATGTGGCGATCATGGGGGATAACGGTGCTGGCAAGTCAACCTTTGTCCGGCAAATCACCGGTGTCGAGCAACGGACAAGTGGTACGATTATCTTTGGAGGCGAAGAGGTAAATTTCAAAGGGCCTATCCAAGCTCGGGAAGCCGGAATTGAAACCGTTTTCCAAACCTTGGCTTTGGCGGATCACCTTGATGTCCCCGATAATATTTTCCTAGGGCGTGAGATTACCAAATGGAATTGGCTGGGGCCGTTTCGCCGTCTTGATTATAAGGCGATGCGAGCTGAAACCTTGGCTGCGCTTGAAAAGACTGCGGTTAAAATCCCCAATATCAACAATGTCATTCAAAATATGTCAGGGGGGCAACGGCAATGTGTGGCGATCGCTCGTACAGCCAGTTTTCATTCGCGACTGACCATTATGGATGAACCTACAGCCGCATTGGGGGTGCAGGAAACAGAGCAGGTGGAAAACATTATCCGCAACCTGAAAAAAGCAGGTGAGCCACTTATTCTGGTGAGCCACAATATGCGGCAAGTCTTTGACCTTGTGGACCGTATTGTTGTGTTCAGACGTGGCCGGATCTGTGCCAATCTGAATATCAAAAAAGACAAGATCACAGGAGAAGATGTTG
>CALFYS010000089.1 GCA_937952245.1 uncultured Alphaproteobacteria bacterium | reverse complement strand
GGCATGACGCCGGCGAAGGCTGAGATCATCACTCCGGCTGAATTTGTCATGATCATGGATTATGAAAGCGGCGATATTCTTTATGAAAAGAACGCTGATATGCCCATGAAGCCGGCATCCATGGCGAAATTGATGACCACCTATTTGCTGTTTGAGCAATTGCAAAACGGCAGTATGCGGCTTGAAGATAAGTTTATTGTCTCGGAAAAAGCCTATCGCAAGGGCGGCTCACGGATGTTTGTTGAGATTGGCTCACAAGTCACTATCTCTGATCTATTGCGCGGGATTATCGTTCAAAGCGGCAATGACGCGGCGATTGTCGTGGCTGAAGGGCTGGCGGGGACAGAAAATGCCTTTGCCGAAGAAATGACCGCAAGGGCGCAATCCTTGGGCATGGTCAACACGGTCTTTGGCAATTCAACAGGCTGGCCTGATGAAAAAACCACCACGACCGCACGGGATTTGGCGATTTTGGCAAAAGCCATGATCAAAAACCACCCTGAGTTTTATGGCATTTATGCGGAAAAATCATTCACCTATAACAACATCAAACAGCCCAACCGCAATCCTTTGCTTTACACGGTTGAAGGGGCGGATGGCCTGAAAACAGGGCATACAAGTGAGAGCGGATATGGGCTGGTGGGGTCAGCCGAATTAAACGGCCAGCGGATTATTTTGGTGATCAATGGGCTGACATCAGTCAAAGAACGGAAAATGGAATCCGTGCGGTTGATGAATTTGGCGTTCCGGACCTTCAAAAAGTTTGAGCTGCTGACCGCTGACAAAACCGTCAAAGACGCGCCATTGTGGATGGGCAATGAAGAAACCGTACCGTTGGTCTCACCGGTAACCGTTTCGCGGGTGATGACGCGGAAATCGCATAATACCATGACCACAAGGGTGGTTTTCCCTGATGAGATCAAAGCCCCTATCACGAAAGGGCAGGAGATTGGCCAAATCTTTATCAATATTGATGGGATCGAAAAGGCGTATCCGCTGGTGGCGGGCAAGGATATTGACCAATTGCCCCTGCATAAACGGATTGGCGCATTCTTTAAATTCTTGATCTTTGGGGCTGATGCGCCGCAACAATAGGCGGGGTCAGCGTTTATTCTGTTTTGTTTAGACGATTGTAAAAGGCGTGATGATGTCTGGGTTTTTCATCTCATTTGAAGGCGGTGAGGGGAGTGGCAAGACCACTCAAATCAAATTGCTGGCCAATTGGATTCAAAGCGTGTGGCGGGGAAAGGTGACGGTTACCCGTGAGCCTGGCGGCACGAATGGCGCGGAATTGATCCGCCGGTTATTGGTCACTGGCGATAAAGAACGCTGGGATAGCGTCACCGAAGCTCTGTTGATGACGGCATCACGGCGCGATAACCTGATGCGGATCATCAAACCTGCCCTTGATGAAGGTGATGTTGTTATTACCGACCGGTTTTTTGACAGCACATCGGTGTATCAAGGCGTAGTTGGCGGCGTTGATCC
>CALFYS010000088.1 GCA_937952245.1 uncultured Alphaproteobacteria bacterium | reverse complement strand
GGCAGTGGCCGAAAGTGGCAAAAAAAACGGCGCTTGGGTTGATGCCCGCCCGCCAATGTTCCGATAATTTTGTTTTGATCTCAAAGCAATCAGGTGGTGGCGCGGTTATTCTGCCAAAGGCTTGAGTGTACCCCGCTCCACCAAATGACATTCAAAAAGGCGAGACTCTGGTGTTTTTTCGGGGTCTTCTAATAACGCCGCCATTTGATCAACACTGGCAGCAATGATATCGGCCAAAGGCTGACCGATGGTTGTCAGATTAATATTCTGCCAACCTGCCATTTCCATATCATTAAGGCCAATCAAACCAAGATCATCAGGGACATTAAGGCCAAAATCCTGAACCGCGCTCAAAGCCCCGATTGACAGCACATCATCACCACATAAATAAGCCTCTGCTCGTCGACCTGATAACAAGCGCATCATTTCATTCCGCCCAGCTTTAAATGTGTAATCTTCCGCAAAGGAACAACTGACCTCAACATCAGAACGCTGATTTAATACACTTAAAAACCCTTGCATTCTGTCTTGGGTGGAAGTGGCGCCTTCTGGCCCGCCCAGAAAAGCCAGATGACGATAGCCTCTTGCCAACAAGGTTTCAGCGGCAAGCCGACCACATTCTTGATTATCAATCCCCACGACATGAACTTTGGGGGTGCTGGAATATTTTCCAAAACTATGAACAATCGGCATCCCCGCATCGCGAAAGGCCTGGGCAAAACTCAACGGCAATGTAGAAGAAGCCAAAACAACCCCATCAACCGAATATTGCCTCAGCATCTGGACTGAATTTTGGGGGTCAGTTTCATCGGTCAAATTAATGATCAATGGTCGCAAGCCAATGGCCTGCAAACTGCGGGTAAACCTGTCAAAAACTTCTAAAAATAATGGGTTGTGGAAGTTATTAAACACAAGCCCAATTAATTTTGTCCGGCCAGTGGTCAATGATGATGCCAGCGCATTGGGATGATAGCCCAATTGACGTGCCGCTTGTTCGACACGGTGGCGGGTTTCTTTTGAAACAGAAGCGCCAGGCGTGAATGTCCGTGATACAGCCGAGCGTGAAACGCCTGCTAGTTCAGCAACATTTCGAAGCGTTGGTGCCATGTTATCGCCCATACCGTTTAATATTTTTGATGGGATCAACCATCCCGCTCAACAATCCATTCCACCGCCGGATCAAGTTTAAAGCGCCATTTCCGTAAAGGCCCTGCCATAACATTAAGATAATACATCTCAAACCCATAGGGCGCTGCACAAGGGTGATGGCCTTTTGGCACCAAAACCAAATCATGGTCTTTGACCGCCATTGTTTCATCCAATGAGCCATCTTCGGTATAAACACGCTGAACACCAAATCCATCTTTGGGCGCGATCCGGTGATAATAGGTCTCTTCTAAATATGTTATTTCAGGGAAACGGTCTTCATCATGGCGATGCGATGGAAAAGAAGACCAATGCCCATTCGGGGTAAAGACTTCAGTCACCAATAAACTATCGGCTACATCTCGCCCTTCCATGGCGATATTATTGATATAGCGGGTGTTATTGCCTTTGCCACGTTCTTCAAGGGTAATGCCATCAGGGCCAAGCCGTTGCGCTTGATGCCCATTTTTCCCCGGGGCTGAACAAACCGCAATGATGCAATCGGTGGTGGCATGCGCCCGCCATGAAGCACCGTTTGGCAGATAAAGCGCATGGGGCGGGGTTTTTTCCCAAACGCTCATCCTGTCGCCCATCTCCCCCCAATCCTGATCAGCGGCATAGAGATTTGCTCGTCCTTCAACTAACACAAGGATGGCTTCATTATCGCCGCATTGTTCTTCAGCGACGTCACCTTCACGCAGGTGATAAAGCCCAAAACCAACATAAGACCAGCCTGCTTTTTCTGGGGTAATATTATGAATTTTGCCATGCGAGCCTGTTGGCTTTTTCAATAAATCAGCCATGTAAAATTAACCCCCTTAATAAAAATTAATTTGGTGTCCTGTGGTTTAGGCTCGTCTCTTGTTATTTTGCTCAGCCAATGCAGCGTTAAAATCAGTCGCGCTCATTTGTTCTGATAATGCTCGCTTCATTATATCGGCTTGGCTTTCAGATGCGTTGCCCCCCAAAGGCGGATCAAGATCAAGGTTGGTTGGGAAAGAATAGCCTTCGGCCGCCGCCGCAATCGCGGCATCACGTTCCGCCGTGGTCAGGTTACTGCGCATCAACGCAGGATAAAGTTTTTGGCAAATGGCGGTTCTATCCATCGATTCAATCGACCGCCCCATGGCTGATGAAATCTGCAACAGATTGGCTAATCGTTGAATATCATCGCTGTTGTTATCCCCTGCCGCGTGGAACAATGCTGGGCTGAAGAACACCGCGTCACCCTTTTCAAGCGGAAGCTGGATAAATCGCTTTTCAAATTTTTCCCTAAACGCGTCTTGATTCACCGCAAGATACCCTGGCGAATAAAGATGGGAGAAC
>CALFYS010000087.1 GCA_937952245.1 uncultured Alphaproteobacteria bacterium | reverse complement strand
AGTAACAAAAATTAACTAATGAAAATTGTAAATTCTTTACAATTATCTTCCTTTCACTTTTTTCCTCGTTTTACGCCCCCTATTGGCGTAAACAACAAAAATGGAATTAAAGAAAGGTGGATGCAATGCGTATTCTTATTCTAGGGGCTTCTTACGGATCATTACTATCAACAAAACTGTTGATGGCAGGGCATGACGTGACGTTGATTTGTCGTCAGCAATCGGCTGATCTGATCAACGCGGAAGGCACGGAAGTCCGCATTAAGCTTAGGGATGAAGACCAGCATCGCTCTTTCTTCTCAAAAGATTTGCCTGGCAATGTTGACGCTGTCACGCCTGAAGCCGCCAAGCCAGAAGATTACGATATGATCGCCTTGGCCATGCAGGAGCCGCAATATTCTTCAGGTCCGGTTCGTGATCTGATGCAGCGAATCGCGAAATCGGGCAAGCCTTGCCTTTCAATCATGAATATGCCGCCATTGCCGTATCTGAAGCGCATCGCCGCCCTTGCGGAAATGGATTTGGACGCTTGCTTTGATGATGCCAGCGTCTGGGCGGATTTCGACCCTGATGTGGTGACACTGTGCAGCCCTGACCCGCAGGCGTTCCGTCCACCGGAAGAAGGCTCAAACGTTTTGCACGTCGGTTTGCCGACCAATTTTAAAGCCGCTGATTTCGCTCGCCCTGAACATAACGCTATGCTTCAGCAATTGGTTGATGACATCGCGGGCGTGACGGTTGATGGCAAAGACGTGCCTGTTAAACTCCGCCGTCATGAAAGCTTGTTTGTCCCGATGGCAAAATGGAGCATGTTGTTGACCGGCAATTACCGCTGTGTTCTGGCCAATGGCGAACAGCCTATTCGTGAGGCTGTCCACGGCGATCTTGACGCATCCAAAGCCATGTACGCTTGGGTGGATCAATTGGCGCAAACTCTGGGCGCTGACCCGGCTGATCAAGTGCCGTTTGAAAAATACGCGAATGCCGCCGAAGGCTTGTTAAAGCCATCATCCGCCGCCCGCGCGATTGCCGCTGGCGCCACCAAAATTGAACGGGTGGATATGCTGGTGCGGACAATTGGCGCCCAAATGGGAATGCAGAATGAAACGGTTGATAACATTGTCTCCCGCGTTGATGGCCGCTTGATGGCGAATGCCGCCAAGGAAGCCGAACTTGAACGCGCGGGTTAATCCCCGCTTGAAGACCCAATACTAATCCTCTCTATGAATATTAAAAACGGCGGTAT
>CALFYS010000086.1 GCA_937952245.1 uncultured Alphaproteobacteria bacterium | reverse complement strand
AGGATAATATCCGGGTCTTGGCGCAACGCTCCTTTAAGCGCGCGGCCGAAAGATTGCGTGTCACGCCCCACTTCCCGCTGGGTAATGAGTGACTTTTTTGATTGATGGACAAATTCAATCGGGTCTTCAACGGTGATGATGTTTTCATTGCGCTCGCGATTAATTTTATCAATCATCGCCGCCAGAGATGTCGATTTGCCAGAACCGGTGGCGCCGGTGACCAGCACCAAGCCATCCCGCGCGGTCAAAACATTATGAACAGCAGGCGGCAGGCCAAGCATATCAATATGCGGCACTTCCGTGACAATCACCCTCAAAACAAGGGCATAACCGTTCATTTGCCGATAGCCACTGGCCCTGAACCGCTGGCCATCATATTGAACCGCGAAATCAACATCACCATAATCGGCAAAGTTTTCAAATTCTTCATCACCCAATTCTTGGCGGAAAAAATCCTGCAAATCATCATCTGAGATGATCATGTTATCCTTTTTCTTGATTTCGCCATCGCCACGATATGCTAAGGGTTTATTGCTGTGGAGGTGAAAATCTGACACTTTCTCGTTACGAACAATATCGAGCAAATATCCGTAAATTGGGTTTTCCATAAGACAACACTAATGTTAAAAGCAAATATGGTTTACATGAAACAAAGTCTCAATTGCGCCCATCATGTCCTATTCCGGTCATATATGGCAATAGCCTGTTTGATGGTATTTGCATTTATTCAGCCTTCGATGACCTTGGCAGAGACAGAAACCCCAACGTCTCAAGAACAGCAAAGCAAGCTTCTTAATCAGAATTTCACCACCACTTTAGCATTAGCCCGAGATGGCAATCCAGAAGCCATGTACGCCGTGGCTGTCCGCTTGATGGATGAGGAATCGGATATTTATGATCAAGATGCTTTCGGATGGGCGCTCAACGCGGCCCGGGCAGGTCACCCCAAAGCCGCGGAAATGACCGGCCGATTATACCGTATTGGCATGGGGGTGGATGTGAATTACGTGAAGTCGCGAAAATGGCTGTTGCGCGCCCTTAATCGCGGGGCCATCGGGGCGCATTTTGAACTGGCTTTACTTTACGCTGATGAAGACAATCCTTCTTTTGATAAAGAAGAAGCCGCCACCCATATGGCCAATGCCCTCAAGAAAAGTGAGCCAAGGGCGTGTCTGGTGGCCGCTAAAGGCATTATTGAAAGCGACCTTGGCATCCGCAAAGCGTTGAAAGAGCTGACCTGCGCGGCCAATGGCGGGATTGTCACCGCCATGATGTATATCGCTGACTATTATATCTCGAAAAGGTCTCCAAACGCGACCTATCAAGCCAAGCAATGGTTGCAAAAAGCCGTCGATGCTGGCAGTCAAGAGGCGTTAAAGAAACTGGCTGAACTGCCTTAACGCCGGCCGACATTAAAGTTACTATTGAAAACATCATGATCTTCACCCCCCAAGCTTTAACCATCATCTTGCCCGTGCAAGCAACTCCGCCGTCGGTGATGGTGTTGATCCTGGCCTTTGTTATTGGCGCTTGTTTAGGGTCATTTGTGCAAGCGGCGGCGCTTCGGCTTAATCAAGAAGAAGATGTGATCAAACAGCCATCACGCTGCAGAACCTGTCAAAAAGTGCTGAAATGGCACGATAACCTGCCGGTGTTGGGATGGCTCAAAACATTAGGGCGTTGCCGGCAATGCAAAGCCATCATATCCTCACGATACCTGCTGGTTGAAGTTTTCCTTGGGGTCATGGCGGCTCTGATGGTGGCTTATTTTCCTATTTTCATCGCATCCGCGCTTATCCTTGGCATCGCTTTGATGACCATTTGCGCCCTCACCGATCTTGATCAAATGCTTCTGCATTTGCCGGTGATGCTGATCATGGGCGGGGTTGGCTTTATCTTGTCGCTTTTGCCGTTCTGGCCCCTATCCCCCATGGCGGCGCTTTTGGGCATGATCGCCCCTTTGCTGCTGATCACCGTGATAAATCTGATCTATATGCTGATTCGGGGGGAGACCGGTTTTGGCAGTGGTGATTACTGGCTGTTGGGTGCTGTTGGCCTGTGGATGGGGCCTCTTTTTTCAACCGCGTTGTTTTTCATCGCGGCCATTCTTGGCGCAGTCATTGGCATTGCCCTGATCAGCCTGAAAAAAGGCCATGGGCAAACCGCCCTTCCTTTTGGAATTTTCATAAGTCTTGTGTTTATTTGCTGGCCGATCCTCAATATATTGGTTATTATCTAAAATCTTTTGATTCGTCTTTTTGATGAATTTGCACTGATGATGCGCCGCATTTTCAGCGCTTTTTCAAAAATCAAATGGGCGCATCACAAGAAGAATTCTTCGAGGCTTCCTCGAAAACCAATACGGATGACGAAAAAGGGGATCAACGGTGGTGGCAATGCGTCCCAAAAGTGATTTGCTGAATAATATCGAAACGCTTTGGAACGAAGCGTCGATGCAATCACAGAACAGCGCTAACCAACAGGCGGTTTCAACCTATCAGCG